>NZ_CP058566.2:344720-689440 GCF_014672715.2 Dehalogenimonas etheniformans | reverse complement strand
TTTTTACAAATTCATCGTTCATCTTGAAGAAGAGCCAGCCACGGGCAGTCTTGATCAAGGCGAACAGCCCCTTAAGTTTCTTCCCTTCAAGGAAAACCTCGATCCTGCCTTTATCGTAAGCCTCAGACATTGTCTCGGGTTCAGGCTTATCTGCTTTGATGTTCCGGTAGGTGCCGGTGTCCCAGACCATGACCGTTCCCGCTCCATACTCCCCTTCCGGAATGGTCCCCTCGAACCCGCCGTAAGCCATCGGGTGGTCTTCGGTGGGTACGGCCAGGTGCTTGGCCTGTGGATCGAGTGAGGGTCCTTTGGGCACCGCCCAGCTCTTCAAAACGCCGTCGATTTCCAGGCGCAAATCATAGTGCAGGTGAGACGCGTCGTGTTTCTGAATGACGAACATCGGCTTAGCCGAAGATGGAACAACCTCAGCAGGCGGTTCGGTAGTTTTTTTGAAATTTCGCTTAGCTTTATATTCTTTTAACTTCTCTTCGGCCTTCATATCTTTCACCTTAAGACCATTATTGGTTCGGTTCGCCGTTGTGTCAATGGCAACCCGGACTTACCGGATGATATACTTCCTTGATGCATTCGCTTGATTTCGGGAGTGTCGAAAAAGCCCTCGCCGGCTGCCGCTGGGGACACACCCTGTTTACCTACGATTCCATCGGTTCGACCATGGACCGGGCCGGTGAACTGGCTCACAAAGGAGCGCGGGAAGGGGCTCTCGTCATCGCCGCCGAACAAACCGAGGGGCGGGGCCGCCTGAACCGTAAATGGATATCCCCACCGGGTTCGCTTTACTTCTCGGTGCTGCTGTATCCCCCGATAGAAAAACTGCCGTACCTGACCATGCTTGCCGGTTTGGCCGTAGCCGAGGCTATAGAAGAATGCGTTGCGGTTCAGGCCGGTCTCAAGTGGCCCAACGACGTATTGATCGGAGGGAGAAAGGCCGCCGGCATGCTGGTTGAAAGCAGCTTTTCACGAGGCAAACAATATGCCGTTATCGGCGTCGGCATCAACGTCAATGTCGACATATCTACCAGTCCTGAGATCACCGGCGTCGCCACCAGTCTGTCGGAACAAGCCGGAATGCCGGTCGATTCTTTGAACCTGCTCAGGGCGGCGATCGATAGGATCGAGTCCCGGTATTCGAACTTTGATAAAACCGCCCTGTTGGACAGTTGGAAAGCCAGGCTTATCACCCTGGGCCAGCCGGTTAAAGCTACCATGGGAGAGGCGACGATTGAAGGGACCGCCACCGATGTCACGGATGAAGGCGCCCTGATAATCCGCCGGACCGACGGGTCTATTTGTACCGTTGTTGCCGGCGACGTTACCTTGAGTTAAAGCCGGACTTATCCCTGCTTCTCGTCTTTTTTGCTGTCTCCCCCGAACTTTTTCATAAACATGCTTATGAGGTCGATCGGCACCGGGAAAATCACGGTGGAGTTTCTCTCCGAAGCGATCTCGGTCAATGTCTGCAAATATCTCAGTTGAAGCGTAACCGGTTCCTTGGCTATGACATCTGCGGCCATCGCCAGTTTGGTAGAAGCTTCGAATTCACCTTGAGCGTGAATGATTTTAGCGCGGCGTTCCCGTTCGGCTTCGGCCTGGGCGGCCATCGAACGGCGCATTGTCTCCGGCAGTTCCACTTCTTTGATTTCGACGGTGGAAACCTTGATGCCCCAGGGGTCGGTCTGCTTGTCTATTATGTCCTGCAGAATGTCGTTTAGTTTCTCTCGGTTAGCCAGCAGCTCATCAAGTTCGGACTGGCCAAGGACGTTTCGCAGGGTTGTCTGGGCTATCTGGCTGGTGGCCCGGATGTGGTCGGCAACTTTCACCACCGCTGCCTGGGGGTCAACCACGCGGAAGTAAATTACGGCATTGACGCGTACCGTAACATTATCGCGGGTAATGACTTCTTGAGCGGGCACATCCATGACGACAACGCGAAGGTCCATTTTAACCATGCGGTCGATGAACGGGATAAGAAGGAAAATACCCGGCCCCTTGGCGCCGACCAGGCGTCCCAAACGGAAGATGACACCGCGTTCGTATTCGGCAACGACCCTGACCGACATTGCCAGCAAAACTATAAGGGCCAACAGGACAATGAGCCAGGGAATTAGGGCGTTAATGGTTGATTCGGGCATTTTTCCTCCTCCTTAACCGTTTTGGAAACGTAGAGTTTTAAACCGTCGATTCCGGTTACGATCACCTTGTCCCCCGCCGCGGCTTTGCCTTCTTTAATCTGCGCTGACCAGATTTCGCCTTCAATGAACACTGTCCCCGATGGATTTAATTCGGATCGCACCTCAGCCGTCTTGCCGATGAGTTCCTCGTGGCCGGTTGCCACCTTTTGGCGTTGGGCTTCCGCTACCCGGCGGAAAACGAGTACCGTTGCCGTGGCGGCAAAAACAAGGATAAGGATGAACAATGTGACTGTAACCCAGGATGGAACGGCAAAATCGAAGATCAGGATCAACCCCAGGATCAGGGCAAAAAGCCCGGCAGCCCCAAAAAGGGCGTAGCCTGAAGTAAAAAACTCAGCGATAAAAAGGGCGATGCCCAAGATTATGAGGAGAATGCCGACTAAATTCATCTTGCCTTCGATTCCTTAGATGATTATAGCATGCCGGGCAAGCAGCGAGGGTCGCCAGCCTCGTTCCACATCTCCTCATATTTTCCTTGCCTTCTTCCTCTGACCCGCTATAATGTTTGGAATCATGCCAGACGTTAAATCCAACGAGCGTGAATTCAGCAGCCAGGTAGTCTCTTGGCTAAATGAATTCATTTCCACCGGTACTTACCCATTCAAAGATGTTACCGGTGAGACCTCAATCAGAACAGTCGGTGAGACCACCAAATTCCCTGATGTACAGATATGGTTGGATCGCTCTGCCAAGCAAGGTTTCTGCGGCTGGGAACTCAAAACCCCTGCAACCCGCGCCGATGACCCCGAACTCCTCGAAGCAGCCGCTGCCAAAGCTCGCGCCATGAACGCCGACCAATTCGTAACCTGGAATATGCGGCACGCAATTCTGTGGCGTACCCCGCAGCCCCTCATCCCTGTATCTTCATCTGACCGCGTCAAAGAATATCCGTCAATTGTCATTTCTCTGCCGGATGATATGTGGACCGATCGTCTGACAGCGGCGCGCCTCAAAGAGCGCGCCGCCGAGATACTGAATGATCTAAAAACGCTTTATTTCGATCACACTCTCCACCAGATTGAAGCTGACACCAACTTTTTTGTCGGCCGTTTGAGTAAGGCCGTTGAGGCTCTTTTTCCCGTTCTACGAGATGCTCTTTTACAACGCGTTGGCGGAGATAGCAAATTCCGTCAGTCCCTTCAGGCATGGGGCACCAAGCAAGGTATAGCTAACGTCACCGCTGCTAATTTCTATCAAGCAGTCGCCAAACAGATCATCTATCGTTTGCTAGTGCGAATTCTCTTTTATCTGACGCTTCAAAAACAATGGCGGGAACGTCTGCCGGAACTCGGTATCGGCGGGTTGACTGGCAGAGAAGCCCGCGAACATCTGAAAGAGGTATTCTCCTACGCCCGCGACGTTGACTGGCATGCCGTCTTCGAAGAAGGCTTACCGGATGAGATCGAGATGCCAGACTCAGCTATTCGTGAAATTGATTCTCTACTTATCGATCTGAAAAGGTTTAGCTTCAGCCACATGCCCCATGACGTTATTGGCGCTGTATTTGAAAAACTGATCCCGCAGACGGAACGTCATCAATTGGGCCAGTATTTCACACCAGAAAACCTCGTGGATTTGGTTCTCGCTTTTTGCGTCCGCGAGCGTGATGATAAAGTTCTTGATCCAACCTGCGGCACCGGCACCTTCTTGCTGCGTGCTTATAACAAAAAAATGCGCCACCTGGGGCTTGTTGACCATAAACGCCTATTGCCTCAGATTTGGGGCGTTGATATTGCCCATTTCCCCGCCGAACTTGCGACTATCAACCTTTTCCGCCAGGACCTTTCGAATTACGCCAATTTCCCGCGGATTATCGTCAAAGATTTCTTTGAGATCAATCCTGGAGATTCTTTTGATTTTCCTCCACCAAAAGTAGATCCAAGCTCCGGCATTACCAAAATAAAAGAGGCAATTCCCCTTTTTGATGCCGCAGTTGGCAACTTCCCATTTATCCGGCAGGAACTCATCGAGAAACTGGAAAAAGGTTACAAAGCTAAGCTCGAGCAGGTTATAAAGAACGACTGGTTGTCTGCATATCCTGACGCATTCGATATTCAAGGCAATCGGGAAACCATTGTCGCAGAGTTGAATCGCAATCCCTATGCCGTCTTCGATGACATTGACTTGAATCTTTCTGGCCAGGCTGATATCTACGCATATCTTTATTTCCACTGCGGCCGCTTCATTAAAGAAGGCGGCCGTATGGGCTTCATCACGTCAAATTCATGGCTTGATGTAGCCTATGGATACGAACTTCAGAAGTACATGGTTAATAACTTCAAGATTGTCGCTGTCCTAGAGTCCCGGTGCGAGCCGTGGTTTGAGGACGCAGCGGTTAACACGGTTGTTACCGTCCTCGAACGCTGTTCGAATTCAAAGAACCGGGATGAAAACATCGTTAGCTTCGTCAAAATCAAAAAGAAGCTGGCCGATCTTATTCCTTGGGACCCAAAGGTTGACCCCGCAAAACGCTGGTATGGTTTGGACGGTTTAGTTCAACAGATAGAGGGTGCCGCGGATAAACATTGCTACGTTATCGACGGGGCTTCACGGAAATGCACGTTGAACGACGTGGGGACTGCTGATGACGATGATTTTCGTATTCGTTTTGTCAAACAGAGTGACCTTAAAAACCAACTGTTGAAAGAAAAAAAGACAGCTAAATGGGGCCAATATTTACGTGCACCACAGGTTTATTTTGATTTATTTGAACAAAATAATGATAAATTTTTACCCCTTCGCGAAGTGAGCGATATAAAATTTGGTATTAAAACGGGTATTAACGAATTCTTCTATCCGTCTTCAAGTACGATAGAGCATTTTGGTATTGAAGATGATTATTTATTACCAATTATCAAATCCCCACGCAATTTATCGCGCATATATGTAAACAAGTATTTAACTTCGACGAGACTTTTCGTATGTAATCTGAGTAAGGAAGAGCTCCGTAGAAGACGTAAGTTAGGAGCATTGAAATACATAGAATATTCCGAAAAACAAATTACTCCCTCAGGAATTCCGTATCCAGACGTTCCGTCAGTTCGTGGAAGAACCCATTGGTGGTCTCTGGATGATATTACCTTTTCGGATTTTTTTGTTATCGCATTTCAAGGAGAACGAACATTCTTCCCGATTAATGAAGATGGTGTGTTGGTAAGTGATGTTTTCTTTCAGGGTTCTTCCAAAATAGCCGCCAATAAGGATATTCTTTCTGCGTGGTTGAATTCTTCGTTAAATTCCCTCTTGGTACAGACACACGGTCGTACGAATCTTGGCGAAGGTGTTCTGAAATTTATAGGCCCTGAAATTGATGAGTTACTTGTCCCCAAAATCCAGTTGATCACTTTGGAAAAGCGTATTCAAATATTAGAGGCTTTCCAGAAGGTAACCAAACGTCCAGTCAAACCCATTTTCGAAGAAATCAAGTTGAAAGACCGCCAACAACTGGACGGTTTGATTTTGGAGGCTTTGGGGCTCGATCCGGCCAAATATCTTCGTCACGTTTATGACAGCCTTACTGAATTGGTACGAGAGCGTATCGATCTTGCTGCCATGCGAAAAAAGCAGAAGCAGGCGAAAGTCATCAGGAATATTGGAGAACTTGTTGAGCAAGTATCCAAGGACTTGATCGCGGAGGGCATCAAGACTTTCCCGGATGACTTCCTGACTTGCAAACCCAAACCGCAGGATTGCATGAGCGTTCAAGTGCCTAACGCGCCTCTAAAGTTTGGGCATTATTTTATGGGTCGACAGCGCGTTATTGATGGCTCTGGATATGACTATGATGCCCCCAGCATCGCAGCGGCTAAGTACATCATTTACGCGCGGAAGCCCGGCGAGTATGTCATATGTTTGCCTTACATAGAGTCACTATCTCCCAAAGAAACTGAAAAAGCCGAAGCCTTAGTATCAAGAGCGGTTCAGAATTATGAATCTTACCTAAAAGACCTTTTCCAGAAGATCAATCAGGAACTACTCAACCGCACTTTCGATCACAAACAGGCTGAAACCTTAAGCCGTCGAATTTTTCAAGAACTCGATCTACCCTTGATCGCCTAATATCCAGAGCGATATTCCCTCTTTCTACTGGCCTCATTTCGTTGAACGGTTTGTCGTAAAAATATTTTTTGGAAATGGCACCAAAAACGACACGAAACGCTTGACAGCTTGAGAGTACACGTGTGCTATAATTCTTGTCATGAATCAGAACACAGGTACTACCCAACAACTGAATATAGCAAATCCCCCGGAATCTGGACTCACGGCTCATGACTCCCTGCCAAGTGCCACCCAACGCGAAACAGTCCCTCCACCCCGCCGCGGCGGCCAGCCCGGCAACCAGAACGCTCGCGTTCACGGCTTTTATTCCAGAAAAGCCCCTCTCTACCGGCAGGATATCATCGACGAAGCCTGCGAGTTGGAAGGTATTGACGCGGAGATCGGTTTCCTACGTTCGTGCCTCCAGTTCGTGTCGGAGCTTGATCCGCCGAACCCCAAGCTTGCCTCTGACATCGTACGAACGTTGTCCCTGGCTATGGTCCGCCGCAAATATTCCGGACACCTCGTCCTGATCGATAAAGCCAGCCGGATCATCGGTGATCGCAAGACCACGCATACGGTACCGGATGCCGCCGCCGAGGTCGCCGTGCTTACCCGACCCTGTCTTTCTGAGCATCGCGAAGAATCTCGGTGCCTGCAAACCGAGGCTCAATCGGAAACTCAAAACTGCTAACCGTTGACTGTGAACTGTAAGCTGAAGCCTGACAGCTGATCGCTCTTTTGGATTATAGGTTTCCCGTCCCTGGGGTAGTGCCTCGGTCTAGAGGTTCCGGCGAGCTGGGTATGCGAGCCGGAACCTCTTAAAAACACACCCCTTCCTACGGCGAGCAGCTTCGAGCCGAGGGGAAGGGGCAGGTTAGGCTCCTTCGATAGTCCGGTCGCTCATTTTGTGTTTTGTATTTTGGATTTTGGACTTATTTAGAATTTAGAATTTAGAAATTAGATATTAGGATTTCGTCTTTATGAATTTCTCCTCTTCCACAATTGAAGATTTTTATCCCTACCAGCGCGAAGTCTTCGAGGCCGTCAAGGACTCTGTGCTGAACCGCCGCGGGCTGACCTTCACCGTTGAGATCGCCCGCCAGGGCGGCAAGAACGAGTTGTCAGCCTGGCTGGAAGCACGGTTTCTGGCCCAATACCTCGAGTTCCCGCTGAATATCGTCAAGTGCGCCCCGACTTTCAAGCCACAGGCTTTGATCTCCCTCCGCCGGCTTTGCGACTGTCTGGATATGATGAATTTTGCCGGAGATTACGCTATCGAATCCGGGCACATCGTCAGGCTCGGCGATGCCCGCGCCATTTTCATGTCCGCCGAACCATCGGCCAATGTTGTCGGCAATACCGCCCACCTCCTCCTCGAGGTCGACGAAGCCCAGGACGTGTCCATCGAGAAGTTCGACCGCGACTTCCGCCCCATGGCCGCCACGAGGAACGCTACCACCGTCCTTTATGGTACCCCGTGGCGGGAAGGCAATCTGCTCGACACCGTCAAATCGCGCAACCTTGAACTGGAACGCTCCGACGGTATCAAGCGGCACTTCCGGTTCGATTGGGAGGAGGTCGGCCGCTGTAACGCCGATTACCGCTCCTACGTCGAAGGCGAGCGTGCCCGTCTGGGTGAAAATCACCCCACCTTCCGGACGCAGTACGCCTTACAGAATGTCTCTAATGGCGGCGGTTTCTTCTCCGATGAGCAGTTGATCAGCATGGCCGGCGATTTCCCCCGCTGCCGTTTCCCAAAGCCCGGCGCGGTCTACGTCGGCGGCCTGGACTTCGGTGGGGAGGGCAATGCCGCCTGCGATTCGACTGTATTGACTATTGCTGAGATAAGTACCTCCTCTCCCCCACGAGGAGAGGGTAGGGAGATGGGGCTCCACATAGTCAACCACTACTCCTGGACCGGTCTCCCCTATACTCTTCTGCTGCAAAAGATTACCGATGCCGCCAAGGGGTGGGGCCTGAAACGCCTCGTCGCCGACGCCACCGGCCTGGGCAGCCCGCTATGTTCGTCGCTCAAACAATCGCTGGGCCACCGATTCGTTTCATTCGTTTTCACAGCGTCATCTAAAAGTACCCTCGGCTACGAGCTCCTGGCGGCGGCGGGAACAGGGAGGCTGCAACTCTACGCCCGCGACGGGTCTATGGAGTGCGAGGAATGCTGGCGGCAACTGGAGAGCGCTGCGGCAGACTACAAACCCAACCGGGCGCTCAACTTCTACGTTGACCCCTCCAAAGCCCACGACGATTACCTGATGTCCTTGGCTCTCACCGTCGAGGCCGCCAGGCGCTACGAACCGCGGGCGGCGGTGGGGAGGTCACAATAATTGGGCATCGAGGAACGGGCGGCGCAAAGATGGGTGGTGGGTTACGCTGCGCTCCACCCACCCTACGGCTTGCAACGACGTGGGGATGAAGGCGGCTTCGAATGTTGGTACATTTGACCCTCGCACCTGAGTGCCCGATAATAACAGGACAACTAATCCGGTGATTTTCATCACAGACATTAGATTTCGCATATCGCATAATTGCCCCGAGAGGTGAATCATGGCCGCCGAAAAACTCCTTGAAATCAAAGACCTCAGGGTTGAGGTGGAGGGCAAAGAAATCCTCCACGGCATCAGCCTTTCGATCAATGCCGGCGAAACCCACGTCATCTACGGCCCCAACGGCAGCGGCAAAACCACCCTGCTGATGACCATCATGGGGTTCCCCCGCTACAAGATCACCGGCGGTAAGATCATTTTCGAAAGCAAAGACGTCACCCACGCCACTCTCGATGAACGCGCGCGGGCCGGCATCGGCCTGTCTTTCCAGAGACCGCCCATTGTCAGAGGCGTCAAGACCCGGGATATGGTGGCAGCCTGCTTCCGCGGGCGTGAAAGCGTCGACGTGATACCCGGCCTGGCCGAAAAGACCAATATGGTCGATTTCCTCGATCGAGACATCAACTATGGCTTCTCGGGCGGCGAAACGAAAAGGTCGGAACTGCTCCAACTCCTGGCCCAGAGCCCGGACCTGGTTTTGCTCGATGAACCGGAGTCGGGCGTCGATCTCGAAAATATCGCCCTCATCGGCGAGCTCATCAATGACCTCTTGAAAAAGTCCCATCCGATGCGTTCCCGGACCCGCAGCGGCCTCATTATTTCTCACACCGGCCACATCCTTGAATACGTCAATGCCCGGACCGGTTACGTCATGTTCGAAGGCAGGATCATCTGCGAAGGCGATCCCCACGAAATTCTGGAAACGATCAAAATCAAAGGTTACGGAGAATGCGCTTCATGCCAAATCTGCAAAAGGTAACTGATAGCGAACTCATCGAACGGGCCAAAGCCGCCGCCGGCAAAAAAGCTGCCGCCGGGCCGGACATCGATCTGGAACAGTTCGTCGTCCCCAAAAAGGGCGAAAAAAAATATATCGAAAAACCTGAGACCATCGACGAGGTAGACAAGTCACGGATGCTTGAGTCCGGCGTCATGCTCGACGACCGCAGCGCCCGCTCCGGCACCTTTGTGCAACTGGACAACACCCCGGTTCACTTTGGCGCCGCCCAGGAAGGCATCGAGGTTATGAGCATCTCCGAGGCCAGGAAGAAGTACGACTGGCTGAAGGATTACTGGTGGAAAGCGGTCCAGGTGGACGCCGACAAGTACACCGCCCACGTCGAACTCAATGACGCCGATGGCTATTTCATCCGCGCTTTACCCGGCGTCAAAACAGATTATCCGGTGCAGGCTTGCCTTTACCTGCAGCACAACCAGGCTGTCCAGGACGTCCACAACATTATCATCGCCGAGGAAGGTTCGGAACTCCACATCATCACCGGTTGCGCCGTGGCGCACCGCCAGTCGATGGGCCTTCATGTCGGCGTGTCCGAGTTTTATATCAAGAAGGGCGCCAAAATCACCTTCAGCATGATCCACACCTGGTCGCCGGAGACCGAGGTTCGGCCCAGGACCGGGGCGATCATCGAAGAAGACGGTTTATATCTCTCCAATTACGTTATCATGAAACCGGTGCACACCATCCAGGCATCTCCGATAGCCAAATGCGTCGGCAAGAATGCTACGGTCAGGTTCAACACCATCTCGGTCGCCACCCCCGGATCGCACATGGACCTTGGAACCCGGGCTTTCCTGAACGCCCCCGGTTCCCGCACCGAGATGATCGCCCGGGCAATCACCGCCGGAGGCGAGATCATCTCCCGTGGTTACATGGAAGGGAACGCGGTCGATGTTAAAGGACATCTCGAGTGCCGCGGCCTGATCTTGAAGGAAGAAGGTTCGATCCACGCCATACCGGAACTCAAGGCGACCGTCCCCAACGTTGACCTGTCGCATGAAGCCGCTGTCGGTAAAATCGCCGAGGATGAAGTCGAATACCTCATGGCCCGCGGCCTTACCCGCGACGAAGCCACCGCCGCCATCATCCGCGGCTTCTTGAAGGTTGATATCGAAGGTCTGCCCAAGATGCTTAACGATGAGCTAAGGAAAGCCGTCGAGGCGTCGGAAAACGAGGCTCTTTAACCACGAATCACTTCTGATATAAAAAAAGGCCGCCTTAACCCGGCGGCCTTTTTGATTTTCGAGAGACGGGAGTCAGGATTGACGCCACTGCGGGGGAGTCGGAACTTTACCCTCATATGTAGAAGTGAAGGTCGACATTTTCCGCTTGGTGTCTGAGGACCCGCATTTTGGGCAAACTGCCGCTGAAGTATCGGACATCGAACGGAGCACCTCAAACTTCTTGTGGCACTGGGCACAGATATATTCATAAATAGGCATCGGTTTCACCTCTGATTCAGTGTACCAAAAAGGTCTCCGCATTGAAACCAAAAGACCCTCGCCGTTGCCGAGGGTCTTTACGCTTTTCGCAGGGAAAATCCTAGGTGTATTCCCAGGGGGCTTTACCGCGGGGCGTCTTGGACAATCCGAGATTGTCGGTGGTAATGAATGTCGCCGGTTTCTTCTCGCAATCGGTAGAACCGCATTTCGGGCAGGTCACCGGTTTGGTGTCGGAAAAACGGCGCAATTCTTCGAATTTCTTCTTGCAGGACTTACATACGTAATCGTATAGCGGCATAGTTACCTCCGTAGATATTGTACTAAACTAACCGGGACCTGTTCAATCATATTGGAAAGTCCCTCGACTGGTTGGCTATGTTTTTCGTTGGAGCCGGACCGGCTCCTTTACCTACCCTCAAGATGAAACACGGCCGCCGGAACCCGATCCGCAACTGGAGCCGCTGTAAGATCCGCTTCCGGAAGAGCCGCAACTAAATGATGAAATCTTTCTCTCAACCTCGGTCGAGCCGCACTTGGGGCAGGTGACCTCGGCAGTGTCGGAAAATCGCCGCAGGAGTTCGAATCTTTTGGTGCATTTTTTACATTTATACTCATAGATAGGCATTTACTAAACCTCTTTTTAATATTTTAACATAATACCTGAATCTGGTCGAAAGTTAAGTAACTCATGTCACAACAACCGTTTTTCTATTTTGGTATAATCCTATTAATGACTGACATATTCAAACGTATTGGTGTGTCGGATGCGGACCTGGCTAAAGCCCGCGAACTGGCGGCCGGTCATTTTGTGGGCAGTTTTGGTGAAAAATATAAGAAGTACGTTACTGCGGTCTGGGTAGCCCTCCTTGAGACATACCCTCCAGCGAAGGAGCTTTCACCGACAGAACTCGTAGATATCATTAGTGTCATCGATATTATCGCGGCTGATTCCAGAGGCATAATGAAACGACTGAAAGAAGCCTGCACATGTTGCGGTTGGTGCTGTTCCCAGACCAAGCGAATCGAAATTGATGAAGAAGACGCCGTCCGGATCAGCCGTAAATTGAAACAAAGACGAGATGACCTGTTTGCTTTCGACGGTAAAGAATGGACCATAAAGAGGGTAAATCCCTGTGGCTGGTGGAATCCCAGGAATGGACGGTGTCAAATTTATTCAGATCGCCCAAGCACCTGTCGCGTTTGGCCCCTCGGATTAACAGAGGGGGAACAAAAAAAAGTACAACCGATGCATCAGTGCCAGTATGCAGTTATGGTTCTGGTCAATAAGGTTATCTGGACTCTCGAAGGCGACGCCAAAAGCCTTAAACCGTCCAACACAGCCTGATCCATGCACTATGTTTTTACCCACAACGAAACAGGAAATGGACACGCTGGGATGGGACCGGCCGGACATTATCCTGGTCACCGGGGATTCGTACATCGACAGCCCCTTCATCGGCATTGCCGTCGTAGGCAAGACACTCACCAGGGCTGGATTCCGTGTCGGCATCATAGCCCAGCCTGACATCCATTCGCCCGCCGACATCACCCGACTTGGAGAACCTCGACTGTTCTGGGGAGTTTCGGGCGGCTGCATCGATTCGATGATCGCCAACTACACTTCTCTCAAGAAGAAGCGCAAAAGCGACGACTATACCCCCGGTGGCCAGAATACCAAACGCCCTGATAGAGCCTCTATCGTCTACAGTAATCTCATCCGCCAGTACTTCAAAAAAACCGTTCCGATCGTCTTGGGAGGGTTGGAGGCGAGCCTGCGGCGGGTTGCCCACTATGATTACTGGGACGACCGAGTCCGGGGTTCGATCCTCTTCGATGCCAAGGCTGACTATCTTCTATACGGTATGGCGGAAAAAGTCGCCGTCGAGTTGGCCCAAACTCTGGAAAAAGGTGAAAGTCCGAGGCAAATCCGAGGTCTTTGCTACATTTCCGGCGAAGCGGATATGGCCTCTGTGAGGGAGAATTACATAGAATTGCCTCCGCTCGACGTCGTCGAAAAAGATAAAACCGCCTTCACCGACATGTTCCATACTTTTTACCGGAACAATGATCCCATTACTGCCAAAGGGCTTTATCAGAAACACGGCAACCGCTACCTGGCGCAGAACCCGCCACAGCCCTCGATGACTCAGGCCGAACTTGATCCCGTATTTGCTGTCGGCTATGAACGCGCCCAACACCCCTATTATGAGCGGCAGGGCAAGGTAAAGGCGCTCGAAACGATAAAATTCTCAATTCTCAGTCATCGCGGTTGTTATGGGGAGTGTAACTTCTGCGCCATAGCTGTTCACGAGGGTAGAACCGTCCAATGGCGGAGCGAGGAGTCTATCCTCGCCGAGGCGCGGGAGTTAACCAAATACTCGGACTTCACCGGCTATATTAGGGACATCGGCGGCCCAACGGCCAATATGTACGGCTTTGAGTGTGGCCGGAAACTGGAGAAAGGGGCCTGTGTCGCCAAGCGCTGCCTTTATCCGGAGGTTTGCCCGACGCTCAAACCCGATCATTCGAAACAAATCTCACTGCTCAAAAAGTTACGAAAAATCGAGGGCATCAAAAAGGTCTTCGTCGCATCCGGCGTCCGCTACGATGCGGTTCTTGCTGACAAAAAATATGGCGAGCCCTTTCTCGAAGAAGTCGTCAGGCATCATGTGTCCGGCCAGATGAAGGTGGCACCGGAGCATTCCGAACCTTCGGTTCTCAAGATCATGGGTAAACCCGGAACCGAACCACTACTCAAGTTCAAAGGCATGTTCGACCGGCTTTCGAAAGAAGCCGGTAAAGCGCAGTTCCTGACTTACTACCTTATCGCCGCCCACCCCGGCTGTACCGCCGCGGACATGGGCAAATTGCAAGAATTCACCGCCAAAAACCTGAAGATAAATCCGGAGCAGGTGCAGGTTTTCCTCCCAGCCCCGTCAACCTATTCCAGCCTGATGTATTACACGGGAATCGATCCTTTCACCGGTAAAACCCTATTTGTGGAAAAGGAACTGCCGAAAAAAGAATTCCAGAAGCGGATTGTGACCGGGAAAACCATCGCTAAACGATAGCGCCAGGACTTGCCATAGTCTATAATCAATCTTATGAAAGGCGGCCTCGTACCCCTTAAGGAAAGTATCAAAAATTCCATCGATTCCCAGGCTCCAGCTCTCACAAAAATTGCCCTTGATATCCACGATAACCCAGAGTTGGGTTTCCACGAACACCAAGCCGCCGCATGGCTCACAGATCATCTGAAAAAGAACGGCTTCACCGTTGAGATGGGCATCGCCGATCTGCCCACCGCATGGAAGGCCACTTATGGCTCCGGCAAACCCGTCATCGCTTTCGTCGGAGAATACGATGCCCTGCCAGAGGTCGGTCACGCATGCGGCCATAATCTTATAGGCACGGCTTCGGTCGGCGCCGCGGTTGCCGCAAGACAGCTCGCCGATAAATTCGGCGGAACGGTGGTCATGATCGGCACCCCGGCGGAAGAGCTTTACGGCGGCAAGATCCCCATGGTGAAAAAGGGCATTTTCAACGACTTGGACGCCGCCATGCTGGTCCACCCTGATTCCGTATCCGTTGCGATGACGCAGGCTTTGGCAGTGGTAACACTTTATATCGAATATTTCGGACGAGAAGCGCATGCCTCCGCCTATCCCGAACAAGGTATTAACGCTCTCGACGCGATGGTGATTGGCTACACCGGAGTTGCCGCCTTGAGACAGCATATCCAATCTTCGGCGCGCATTCACGGCGTCATTACAGACGGCGGCAAAGCCGCTAACGTTGTTCCGGGCTATTCCGCAGGCAATTTTTTGGTTCGTGCCATGGACCTGAAATACCTGGAAGAATTAAAAGAGCGAGTGCTCAACTGCTTCCGTGCCGGAGCCCTTGCTACTGGCGCCGAGCTTTCCTATCACTGGGACGAACATGCCTACGAACCCCTCAAAGCCAATGTGACCCTAGCGCAGCTTTTCACTGATAACATCAAGAGTCTTGGACGAGAAATCGTTCTTGACGATCCCTCCCACGCCTTTGGCTCAACCGATATGGGCAACGTCAGCCAGGTGACTCCCTCCCTCCATGGCTTCTTGTCCATCGCCCCTAAAGACATCTCAGGTCATACTAAAGAATTTGCCATGTATGCTGCCTCGGAGGAAGGCATGAAAGCGATGCTTGATGCCGCAGCCGGTATGGCCATGACCGCCGCCGACCTTTTCTCCAGCCCTGAGACACTGGCCAGGGTTAAGGCTGAATTCGAGCATCCCCCTAAGTGATGAACAATCGTTTCCTTATTTGGATTGCTATCATCGTTCTATTAGTTACAGCCTTCGTGTTTTTGTTTTTTGATCTGATACGACCGGACTTTCGCATTTTAGTTGCCGGAATCTTGCTTGGTGCAATCGTCGCTCTAGTGATCGGTGGAATTAGGGAAAGAAGATAGATACATATATCGGTCTGGACGCCGGCTCCGTTTCCACTAAGACCGTCGCATTGTCGGACAATGATGAGGTATTAGCCTCCGCCTACCTCCCCACTGCCGCCGACCCTCTCTCGGCATCACGGCGAGTTCTTGATCAGATCAATGCCTCAATTAGCGGTGAAATTGTTGGTATAGCTGTCACGGGTAGCGCCCGGGAACTGGTCGGAGCGCAAATTGACGCAACGATCGTTAAAAACGAGATCACCTGCCAGGCGCTGGCCGCTGCCCACCTCGTCCCCACCGCCCGGACGGTAATCGAGATCGGAGGACAGGACTCAAAACTAATTATCCTACGCGAAGGCCTGGTAAACGATTTTGCCATGAACACCGTTTGCGCCGCCGGCACCGGCAGTTTCCTTGAACACCAGGCGAGGCGTTTAGGGCTATCGATGGCCGAATTCGCCTCAGAGGCAATCGAGAGCAAGAAGCCTATCAAAGTGACCGGTCGGTGTACGGTATTTGTGGAATCTGACATGGTTCACGCCCAGCAAACGGGCGCCAAACGCGCCGATATCATCTATGGGTTGTGCCTGGCTCTGGTTCGCAACTTCCTGGCCGATGCCGGTCGCAATCGGGAGATCGAGCCGCCGGTCGTGTTCCAGGGCGGTGTGGCTAAGAACGCCGGTATGGTGAAAGCCTTTAACGAGGTTCTCGGCTTTGAAATAATCGTGCCGCCGGCTCCTGAAGTCTCCGGAGCCCTGGGTGCTGCCTTGCTACTCAAGAGGGACTTGTCGCATAATAGGAACCGGCATTTTCAGGGAAAAGCCGGTCTGTAACCAGGCCGCTGACAAAGGGAAGGGAAGAGTATGCGGATTGCTGTCGATGCCTCCGGCGGAGACTATGCCCCCTACGAAATCGTCAAAGGTGCCATCAAGGCTGCCCAAGCCCTCAAGGACAAGGGTGTCGAGATTATACTCATCGGCAAACGACCCGTCCTCCACGTACAGGCTGGCAAACACCTCAAGAAACTGAATCTATCCATCGTTCATGCCCCACAGACTATCGAATTCCACGAGCATCCTGTTGAGGCTCTTAAGAATAAGCCCAAGTCCTCGATCGTTATTGGGACGATGATGGTGAAAGAAGGCAAAGCCGACGCCTTCGTCTCAGCTGGCTCAACCGGCGCCATGTTATGCGCCGCCTATCTCCTCCTGGGCAAGATCGAAGGCATCGAACGTCCTGCCCTTGGCAGCATCATCAAGCTGACGCCCCACGCACCTGCCCTCCTACTGGATGCCGGAGCTAACGCCGACTGCCGGCCGCAACACCTGGTGGAATTTGCCCGCCTGGGCAACATTTATTCCAAATACGTCATCGGCGTCGACAAGCCGCGCGTCGCCCTGATGAGCAATGGCGAGGAAGAGACCAAAGGCAACAAGCTCATCGTCGAGACCCATCAGATGCTCAAAACCATCCCAAACCTCAATTTCATTGGCAACATGGAAGGCCACGACCTGGTTCACAACAAAGCCGATGTCATCGTCACCGACGGTTTTACCGGAAACGTCTTGATCAAGGCGTTTGAAGGCTTGGGCGATTCCATAATTAAGATCCGCCAAGTCGGCCAGGCGGTCAACTCCGCTTCCCACCTCCGGGGACGCGCCCTCCTGGCTGATGTCGGCATGGGACACATGGTTAAGGGCATGGACTTCCGTGAGGTCGGCGGTGCCTGCCTCCTGGGTGTCAAGGGCACCATCATCGTATCCCATGGCCGCTCCCGCGCCAAGGCCATGATGAACGCTATCCTCATGGCCAAGCGGACGGTGGAACAGCGCATCCCCCAGCTTATCGCCGAGGAGGTCAAGGATAATGCCAGCCCCGTCACGGTTTGACGTCATTATCGTCGGCGGCGGACCTGCCGGTCTGACCGCGGCACTTTACTCCGCCCGCGCCAAGATGAAAACGCTCCTTATCGAAGGCAGCGCCATCGGCGGCCGCATGGCTGAAGCCTGGGAGATCGAAAATTATCCCGGCTTTACAGAGGCGGTTCACGGCTACGACCTGGGACAGAAGATGTTCGAACAGGCCAACAAATTCGGCGTCGAACATGCCCAGACCAGCGTCATAGGGATCAAGATCGACGGGACCGACAAGACGGTTACCACCGGAATTGGCGACTATGTCGCACCGGCGGTCATCATTGCCGGCGGTTCGGAGCGCCGGAAATTGGGCGTCCCCGGCGAAAAAGAACTCACCGGCCGGGGGGTCTCTTTCTGCGCTACCTGCGACGGGCCCTTTTTCCGCAATAAGGTTGTCGCCGTTATCGGCGGCGGCAACGGGGCATTGAACGAGGCTACCCACATAGTTCATTTTGCATCGAAGGTTTACGTCATTCACCGTCGGGATACAATGCGGGCAACCAAGGTTCTTCAGGACAAGGCTTTCGCCGATCCCAAAATTTCTTTTATCTGGGACACCGAAGTAACTGCCATCGAGGGCACCGACTCCGTCGAACGGCTGAAGCTTAAAAACGTCAAAACCGGCACCGAATCGGTTCTTGAACTCCAGGGCGTTTTTATCGCTGTCGGGTTGGTACCCAACACTGACTATTTGAAAGGTCTCGTTGACATTGATCCCTATGGCGCCGTGATCACCAACGATAAAATGGAGACTAACGCCCCGGGAATTTATGCTGCCGGTGACGTCCGCGCCAATTCGATCCGCCAGGTGGTCACCGCCGCCGGCGATGGGGCGACGGCCGCGGTATACGCGCAGAAATATATATCTGAAAAATAGAACTGAGGTCTGATGAAAGTAGTCCTTCTTAAAGACGTCCCAAATATTGGTAAAACCGGCCAGATCAAGGAAGTGCCAGACGGATATGCCCGCAATTTCCTGCTGAAATCCGGCTTGGCGGCTCCCGCCACCAAGGAAGCCACCACCATGACCAAATCCAAGCTTGAGGCTGAATCCAAAAAGCAGGCCAAGATCGATGCCGAACTGGCCACCGCCGCCAAAATGCTGGACGGATTGACCGTGGCCATCCCTGGTAAGACCGGCGCCGGGTCCAAACTGTATGGTTCGGTCACCTCCGTAGACATAGCCGGCGCCGTTCAGAAGGTCACCGGTTATGACCTGGACAAGCGAAAGATCGAGCTAGCCGAACCGATCCGGTCGCTGGGCGATTACAACGTCACTGTCCGGTTGTCTGCCTCGCTCTCACCGGTGGTCAAAGTCAAAGTCGTACCTCAGGGGAGCTAACCGGTGCTGGAAACCAGGCTGCCGCCTTTCGATCCTGCCGCTGAAGAAGCGGTCAATGGATCTCTTTTGATCGACGGCAAGGTCATTTACGACCTGGCTCCGTTCTTGAAATCGCAGGATTTCTATACCGAACCGGGGCGATTGGTTTTCGAAGCCGCCTTGACCCTGTTCCAGCGCGGCGACCCGATAGATCAGATTACCGTAGCCCAGGAGCTGGAACGTCAGCAGCGTCTTGAGCGCATCGGTGGCGCCGCCTATATCGCCCACCTGCTGAGCGTCGTGCCCACCTCGCTGGACGCCGTATACTACGCCAATATCGTCAGCAACCTGTCGATCTCGCGGCAACTCATCGTCGCCGGAACCCAGATTGCCAACCTTGGCTATACCGCCGATCCCGATCCCACCGCTTCCATCGCCAAAGCCGAGAGCTTCCTTTTCAAGGTCAGAAGTGAGCGCTCGTCCCAGGACTTCATCCACATCAAGAACATCCTGGACAAGTACCTTGAGCCGGTTCAGCTCAAGGAGCAGTTGGAGAGCGTTCCCACCGGCTTTTACGGCTTAAATGACTATATCGGCGGCATGAAACGGGGCGACCTTATCATCGTCGCCGGCCGCCCCTCCATGGGCAAGACCTCGCTTGGACTCAACATCGCCCGAAATTCGGCGGTTGACCACCATGCCTGCGTCGCCATGTTCTCCCTGGAAATGTCTTCGGAGTCGCTCGTTCAACGCCTGCTTTCATCTGAAGCCGGCATCAACACCCGCTACTTTCAGCCCGGCCTGGCCACGCCTGAAGATGAAAACCGCATCATGCATGCCATCGGTAATCTTTCGGAAGCTCCGATTTACATCGACGACAGCCCACAGCTCAGGGTCTCGGAACTGAGGGCTAAAGCCCAGCGGCTTAATTTCGAGCATAAACTCGATCTCCTCATAGTTGACTACCTGCAGCTTCTCCAGGGTGAATCAGCCTCAGGGCGTGACAACCGGGTTCAGGAGATTTCATACATCTCCCGTTCGCTCAAGGGCATCGCCCGCGAACTCAACGTTCCCGTAGTCGCTTTGTCCCAGCTTTCCCGCGCAGTGGAGTGGCGCTCTACCCATGTGCCTCAGCTCTCCGACCTTCGTGAAAGCGGTTCTATCGAGCAAGATGCCGACATCGTCATATTCATTTATCGCGACGAGGTTTATTACAAGGAAGAGGAGTGGGCAGCCCAGTTTCCTGACAAGGAATACCCCAGAGAGATCGCCGATATCATCATCGCCAAACACCGCAACGGCCCCACCGGCACTATTAAAGTGCGTTTCCGGCATGCCCTGACCAAGTTCGAGAACCTGGAATCTATCACCGAAATCGCGTAGGTTATCCCTCAGGGTAGTGGGATGGTATTGATTATTAGTAGCACTTGCCATCGATATTATTGGTATTATTCTGAATGAAATTCAGCGGCTTCCCTGAAAAATTTGAATTCTCCGCGGTGCCCAAGCCGTACCTAGCTTACGTGCTGCCGGCGATCGATGACCTTGATGAACTCAAGGCGACCCTGGTGTTTTTCAAGCTGCTTTACCAGAAGAAGGGCTTCCCTGTCTGGGTAACCGCGGCGGAGTTAGCTGATTCCGGTAGCGGTTTCGACGAGGCTTCAGCCGAGCGCTCGCTCAACAAAGCCGTCGTCAGAAGCGTCTTGATGCGCCTGGCAGTGACTCTCGAAGGACGAGCCACCGGGCTATACCTGTTGAACGATGAAAAGAACCGGGAAGCTGCTCGCAAGATCATCGGCGGGGACATCAAAATTAAAGACCTGGCTCCATCAATTGCCTCGGAGTTACCTCCGTTGCCTGAATTGCCCGACATTTTCTCTCTTTACGAGCAAAACGTCGGCCTGCTGACACCGATGATCGCCGATGAACTTAAGGAAGCTCTGAAACTATACCCTGAAGCCTGGATAAAAGACGCCATCAGGGAAGCAGTCAGCCTAAACAAGCGGAGTTGGCGATATATAAGTAAAATATTGGATAATTGGAACGCTGGCGGCAGAGACGATGCAACATATCAAAGACATCCTGAAGAAGACCGCGACAAATACATCAAAGGCAAATACGGCAAGTACGTCCAGCGATAAACCTGGGGACACCGCCATGCCTGAGTGCCCGTTTTGCCGTGGGGCGCGGTTCGTCTATCCCCGGACGCCGGAAGGCAAACCGGACTACTCGACGACTGTTCCCTGCCGTTGTGTCGATGCTACTGTCGATCTGGAAAAACAGCGGCGTCTGATTGATTACTCCCGGCTGGGGATGCTCCGCTCGCTTACCTTCGACAACCTATTGCCCGAAGGTCGGCACGGCTCGCCCCAGCATCGCGTTGCCTTCAAGCAGGCTTACGAAGCGGCGCTGACTTTCTCCGAAGATCCCAGGGGTTTTCTGGTTTTGACGGGTCCATCAGGTTCAGGCAAAACCCATTTGGCCGCCGCCATCACCAACCGGAGAATCGAGCTGGGACACACGGTGCTGTATCGCTCGACGCCGGACCTCCTCGACGACCTGAAAGCCAGCTTTGCCGCTAGCGCCGAAAATCCCTTCCCCGAGGTTTTCGAACAGGTTAAAAACGTACCGCTGCTAGTGCTTGACGATCTCGGCATACAATCCGAGACTCCGTGGGCTAGAGAAAAGCTCGACCAGCTTATCACCTACCGTTTCAACCACGAAATGCCCACGGTCTTGGCTACTTCTCTACCCGTCGAAGCCCTCGACGAACGCCTGCGCACCAGGCTCCTTGACCCCCGTCTGGCCAAGGTGTTCCGACTAGCCGGTCAGGGCTCCGCCGATACGGATTGGCCGGAAGGCTTGGCGCTTCAGCGGAGTATGAATTTTCTCTCCTTCGACCGCGAGCGTCTGAACCTGCCGCCGGAAGATCGCGATAACCTGTCCCGAGCGTTTCAGGTTGCCTCCGATTTTGCCCGCGCCCCTGAAGGCTGGCTGATTCTCCAGGGAGTCACCGGCTGCGGCAAGACCCATCTGGCCTCAGCCATCATCAATTATCGCTATCAGGCCGGCCTTTCGGCGTTGTTCGTCGTCGTACCGGAATTCCTCGACCACCTGAGATCTGCCTTTTCGCCCGAAGCCAAGGTTTCCTACGATGAGCTGTTCGACCGGGTGAAAACCACGCCTTTCCTTGTCCTCGATGACTTCGGCGAACAAGCAACAACTCCCTGGGCCCAGGAAAAGTTATACCAGGTCATATCCTACCGCTATAACGCCCGTCTACCCACTGTGGTGACCACCCGGGCTAGTTTGGAACAGATCGAACCGGCTATTTCTTCACGGTTTTTTGACCACCAGTTCAGCATGGTCTTCAACGTCACCGCGCCGGACTACCGCGGCGATGCGTCCCATGCTAAGACCCGCCGCCCGGCTCCCCGCTCACCTCGTACCTTTAAAAAGTAGCGCACGACATGCCATGCCGATCAAGTAGGAACTAAAATGAGTGAATTCGGTTTGATCCTGTTCGGAATTGTCATACTCCTTTTAGGGATTTTTGTGTTGAGACTCAAGCCAATGAAAACTAACGAAGGCAGCATGTTGGTGAAATTTTTGGGTTTAGCAATGGTAGTCGGATCATCTATAGGGATACTCATATTGACACTGTATGTTTTAGTCACTTAATTGAGCCGAAAAATCACCAACCGCCGTTCGTGGTGAGCCCGTCGAACCATGACGGTATTGAACCTGGAGCAACATGAAAGTATTACTAGTTAACGGCAGTCCCCACCCCCACGGCTGCACTTATACCGCCCTCGAAGAAGTGGCAAATACCCTGAATGCAGAAGGCATCGAAACTCAGATCTTCCAGATCGGCATCGAACCTATCTCCGGTTGCATCGCCTGCAAGACTTGCGCCAAAAAAGGTCGGTGCAATTTTGATGATTGCGTCAACGATTTCGTCGGCCTGGCTCAGGGTGCCGATGGCTTTGTTTTCGGCTCTCCCGTCCATTATGCCGCCGCCAGCGGGGCGATGACTTCCTTCATGGATCGGGCTTTCTATTCCGATTCAAACGCAGGCAGGCGGTCCTTTTATCTAAAACCTGCCGCCGCCGTCGTGTCGGCAAGGAGAGCGGGCACTACCGCGGCTTTCGATCAACTCAATAAGTATTTCACCATCGCCGAAATGCCGGTTATTTCTTCACAATATTGGAACATGGTTCATGGAGCCGTGCCGGAAGACGTCAAAAAGGATCTGGAAGGGCTGCAAACAATGCGGGTACTTGGGAGAAATATGGCCTGGTTTTTAAAATGTAAAGATGCCGGAATCAAGGCTGGCATACCCTTCCCCGTGAAGGAGCCAAAGGTCCGCACCAATTTTATCCGGCAAGAGACCTGAAAGATTGTTGATTTTCACACTGGTTTTTGAAGCCGTTTGAATTCATCTTTGAATCTTTCAAAGTCTTTCAGGCAGACTGTGCATCCTCCGGAAGAATTGAATGCTAAACCTTTCTTGAATTCGACCATCTCGTCCAAACCCTCACTGAAAACACTTCCGAAAGGTTTGATCGAAGGAGGGCACAAAGTCCAGCTGCCATCCAGCAAGATTCCGAGAAAATCGGTCCACTCTCCCTTGCAACAGGAGTAACCCGGGTCAAGACCCTCCAACCCTCGATTTCGGATATTGAATTCAGTTAACGCAATGGTCCTGTCGGAATAATCATCTACCATAACGCTATAGCCTTGCCTTCTCAACAGGTTCACAACCGCCAGCGGATTATAGAACTTCAAATGAAATTTGTCCCTGGCGGTTATAATGACGAGGCGTTCTTTATATTTTTCAGTCAATTCCAAAAACCTGGCCATCGTCACAATGTCCTCTAAAGGCCGGCAATTGGTGGTAACAATCAACGAGAATCCGTTTTCTAAAGCTGATTCCGTCATTTTGAAAAAGCTTGGGTTCAATAAAGGTTCGCCCCCGAAAAAGTTCAACTTATTGATGCCGGATTTCTGCGATATCGCCATCGATTGTTGAAATACATCCCAGGGCATGTGATTGCCATGGTTTAGCGAACAGCCAAAAATGCAGTGGGCGCATGCATGGGTGCACCTGAGGGACAGGAATAAGGTAAGAAAGTCCATTTTTCTCGCGAGACATTCTAGCTTGAAAGGCAGGTTGGAACAACCCGCATATTCAGTCTCCCACTTCGTTCGATCGATTGGATGTTCGCCTAACTTGCGCGCTGTTAAACGATTCTTTACAATTGGGGCCACCAGGGAACGACTGATATGCTCAATCACCCGGTGCTGGTGTTGAACCAGAATTACGAGCCCATCCACGTCTGCCAGATCAGGCGCGCCATCCTCCTCTGCTACCAGGGCAAAGCTGAAATGCTGGAAGACGGCCTCGGTATGCTCCACACCGTGCAACTCTCCGTTCCCATGCCCTCAGTCATCCGGCTGCAGCACCAGGTTAAACGTCCCCGCCCCAGGCATAAATTAACGCGGTGGGAGATTTTCCACCGCGACGATTTTACCTGCCAGTACTGCGGCAAAAAGGTCCAGCCCCTCACCATCGATCACGTCGTCCCCCGTTTTCAGAACGGCCGGCACTCCTGGGAAAACCTGGTCACAGCCTGTGTCCCCTGCAACCGCCACAAAGCCGGCCGCACCCCGGAGCAGGCCAACATGAAACTGCTTAAAAAGCTCGGACCTCCGGACGGTCGCCCGATGGTTGTCTTCTCGCACCGTTACCAGGAGCGGATGCCTGTCTGGCGGAAATACCTGCCGGAAAAATCCTGAAATTCTTCCCGAAACGGAAAACCCAAAACCTTCGGCGTTTTGAGCCTTTGAATTTTGGGTTTTGAGATTATTTAAATTTAGATATTAGATATTAGGATTTTCTCTTATCGCCGACGTCGTCTCCGCCTTTTGTGCACGGTGCTTGTGTCAGTAGTAGCCGTCGCAGCGGGCGCCACCTGGTCGTCTGCCTCGGTGATCGGCGTCACGCCGATTTTGTCTTCCGGTTCCGGCATCACCGGCCGGTTTGAGGGAGCCACCGTGGCATTGGCCGCCATCGCGGCAGCTTCGGCCGCGGCGATGCGCGCCCGTTCGTCATTCATGCACTTATAGGTCTCATATTCATGACCCAGGCAGCATAGCAGCCGGCCGCAAACGCCGGATATCTTCACCGGATTCAGAGGCAGATTCTGTTCCTTAGCCATCTTGATCGAAACGGGTGCAAAATCGGTCAGATAGCTGACGCAGCAAAGTTCTCGGCCGCAGCGGCCGTACCCGCCCAGGATCTTGGTCTCATCCCTCGGTCCCACCTGACGCAACTCAACACGGATGCGCAGCTTGCGACCCAGTTCCCTGACCAGTTCGCGGAAATCGACCCGTCCTTCTGAACTGAAATAAATGGTGACATGGCTTTCATCGAGGTTGTATTCCGCCGCCAGGCACTTCATCGGCAGGTTCAGCTTGACCACCAGTTCTTCGCAGTCGACGATCGCCTGGGCTTCGGCACGGCATACCGTGTGGCGGTGCTCGATATCTTCCTCGGTTGCCATGCGGACAACCGGCTTTAACGGGGCTTCAAGCTTATCCTCAGGGACTTCTTTCGGTCCGTTTATGACCTTGCCGACCTCCAGGCCCCTCGCCGTCTCCACGACGACGTTGTTGCCTGGTTCCAGCGCAAAGGCCGCAGGATCGAACTGGTATAATTTGCCCGCCTTTTTAAGGCGGATCTCAACAACGTTAACCACTCTTCTTTAGACTCCCTCCGAGTAACGGCAAGCCGAGCATCAGCACTTCCAGCGCAAGCCGCGGCGACGCGTTCTGCTCGAGGTATTGCCGCGTATTCGACAGCGATCCGATTATGGAACGCGCTTCTGTCGTGCCCACTCGGGATGACAGCCTTTCGAGCGCCGCCATATAGTCAGTATTGACTACCTCATCATTTATGTCAAGTTTAATCAATAGCAGATCACGGCAAAATGACAGCCATTGGTCGAGCATCCGGTATATCTCGACTCTCGACTTGCCGAAGCGGGTCGCCAGCCTCGCCGCCAATTCGAACCGGAAATCGAAATCGGATTCCAGAGTCTCGGCAAACCGGTCGAGGTTTTCTTTTCTTTCCGCCAGCACAGCGTCGTCTGCAGCGGCGATAATCGCCCAGCCCGCCCTGCCCTGGCTTAAGCGCGCCAGCAGTCCAGCACGCTCAGCGGAGAAACCGAGGTCTTTCTCCAGATATTGGGAGATCTCGGTCCTTGGGGCGGAGGCGAGTTTCAGTTTAACGCATCGCGACCTGACAGTTTCCGGCACCAGGTTTTCTCTCGAGGTCGTCAGTACGAATACGACATTCGGCGGCGGCTCTTCGAGGGTTTTCAATAGCGCGTTAGCCGCGCCGGTCGACATCCGGTCCGCTTCTTCGATGATAAAGACCCGGCACTTGCCTTCGTACGGCGGCATGGAAGAGGCATGATTGATCGCCCGGATCTGTTCGATAGTTACCTCGGTCTTGCTCTTGCCCTCATCGTTGACCGCCAGCCCGATCACCTGGACGTCCGAGTGGATGCCGGAGGCGATGCGCCGGCACGGCTCGCATACGCCGCAGGGAGGGTCGCTGCCGATGCAGTTGAGAGTCTGGGCCAACCTGATAGCCAGGGCAGTCTTGCCGGAGTGCTCGGGGGCTGAAAACAGATACGCATGGCACAGATTCCCGTTCTCCAGGCTTTTAGCCAGGAAAGCGACGATGTTATCCTGCCCTATGAGACGCCAGTTAGTCACGGTAAATCCGAAGCACGAAGTCCGAAATCCTAAACAAATCCAACGCACCAAGGTTCACCCGGTCGTCGTTGCGAGAAGTCCTTTGACGAAAGGACGACGAAGCAATCTCCGGTCGGATTCGAGGGGAGGCATCGCATTTGAAAATTTCGGTCATTGATATTGATTCGTATTTCGAATTTCGGATTTCGATTTTTTATCCCAGATCGGTCCTGGTCAGATCTTCGACCGTCTCGCGCCGCCTGATCAAACGCGCTTTGCCGTCTTTGATCATGACCATGGCCGGCCGGTAAAAGGCGTTGTAGTTGGAAGACATCGGGATGCAATAAGCTCCGCAGACAGGCATCACCAGGATATCGCCGCGCTTGACCTCCGGCAGCTTGATATCTGTCGCAAGAATGTCGCCCGATTCGCAGAATCGCCCTGCGATGGTATAGGTCTGTCCAGCGAAGTCCGACATGCGGTTGGCGAGGTAAGGCTCGTACTGTGAACAGTAAAGCGCTGGCCGGATGTTGTCGGCCATGCCGCCATCGACGCAGGCGTACCTGCGGATTCCGGGGATGTCTTTTATCGCTCCGATGGAATACAAAGCCACCGCAGATCGTGCCACCGTGGCCCGCCCCGGTTCGACCGAAAGTTTGGGCATGGCAAGACCAAGCCGGCGGCATTCGTCCCTGAAAGCGTTTACGATCGCCTCGGCATACTCGCCGATGGTAGGCGGAACGACGCCAGAAAGGTATTGGATAGCGTAGCCGCCGCCCGTGTCCAGTTCTTCGGTGATAAAACCGAGTTCCCGTTTCATCCGGGCCATGAATTCAAGTGTCGTTTTCATGGCGTCCAGGAAAGGCTGGATCTCGAAGATCTGAGAACCGATGTGGTAGTGAAAGCCGATCAGTCTCAAGTTCTTGGACTTCATCGCTTGCGCCGCAGCCGCCGAGGCATCATCGAGGCCGAAGCCAAACTTAGAGTCGATGTTGCCGGTGGTAATTTTGGCGTGGGTGTGGGGATCGATGCCGGGCTTGATCCGGAACATGATGTCGGCGCGGACTCCTCGCCTTGCGGCCATGGTTTCGAGGCGGCCTAATTCAAATGAATTGTCTACGACGATTCGGCCCACCCGGTATTCCAGGGCCATTTCAAGTTCAGCATCCGACTTGTTGTTGCCGTGGAAGTAGATCGCATCGGTCGGAAAACCTGCTGAGCGGGCGATCTCGAGTTCCCCACCCGACACCACATCCAGGCCCAATCCTTCCGAGGCAACTATCTTGGCGATAGCCCGGGTGAGGCAGGCCTTGCCGGCAAAGACAATGTGCGTCGCCGCGTATCGTCCCGTGAACTCCCGCTTGAACTCCCGGCACCGCTCCCGGATGTCGTCCTCGTCAAATACATATAGCGGAGTGCCGAACTCTTTTGTAAGGGCCACGGCATCCAGACCGCCTATTCTGAGGTGGCCGTTATCATCGATGCTGGAGTTAAGTGGGAAAAAAGGAGGAGCGTTTTTCATACCGCCCATGATAGCAATACCACATGATGAGGTCAAAGAGCTTTTTGTGGTAAATTCTTTACACCAAAAACAAACCTTTGCACCCCAAACTCGCCTCCGCTAGAATTATCATCGTTCTGTATTAAGGAGTTCAATTGATCAAAGCAGTATTCTTCGATCTCTACCAAACTCTGGTCGGATATGACCCGCCCCGGGAGGAATGGGAGTCCCAGGCGCTCGATAGCCTGGGCATCAAGGCGTCGGCCAAAGCTTTTGCCAAAGGTTTTATCATCGCTGACGAGTATTTCTATACCGAAAATGCCAAAAAGCCCATGAGCAAGCGACCCGCCGAAGAGGTGAAAGCGGTCTACGCCAAACACCAGGCGATCGTCCTTAATGAAGGCGGCATCGAGCCCAACCCGGATATCATCCGCTCGATGCTCCTCCGTTTCCGCGACGCCAAGCTGAAGCAGGTCCTTTTTGACGACGTCATTTCAACAATGTCCGAGCTAAAACGTCGCGAAATGATAATGGGCGTAGTGTCGAACGTGGACAAGGACATCAAGCCGCTGATGGATGAATTTGGCATCAGTCCGTTTCTCACGACCGTAGTAACCTCGCAGGAGACCGGCTTTACCAAACCCAATCCCGAGATCTTCCTGGAAGCCATGAGGCGGGTCGAACTTCCCCCGCAACAGATTATGTTCGTGGGAGATCAATATCAAATCGATGTGCTGGGGTCTTCCGCAGTGGGCATGAAGGCGGTCCTTCTTGACCGCGGCGGTTTTTCGGAAGCACCGGCGGAATGTCCCAGGGTGAGAACGCTCTATCAGTTGACCAACATGATAGACCAATAAAGGAGTTAATAAATGGAAGTTGTTTTTGAAGGACTCATAGATGGCGAAAAAGTCCCTGAGCGCTGTACCTGCGACGGACCGGGAATTTCACCCGAAATAGACTGGCGCGGCGCCCCTACTGGGACTAAGAGTTTTGCCGTTGTTATGGACGATCCGGACGCCTCAAGAGGTCTTTTCACACACTGGCTCGTGTGGGGGATCCCGTCAAAGGCAACCAGGCTCCCAGCCAACCTGGCTCGCCAGCGGGAACTGCCTAACGGCATAAAACAGGGCGTCAACTCAGGCGGTGCCTATGGGTACGCACCCTGCTGCCCTCCGCCAGGCAAGGTCCATCATTACACTTACAGTTTCCTTGCGCTGGACATCGAGCCTGATTTGCCGGCCGGCGTCAATAGAGACCGGTTCGACAAAGCCCTGAAGGGCCATGTCCTGGAAGAGGTATCTGTAACCGGGCTTTACGAACGTTTCTAAGCCCGGGTTCCGGCAACAGGTCCCAGGAGAATCGGCACAGGTGATTGACGAAACACCTTCTCGGCTACGCTGCCGAAAGCCCAACGGCTGATCCCGCTGCGGCCATGGGTGGCCATGATAATGAGATCGATAGCATGGGTCGTGGCGTATTGGATGATAGCTTCTGCGGGTCTTCCCTTGCCCAGGACGATTTCAGAATTTATGCCCTGGTTGGCCAGGTCGCCAGCGATCTTATCGAGATAGCTTTGCGCATCCTCCCGGGTTACGGTATCCAATTTAGAGGCGATGTCCTCCCCCATGACCTCGCGGACCGAGGGTTCGATGGCTTCATGGGCTTGGAACAGGACGACGGTAGCGTTGGATGGTTTGACGACGCTCACGACCTGCGGAATGATCGATTCCGATAGTTCGGAACCATCGAGGGGCACCATCACTCGTTTATACATCGTTAACCTCCGAGATATATTTAAAGGGTCACAATAAAGTTTACCCGACCTTCGGCTCGTTCACAAAATGGGGACCCACGGTCAAGTCTGGAAAACGCAAAATGCCTCGCGATAGATTTAGACAACAATATTGAGGTATAGTGTGCCACATGGAAAAATCATCCCGAACGGTAGTCGAGCTAGCTGATAATTCGCCAGAGATAGTATCTCTAGTCAACCAACTCGCCGAACGCGGCTGGAAAGTTCACCTGATGTGCCATGTAGCCCCCGAAAGAGAAGCCCTGGATCCGCGAGTCAGGGTCCACAAGCTGCCGCTCACCACATCCTACCCCATAACCTACGCCGCATTTTTGGCGGCAGCTCCCATTATCCTACGTATTAAACCGGACATTATTCACGCCCACTACCTGACCAGATTCGGAATTCTTGCCGCAGTGTACCGTCGCTTCCTGCGTTTCAAACGGTTGGTTTTGACGGTCACAGGCCTGGACATCAAGCCTGAATCGTGCAAAGGCATGACCAGATGGTCGGCCGAACACGCCCTCCATATGTTTGAGACGATAACGTGCGCTACTCACGCGATAGCCGAAGGGCTCCATGATCTTAAAGCCCCAGCTGAAAAAATCGAGCAGATCGACCTGTCATTTAATGCAGGAAAAATTTCCGTAACAGTCATCGACCGGCTGGAAGTTATCTTTTCACGGGCGATCGAAAGCAAAAACCGACAGGATTAAATTTAGATCCGGCTGCCGCCGAGTTGCTTTTGCTTATCCTGATACCGTTTGCGTGAAGCTTGGACAGCTTTAATCGCTGAATCGCGGTCTTCCCAACCCTCAACGCCGGTCTTCTTCTTCTCCAATTCCTTGTAAATGCGGAAGAAGTGTTCAATTTCCTTCAAGAGGTGTGGCGGGACATCGGAGAGTTCCTGGATGAAGTTCCAGTGGGGATCCCCCATAGGTACACAAAGAATTTTTTCATCCGGACCCTTTTCATCCCGCATGCGGAATAAGCCGATCGGTTTAGCATCGATGAGGCACCCCGGGAACGTCGGCTCTGAGACCAAAACCAGCGCGTCCAACGGATCGGTATCTTCGGCCAGGGTGTCCAATATGAATCCATAGTCTGATGGATAATGTACAGCGGAGAATAACATCCGATCGAATTTGATGATCTTGCGTTCCTTGTCCCATTCGTATTTGTTTTGGCTCCCCTTGGGAATTTCAATGAGAATGGTCAGGACCATCTCTTCGTCTTCAGCCTTACGTTCGGTCTTTGTTTTGGGCGGACAAACCGGCTCGTCGCCTGTGATTATCCTGATTTCACTTGAATTCCTGTCCAGTGGTTTTTCGGGTGACATTCTTTCTCCTTATAAGTTACTCGCATTTTAGCAGAGCTGGGGCGATGATTGAAATTACCTATTCAAATTTCCAAGTTCAGAGTGCCTTAACTCTTGATGTGCGCTATATTGGAATAAAAGAAGTATTTTGGAGGCAATATGCCAAAGGCTTTCTGGAAAGGCGCCATTAGTTTCGGATTGGTGGTTATCCCGGTATCGATGTCGGTTGCGGTCAGGGAGAGGCCGCTGCGTTTCAGCTATCTGCACAAGAGGGATCTGGTCAAACCAAACCAGGTGCTCCACTGTCCCGAGGATGGGGAGTATTTCGGCATCAAGGATACGGTACGGGGCTACGAGTATTCCAAAGGGCAGTATATCGTCATCACCGACAAGGATTTCGAAGCGGTGCCTCTGCGCACCACGAGGACCATCGATATCCAGTCTTTTGTCGATACAGAAGACATCGATCCTATTTATTTTTTCGACAGCCATTACCTGGAACCGCAACCGCTGGGCGAAAAACCATTCAAATTATTAAGGCAAGCGATGCTGGAGGTTGGAAAAGTCGCGATTGCCAAAGTAGCCTTTGCCAGAAAAGAACACCTTACCTGTCTTCGGCCTTACAAAGACACGTTGATCTTGCATACGATGCATTACCCTGGTGAAATCACGGCGCCCCCCGAGTTGGCGGAAGCAAAAGCACCGCCCTCCAAAGCAGAGATCAACATGGCCGTTTCTCTCATCAAGAGTATGGAAGAGAAATATGATCCCGAACAATATCATGACGAGTACCGGCAAGCTCTTGAAAAAATCATCGATGCCAAGTTGAAAGGCAAAAAGATAACGGTTCCTAAGGCACCTCCGGAAAAGGAAACCGAGGACCTGATGGCAGCCCTTGAAGCGAGTCTGGCCAAAACCAAAACCGCTGCAGGCAAAGGAAAATAGTTGGCTTCAAAAACGTCCGGGATTGATCTGCGCGCCATTACGGGAGCCCGGCGTGCACAAATGCCAGCTCGCCTTGCGCCGATGCTTGCGACCCTGATAGACAAACCGTTTACGGACCCGGGCTGGTATTTCGAACCCAAACTCGATGGTTACAGGATAGTTGCCTTTGTCAGTGGAGGCGAGTCCAGACTACAGTCCCGCCATTTTCAAGATTACACCGACCGTTTTCCCATCATAGCTAACGAATTGTCCGAACAGGCAGTAGACGACGCAATATTCGATGGCGAGCTTATTTCATTGGATGAAAAAGGTAAGCCGTGTTTTCAGTGTTTGCAGCAGCACCTTCAACGGAGTGCCAGTCAGAAAACCGTATACACCCTCGTTTACTATGTTTTCGATCTTGTCCACCTCAACGGGTATGATCTGATGGCTGTCTCTCAATCTGAACGCGTCAGCCTGCTCCAAAAGGTGTTCAATACCGGCAAATCGGTTAAAGCAATTTCACGCCTGGAAGGGAACGGTGTTGACATCTTCAAAGCAGCCATCGATGCCGGGTTCGAGGGAATTATCGCCAAGAGACGCGATGCCCGCTATCAGGAAGGCAAAAGATCGACCGACTGGCTGAAAATCAAAGGAACGCTTGCCGATGAGTTCGTTATCGCAGGTTATACCGCCGGCCAGGGGGCACGATCGGGCGTCTTCGGTTCGTTAGTCCTGGGTCAATATGATAGTACCAATCGCCTGATCTACGCCGGAAACGTCGGAACCGGGTTCGACGAACGCCTGCTCGATGATTTGAAGTCGAAGATGAAAAAACTGGTTACAGATAAATCACCATTCCTTTCCGAAATCCCTTTCGAGGCAAAAACTACCTGGCTCAAACCTGAACTTGTGGCCGAGATCAAATACGCGGAGCGCACCAGGGATGGCATTTTGCGGCAGCCTGTCTTTTTGAGATTGAGAACCGATAAACCGGCCGGAGAGGTTAGGCCGCAGACGATCTTGAGTAAAGAATAAAACGAGGCAGAAGTTGAGGAAAATCATAACGACAACATTTGTCACACTCGACGGCGTGATGCAGGCGCCCGGCGGGCCGACCGAAGATACCAGCGGCGGTTTCGCTTACGGCGGCTGGTCGGCCAATTACTGGGACGATCTTATGGGCGAAATCATGAACGGTTTTATGGCTTTGCCGTTCGAGTTGCTCCTGGGCAAGACGACATATGACATCTTCGCCGCTTACTGGCCGACAGCGAAAGAAGATCAGATTATAGCGGAGAGGTTTAACGGCACGAAAAAATGGGTCGTGTCGGACAAGGTCGTTAAGCTTTCTTGGCACAACTCCGAACTGATCGTAGGGGACGTCGTAGACCAGATCAAACAATTAAAGACAAAGAATAACCCGGACCTTTGGGTTCACGGAAGCGGCAATCTGATCCAGACGTTGCTCAGAAATCACTTGATAGATCGGATGTATATCTGGACCTTCCCGGTCACCGTCGGCGGCAACGGTAAAAGACTGTTCTCGGACGGCACCTTGGCTCAAGATTTCGAACTGATAGATTCAAAAGCGTCGACAACAGGGGTGATAATTGCCACTTATGAACCCCGTGGCGCGTTGAAAACCGGTACGTTGTAGCCCGTAGTCGCTCTCCCGACTAGTACTCGATACCGCGCCGGGCCGGGATGCCGCGGTCGTATGGGTGTTTGATCTTGACCATCTCGGTGACAAGATCGGCGGCATCGATGACTTCCTGGGGAGCCAAACGGCCAGTCATGACTAATTCAACATGTTCCGGCCGGTCTTTGATCAGCTGAACAACGTCCCTGGTTTCCAGCCATCCCCAACCGGTCACAATATTGATTTCGTCCATTATGACGACATCCCAATCCCCCGATAACATGGCTCGCCGCGCCTCAGCCAGGGCTTGACTGGCTTTGGCTTTTACCTCGGGCGTCGGGGTCTCGGGATGACGCACCAAGCCCGGCCCGAAGGCAGCCCATTTCACCCCGGGCAGGCAATGCAGCACTTCCTGTTCGCCGGAGTCGTAATTTTGGTTCATGAAATAGACGATGTAAACCCGGTAACCCCGCCCTGAAGCGCGAACAGCGGTACCGATACCAGCGGATGTCTTGCCCTTCCCCCCACCGGTGAATACCTGCGTCAGCCCTCGCTTCATAGGTTCATACGTCAATGCCGCCGAGAGGCAATAATCTGTTCCGGACTTTTCGTGTTCCATTTTCAGGTGCAGGGATTCAAGACATTACCGGGGTTTTTGATGACCATGACGGAGGTAAGGCGGTAATCAGTGTTGCTAACTTCTCCAAGAGTAGCGTAATAAACGCGTTCATCTTCCATAGTCATGTATTCGCACACCAGCACCGAAGTCTCCGGCGGGAGGCCATGCTCGATCAGGTAGGAAGCGGTCTGCCGAGGCACCTGAGTTTCATTGGTCAAGGCCAGAAGATGGCGGCCGATATTGAAGCTATCGACCAGGAATTTAAGCTTGCGTTTTTTCTCTGCTTCGTGTCCGTCATGGAATGACACAAGCACCGATTCATCCAAACATATCTGAGCGCGGGCGGCTGCGAATTGAGCGGCACCGGCCGAAGGGACGATCCTGACATCGAAATCTTTAAAGACTTCAAGCACCTGTGCCAGGCTGGAAGAGACGCAGGGGTCACCCACCCTGAGGACGGCAACCGTTTCACCGGTGACTAAGGCTCGCCCGGCGGCATCTTTTTCTTTTTGGAGATAGTTCCTGGTCTCCTGGAAAAACAAGGTCTTACCCGCGACCAAATCTTTGACCGGTTTCAACGACCAGTCCCAGGCCAGGATGATATTCGATCCTTTGATGGCATCTTCGGCGGCGTGGGTCAGCCACTTAGGCGACCCGCCCGGACCGATGCCGACGATATAACAAACAGGTTTGGAGGTACGATCCATTATGAATAACTCTCGTAGTATAGTTGCCGCATATTAACACAAGGTTTATCGCCTCTCAAACATCGAGATTGGCGAAAACGGATACAAATTAGAATTCCGTTTTGAGCACAGAAAGAAAGGCTTCCTTGGGCACTTCTACCTGGCCGATAGACTTCATTTTCTTCTTGCCTTCCTTCTGTTTCTCCAGAAGTTTCCGTTTACGTGTAATATCGCCTCCGTAGCATTTGGCAAGGACATCTTTACGGCGGGCGGGGATATCAGCTCGGGCAACGATGCGGCCGCCTATAGCCGCCTGTATGGGGACGGCAAAAAGCTGCCGGGGAATAGCCTCTTTCAACTTTTGGACCAGCGCTTTACCCACATCGTGAGCCTGTTCCGGCGGAACGATGCGGCTGAAAGCGTCAACCAACGTGTTATTCACCAGCACATCGATCCTGGCAAGTTGAGCCTCGCGGTAGCCCTCTAATTCGTAATCGAGAGAGGCGTAGCCGTTGGATCTGCTTTTTAGCTGGTCGTAAAAAGTGGTCAGCATCGACCGGAGCGGCATATCGTAATCCAGTTGCACCCTCTGGGCACCTTCGGTACCCGAAGCTGACCCCAAAAACTCGGTGTGGCGGTGGACGCCGCCGCTAGCCTGCTCAAGTTCCATGATCGGGCCGATGTATTTGGAAGGCGTAAGAATCCGCACTTTAACCCAGGGTTCTTCCATACCGGCAATTTCCGTGGGCATAGGCAGTTCGGAAGGATTGATCACAGTAACGACTTCACCGTTGGTCTTGGTGATGACGTAGCTCACCCCCGGCGCGGTGACGACCAGCGATAACCCGAACTCCCGCTCGAGCCGTTCGTAAACAATGTCCATGTGGAGCAGGCCGAGAAAGCCGCAACGAAAACCATGACCCAATAGCGGGGAATTTTCCATTTCATATGAAAGGGAGGCATCGTTCAACTTGAGTTTTTCCATGGCTTCCCGCAGTTCCTGGTAGTCGGAAGCCGTGGTCGGGTAAATGCCGGCGAACACCATTGGTTTGGCAGGCCGGTAACCGACTAGGGGTTCGACAGCGGGGTTGGCGAGGGAAGTAACCGTGTCTCCGACAGAACAATCGCCGACCGTTTTAAGGCCCGTAGCTATGTAACCGACCTCGCCGGAAGACAATGAATCGACTGGGTGTTCCGCCGGATCGAAATAGCCGACCTCCAACACCTCGAGAGTGGTGCCCTGTCCCATGAGTTTTAATTTGTCGCCTCTCCTGATATTTCCGTCGGTGACGCGGAGATAAGCAATAACGCCCTTGTAGGGATCATAATGGGAATCGAATATAAGAGCCCGGAGAGGACTGTCAGGGCTTCCGCTTGGTGGAGGCACCCGAGCCACAATTGCTTCCAGGAGCTCGGGGACACCCTGACCGGTCTTACCTGAAATCTTAAGCGTTTCGGTCTCAGAGTATCCTAGGACGCTCTTCACTTCTGACATAACCCGTTCCGGTTCACCGCTGGGAAGATCGACCTTATTTAACGCCGGAATGACCTCCAGGTTGTGCTCCATGGCGAGATACACATTGGCCAGGGTTTGGGCCTGAATACCCTGGGTAACGTCAACAAGGAGCACCGCCCCTTCGCAGGCGGCAAGGGTACGAGATACTTCGTAGGAAAAATCGACATGTCCGGGTGTATCGATAAGATTAAGCAGATATTCCTGCCCATTCGCTGATATATATTTGAGCCGGATGGCCTTGGCCTTGATTGTGATGCCGCGTTCCCGTTCAAGTTCCATCCGGTCCATGACCTGCTCGCTCATCTCTTCCCGCCGCATGGCGCCGGTGCTTTCGATGAGCCGATCGGCGAGCGTCGACTTGCCGTGGTCGATATGGGCGATGATGCAAAAATTACGAATGAAGCATTGTTCCATAAGTTCCCTATATTCTAAGACGGTAGGAAGCGAAGAAAGACCTCATTACCCAGGAGTCGCCCCCGGGGGGTTAGTTTCAGCCGATCAGCAGACACCTCAACCAGTCCCAGCCCCGAAAGCTCTGCTATCTCGGCGGAAAATCGGCTGGATAAGTCTATACTAAATTGATGTCCGATGTCACTCATCGAGATTCCCTCTTCCAGGCGAAGTCCCAGGAAGATGGTTTCCGACAACGCAAGTTCCGGGCTTATGGGCTCGAGGTCTTCCCGGGGTAATTGACCTTTTTTGATCTTCATGAAATATTCATCAAGATTCACGGTGTTGGAGAAACGAGATCCGTCCAAAAACGAATGGGCTGCAACCCCGATACCAAGATATTGGCCGCGCTGCCAATAAACAGTATTGTGGCGGCTTTCGAACCCCGGCTTTGCCCAATTCGAAATCTCATAATGGCGATAACCCGCCTCCATAAGTTTTCGGGATGCGATTTCATATTCCTCGGCAGCCTGATCTGCATCAGGGGACGGCGTCTTATTACTTGCGACCATCTTGCCGAGCGGCGTATCGGGCTCGAGTGTCAGGCCGTAGAAGGAAAGGTGTTCTGCGCCGAGATCGATGATCTCATTAAGCATCGTTTCCCAATGGCAGGATTTTCTATTTGGCAGGCCGTAGATGAAATCCAAACTCAGGTTGTCAAAACCAGCCTGGCGCGCCTCAATTACCGCACGCCGAGATTCTTCCACAGTGTGGCATCGGCCCAGAAAGGCCAATTCTTTTTCACTCAGGCTTTGAATCCCCAGACTCAGACGATTGATACCCAATTTTCGCATGGATTGTAGGTATGCCTCGTCCACCGTGCCCGGGTTAGCCTCCAGGGTGACTTCAGCATCAGTATCGACGACGTAATGATTATGAATTCCTTCCAGAATCGAACCGATTTGGCGATCGGACAGCAGGCTGGGAGTACCGCCACCAAGGTACACGGTACTTACAGCGGCTCCCTCCCGTTGGCCGAGTGTGATTTCTCCGATCAAAGCCTGAACATATTTTTGTTTATCCCGAGCCCGGTCGGAAAATGAAACGAATGAACAGTAGCTGCATTTCTTCAGGCAGAAGGGAACGTGAATATACAGGGATAATTCCGGCATAATGTTATGTCAATTATATCAAACAAATGCTTCGGTTACACGCGGAAAAGAAAACCGCCGGGGGAGGAGGAGCCCGGCGGTTTTCTTCTGTATTAATGAGGCGGAAACAGCAAATTTAAGGTGCGCTCTCCAGTTTTGCCATTTGTCGATAATCAAGCGCTGCGGTTTTGGTAATCAGGTCACGCCAGGTCTTGTTTTCAGTCAGGGCGTAGAGAGCTTTGTCCTTGGACTCGATGGTCCTGACAAGCCCTTTCTCCTGGAGGCGGTTTATCGTCCGGCCGATATCCTTGGGTTTCATGTCAAGACTGTCGGCCAGGGCCAGTAGATTAAAGCGGCAGTATGGGTGACGGCCGAGAAGACGCAACATCTCCTGGCTTTCATAGTCGTCAGCGAACTCCCGCATGAATAATTCAATTTCATTTTTGGTCATTGAGCAGTCCATATCAAGCTCCAGGCGGGGTGGCGGTAACCAACCGCCACCCCATGTCTAAGGGAATAACCGGGTCTACCACCTTTTGGAACTATATGAAGCGGTCGGGGTCGAGCGGGCCGGTTCTGGCCGGCGGACGCCAGCGAGCCCTCGCTGCCGCAGGAAAGCCGGGATTTCGAGTTCCTTTTCGGTCTTGATGTTGCGCAGTAAACGAGTGATCTCTTTGTCGCGGGAGCCAACGGACGTGTTCTTGTCGGCAAAGCCGGTGGCGATAAGGGTGAGCCTGACCTCATCCCTGAGGCTCTCATCGGTGCCGACGCCGAAGATGACGTTGGCTTCGGGATCGACAGCCTGACGGATTACGTCGGCAGCTTCATTGACTTCGAAGAGGGTCAGGTTCTCCGGGCCGACCACATTGAAGATACAGCCGGTGGAACCATCAACAGATACATCCAAGAGAGGGCTGCTAAGAGCAGCCTTGGCCGCCATGGCAGCGCGGTTGTTGCCCTTGCCATGACCGATGCTCATCCAGGCCGGGCCGGCGTCTTTCATTACGGCGCGGACGTCAGCGTAGTCCAGGTTGATGATGCCGGGGACGGTGATGACTTCGGCGATGGCCTGGACGCCGTGATGCAGGACTTCATCAGCCATGCGGAAGGCGCCGTCAACGCCGGTCTTGTTATCGCAAATTTCGAACAATCTGTCATTCGGGATCAGGATCATGGTATCGACATTGGGCATGAGCTCGGTGATACCTTCTTCGGCGACCTTCATGCGGTGAGTGCCTTCAAAGCCGAAGGGCTTGGTGACTACGCCGATGGTGAGAGCGCCGGTGGCCTTGGCCGCAGCGGCTACGACTGCCGCAGAACCGGTGCCTGTGCCGCCGCCCATACCGGCGGTTACGAAAACCATGTCGGAACCTTCGACAACCTTCAAAATATCTTCGCGGCTTTCTTCCGCGGCCTTGCGGCCCATCTTATTGTCGCCGCCGGCGCCCAGACCGCGGGTGCATTTCTCACCCAGCTGAATGCGGAGGGGGGCTTCGGTGATCGCCAGAGCTTGGGCATCCGTGTTCATGGCGATGAATTCAACGCCACGAATCTGCTCGCGGACCATCCGGGTGATAGCGTTACAACCGGCACCGCCGCAGCCTATTACTTTGATTTTTGCGCCACTTGGGACATAAATCGTTCTAGCCATAGTACTCCTCGTTTTTCTCTTTCTTTTTTATTTTTGCGATATTCTTTTTATTTTCTCTTGAACAGACCGAACAACCCGCCGCCTTCGGACGGTGAGGTGCTCGGGGGCGCCTGCATTTCGTTCCGGCTCCTGGCCTTCCACATAATGAGCCCAAGGCTGGTAGCGAACGAAGGATCGCTCAGTTTCTCGGACACACCATACATGGCTGGAGGCATGCCGATGCGGACCGGCAGATGGGCCACCTCGGCTCCGAGTTCGGAGATACCGGGAAGGTTACAGGTGCCGCCGGTGAGGACCACGCCACCTCGCAGCAGGCTCTGGTAATCCTCGCCGGGTACTTCGAGGAGGGCTAGACGAACCATTTCCTCAACGCGTGAACGGATGATTTCGCTTACCTGAGACAACGGGAACGTATGTCCACCTTCGGTCACTTCCTGATCGGAAGCTTTTTCGTCAAACGGGTAGACATTGCCGTAGCGCATCTTGATCTCCTCGGCCAATTCCCAACTGACGCCAAGGCCGACCGAGATATCATGAGTAATCTGATAGCCGGCTACCGGCAAGACCGATGTGTGAACGGGTTTGCCTTCTTTGAAAACGGCGATGTCGGTAGTGCCGCCGCCGATATCGGCTAGAATGACCCCGTCCTGGAGTTCATCCGCGGAAAGGACCGCTTCGGCGCAGGCGAGAGGGCTGAAGACCATCTCGTCGATCTCGATGCCGGCGGCTTTGACACATTTACCCAGGTTTTCTACCGCGGTGGCAGAAGCGGTGACCATATGGGTTTCTACTTCCAATTTGAAACCGTGCATGCCGACCGGGCTCTTCACACCTTCCTGGCCGTCCACAGTGAAGTCGAGCGGCAGGAGATGAAGCAAGCGGCGGTCAGCCGGGATCGCTGTGTTTTTAGCTACTTCCAGGGCGCGGTTGACATCAGCCTGGCGAATGATTTCATCTTTACGAGAGATGGCGATGACCCCGCGGTTGTTAGAGGAATGGATGTGCCTGCCGGTGATGTTGATTACCGCGGATTCGATTCTGTATCCGGCCGATTGCTCAGCCATGACCACGGAGCGCTTGATGGCATCCCTGGCTTCGTTCAGGTTAACGACCATGCCTTTTTGTAAGCCAAGCGACGGGACGGTACCTACACCCATGATACGGATACCGGAATCATCGGCATCGCCCATAATGGTACAGATCTTAGTTGTACCGACGTCAATGGCAGCAAGTCTTTTTTTCATAATGTTTCCTCTTCCTTATCTTGCGCCTGTCGGCCTATTTTCCTTCGCGGTAGCGAACGTTCCACTTGACACACAGACTATCGATGAAAGCCCTCTGAGCTGCATCGGAACCGGTCCGAAGCTCAGCCAAGAAACCGTGCAGGAGTTCGCCGCCGCTCATACCCGGGGTCGGTTCCTGCGGACCCGGAAGGTTGATGTAGACGATCTCGGTCATTACCTTTTGATAGTCGATTGCCGTACCCATTTTTGTTTCCCCCTCTTTTTTTCTCTTGAAATTTGCAGCTATCTTAAACGCCGGAAAAAGCAACCGTCAATTGTTGTCCAAGTTTGTCCGGATTGATTCCAATTGACAAAATTATTTGTCCACAGTGGTGTAAAATTTTTGTCCAAGAAAGCTTGTCATTTTTGTCCCTCTAACCTAAAATGAACCTAACCAAGCCATGACGACTTCTAATTCCAAAACGCTACCGCCGTATGTGTCCTACCGGACATTCTGGAATTTTTTGGACGGACTTCAGGCCGCGGTTCCAGCCCGCATCGACAGGAGTTTTTGGGGCGATAAACTTTCCGGATCTACCGGCGGCCAATTGATCGGAGCCCTGAAATACCTAAAAATGATCGACGGGAACGGAGTCCCTACTCTCAGGCTGAAACAGATAATTCTAACAAAGGGCGTTCAGAGGTCTAATCTACTTAAACAGCTTACGCAAGAGGCGTATCCTTTTTTCTTAATGGAACTCGAACCGGCGAACGCAACCTACGCCCAAATGGAAGAAAAACTTAAGGAGCATTTCCAGATTGCCGCTGACGTCGGCCGCAAATGCATCAAATTCTACATCGGGCTGGCGCAGGACGGCGGCATATCTCTATCGCCATTCGTAACCCGCAAGTCCAAAGCGTTTCATACCACGACTTCCAGCCGTAAATCCCGGCGCAACCTGCCAAGAGGCAACGACACAGTCGTGGAACAAAATCCCGATCCCCCCACACCATCAAACGAACAACTGGCTTTTCCCCCCAGCCCCCCGGTGCAATCGCTCGGCCAGATGCTGATGTCCAAATTCCCTGATTTCGATCCCACCTGGACCGATGAAGTCAAACTTCGTTGGTTTCAGGCATTCGATGAACTGATCCAAAAATTCCCCGGCATCAAGCGCTGATTCATTTTTCGCCTTCCTTTATATTGATAATTGGGTGTTTTGAGGCAAAAACGTGGTTCGTAATAAATATTGATTAATCGTAATTACCGCATTTTTATGTCATATAAGCCTGTCGGAGGCGCTTTTGGTATAATGGATCAAGCCATGACCGAAAAATGTGAAGCCTATCTCGATATCGAGACCACCGGACTATCTCCGGAATACTGCCCTATCACTGTAATCGGCATTCACCGCTGCAATGGCAACTCCGAGGAATTCATTCAGCTGGTGGGTGATCGCATTACGCCCGAAAGTTTGCTGCAAGCCCTGGATGGTGTTGAAACCGTTTACACCTTCAATGGAGAACGGTTTGACCTCCCCTACATTAAGACCCGCTTGGGCGTCGACCTGGTAGAAGAAGGTTTTGCCCATTGCGATCTGATGCACCGTTGTCACCGAAAAGGTCTTCGAGGTGGTTTGAAAAAAATTGAGGTTATGCTTGGCATAGGTCGCAATTTGCCGGGAGTCAATGGTTATCATGCTGTAAGGTTGTGGTGGCAATACGTCAACAATTATGACGAAGAGGCTTTGAAAAGCCTTCTGGAATACAATAAGGAAGACACCATCAACCTTAAAACGCTTCGGGAACTTATTGCATAGAACCCGTAAAACAAATTTGCCCTACTGACGTACAGCCTCCGATTTTCTTTCGAATGGAACAAATCCGGCATCGTCCACCTCGGTTAGATTCTACATTGGACCGCGATCGGGTTGAGGGATTTGTGCCGCCCCGCTTTTTTGTGACACAATTACGGGCATTTCCGGAAACGTTCAGGCACAACTTGGGATCAATATTTTGCTAGTACGTCTGCTAGTTAGAAATTTCGGCATAATCGATGAGATCGACTGGTCGCCGGGTGAAACTTTAAACATCATCACCGGTGAAACCGGTGCCGGCAAATCCCTGGTGATCGATGCCATTTCAGCCCTGCTTTCAGGGAAACTGGACGAAACCGCCATCCGCTTTGGAGCGACGGAATGCCGGGTCGAAGGGACTTTTGATCTTTCCGCCCGAAGTGACGTGTTGGACAGTCTACGCGGGCAAGGGATTGACATAGAAGATTGCACCATGACCATGTCCCTATCGTTGAAACGGGGCAGCCGACCGACGATTCGACTAAACGGCATGACGGTTCAGCGCTCTTTCATGCGGGAAATCGGGCAGAAACTGGTCGAGATCCACGGGCAGAGCCAACACTTGTCACTGCTGAATCCATCAAGCCACCTGGATTATCTTGATAGTTATGTCGGGACGTTGAGCATGAGACATGATTTTTCACAGACCGCAAAAACGCTTTCTGACCTGAACAGTGAAATCGAAAACATAAGAGCCCGGGAAGCCGACATGTCCAGGCAGCAGGATTTCCTTTCATTCCAATACCGGGAGATCGAACGGGCAGCATTGGCCGAAAATGAAGATGTAAGCCTTGAGGAAGAACGCAGGATTCTCACCTCAGCCGAGAAACTCAAGGACCTGGCCCAGGAAGCGGAATATATTCTGGATGGAGAGGGTATCGAGCCCCCGGTAACACACAGTCTTTCTAAAGCAGCCGGAACGATTGAAAAACTGGCGGCGATAGACAATCGGGTGAAAGCTCAAGCCGAAGTTGTCAGGAATGCCCTCTTCGAATTAACCGAGGTAGCAAGAGAAGTTCGTTCTTACGTCATGCGGGTGGATGCCGACCCTTCGCGACTGGAAGAAGTCGAAACCCGGATCGGGCTTATTCGAGACCTGAAACGAAAATACGGCGGTAGCATCTCTGCCATTCTGGAGTACGCACAAAAAACACAGCAGGAACTTGAAGCTTTCTCTTGTCTGGATGACCGGAAGATCGCTCTTGCGAAAGAGAGCGAAACCACCCGTCAGGCTCTGGCCAAGCTTGGAGCTACCCTGACGGAGAGAAGGCAAGCCGCTGCTGTTAAGCTGGACCAGGCCGTTAATCTCGAATTGGATGAATTGGGTATGGCGAATGCCCGATTCCGTGTCTCGATACAGAACGAAGAGTCGACGGATGGTTTGACCCTACTCGATTCGCGCAAAGTCAAATACGACCTAACAGGTACTGACAAAGTTGAATTTCTCGTTTCCACCAACCCGGGAGAACCCTTCCTGCCCCTTGTAAAAATCGCCTCTACCGGAGAGTTGTCCCGCTTCACCCTGGCTATAAAAACGTCATTAGCAGCGGCGGATAGGGTTCCAGTGCTCATTTTCGATGAGATCGATATCGGAGTCGGCGGGAGATCCGGCGTGGTTATCGGCCGCAAATTATCAAAACTTTCTCTATCACATCAGGTGATCTGTATCACTCATCTACCCCAGATAGCCTGTTACGGGTCCCGCCATTTTAACGTCAGCAAAGTCCTTGACGAGGACCGCATGACCAGTGCCCTGTCTGAATTATCGGAGGATGGCTTGTTGGCCGAATTAGCTTCCATGATTTCTGGCCAGAACAGCCGCGCAGCCGCTGATACTGCCCGGGAATTATTTGAAAAAGCAGCGGCTTTCAATGCCTCATTAAGGAATTGACTTGAAACTCTCAACCGGCGTGGATAAGCGCGCTCTGTTAGCTATTGGAATTGTCACCATTCTCTGGGCATCATCCTTTGCTGGCATTAGAGCCGGCTTGCAGGCGTTTACCCCGGGAGCGCTTGTCCTTTTCCGGTTTTTGATAGCCTCTGCGACATTGCTTGCCTGGGTCCTTCTACGACAGCGGATTCGATTACCGAAAACGGCAGACCTGCCGTGGATCCTCCTCGGAGGCGTTGTAGGCATCACCGCTTACCATATCTTTCTGGCTTATGGTGAGCAGACGGTGACTGCCGCATCAGCGAGTTTCATTATCGGCGCCGTACCGATTTTCACCGCAATCTTGGCTACGTTGACTCTGAAAGAACGCCTGGGCATAAGGCAATGGCTCGGTATCGGGGCTAGTTTCGGAGGTATCGGCCTCATCTCGTTCGGTGAGTCCGGACACCTGAAACTCGAGAGCGGCGCGCTGATAATCCTGATGGCTGCCCTTTTTACTTCAGTGTATTTCATAATCCAAAAGCGTCTTTTAAAGAGTTACACGCCGTTGGAGATCACCTGCTACGCTTTTTGGGCGGGAACGATCGGCATGCTGGTTTTCCTGCCCAATCTCATCTCTGAATTGCCGAAGGCGGCTCTCGGTCCGACTATGGCGGTCGTTTACTTGGGCGTCTTCCCTGCGGCTATTGCCTATGTTGTTTGGAATTTTGTTTTTTCCCGGACTACGGCATCAATTGCTACAAGTTTTATGTACCTGAACCCCATCGTGGCCACGATGATCGCCTGGTTTTGGCTGGGAGAAGTCCCCTCAGCTCTGGCCGGAATCGGCGGACTCATCGCTCTGGGCGGCGTTATCGTAACATCGAAGAGCGTGCGTTAGCCTGTCCCAAGAATAGACATTTCGCCGGATCATAAACGTAAAGGTCCCGAAGGGCTTACCGGCGTCCATGAGCTTTCGGGCTAGTTGAAGGTTTCTGATTCTCGATTTATCTCGATTCGTAAGTCGGCACCGAACTGGAAAACAAAAGGGCGGATAGCCGTGCTATCCGCCCTTTTTCCAAGGCTGATTCTGTTATTTCTCAGGCATCGAGGCGGCGGGCATAACCCCTTTAGCTTGATTTGTATGAGCCGTTTCCGCCTGATGCGCAAAGGTAGTAGTTGCATCAGTGATATCAACGTCTTTTGTTTCACGAACGAAGATTAAGCCTATCACAAAACATACAGCGGCAATCCCCATCGGCCACCACAGTCCGGCAAAGTTATTGCCTGTAGCATTGATCCATGCGAGACCAAGGATCGGTACCAGTCCGCCGAACACGCCGTTGCCGATGTGGTAGGGCAATGACATTGACGTGTAGCGGATCTTTGTCGGGAAAAGTTCAACCAGGAAGGCGGCAATTGGACCGTAGACCATTGTCACGTAGACAACCTGGATGAAGACCAGGAATGACAAAGCCACCTGATTGTAACCCTGATAGGCGAACATAAAGTGCTGCCCTGGATCGGTTGGGGCAAAGGCGGCCATAGCGCCGTAAATCGGGTAGTAGGTCAACACTGCCAGCAGCATGCCGGCCAGCATGATCGGTTTACGTCCGATACGGTCGGAAAGCCAGCCAAAGAAGATAAAGAGCGGGGTGGCGAGAAGAACAGCGGCACCCACTATGAAGTTGGAATCAACCAGGCTGACCTTGAATATCTTCTGCAGGTAGAAGAGAGCGTAGAACTGACCGGTATACCACACGACACCCTGTCCCATTGTGGCGCCCAATAGTGCAATGAGAACCCATTTCCGATTGAACTTGTTTACAAAGCTTTCTTTTAGCGGGTTTTTCGAAACTGTTTTGGTAGCCTTCATCTGGGCGAATAACGGCGATTCTTTTAATGAAGAGCGTATCCAGAGGGACAGGAAAATCAGGACAACAGAGAAAAGGAACGGAATACGCCAGCCCCATGCGGAGAAGTCCGCTTCGCCGACGATGCTGCGAGTAGCCAGGATAATTCCAAGGGATAGAAACAAACCTAATGTAGCTGTAGTTTGGATCCATGAGGTATAAAAACCACGTTTACCGTGCGGGGCATGCTCTGCGACAAAGGTGGCGGCGCCGCCGTACTGGCCTCCTAGCGCCAGGCCTTGGAGAATCCGGAGAGCGATAAGAATAATGCCAGCGAAAGCCCCCAGGGTTTCCTGAGTAGGTAGCAAACCAACGCCCATGGTTGAGCCGGCCATGATAGTGATAGTCAGAAGATAGGTAAATTTGCGGCCGACCAGGTCGCCGATGCGCCCGAAGAATAGAGCACCGAACGGACGCACCATGAAACCGATGGCAAAGGTGGACAGCCAGGCGATAAGATCGCCAATGTCAGTCCCGGTGTGGTAAAACTTGGAAGCCATGACCGTTGAAAGGCTGCCAAAGATATAGAAATCGTACCATTCGATAACCGTGCCCGCGGATGAGGCGAAGATGACTTTTCGGATGCTTTGGACGCTGTTCGACACAGCTTGTGTTACGCTTGCCATGTTCCCCCCTTCAAAAAATTATAATTCCCCTCATTGAAGATATCGTGTGAACAAGACCGATAGAAGACCAGAGACTAAAAAAAGCTACGTTTCCGACGCGCGGATCATCATAACCGGAATTTTGGAATGGCGGACCACGCGTTCGGCGACGCTCCCGATGAGCCAGTGAGCCGGACCGGACCTGCCGTGGGTCGACATGGCGATCACATCGACTCCGAGATCTTCGGCCACTTTCAGGATCATGCTTGCGGCGCCGCCTTGTCTGACCATGCAAGTGACCTTAAAACCGGCCGTTCGTAACTGACTGCACACCGCATCCATGTATTTCCCGGCTTTTTCTTCCTCGTCCTCGACCGTGGCGCCAGCGATGGCCGGGTCTTCAAAGGCAAATGATTGAGCTGGGTTGCTTGCCACATTCAACAGGATAATCTCGGCCCCTTCCGAATAGGCTAGCGCCTTGGCATGAGACAAAACGCCTTCCGCAGTCTTAGATCCGTCAAGTGGTACCAGAATTTTTTTATACATTCCCCCCTCGCTTTCTTCTTAAGATTTTCCGGGTCTACTATCCCGGTGGAACTGGGGATAAGTCTGCCTTAACGTAAGTGGGGAGCGGGATGCAGGAAAAATTGGCTGCCAAAATTGGATTTTCGACCTTTTGGTAAAGCTTCGCCTCCGTCGAAGATGTATACGCAATATCATACAGGGTACTAGTACTCAATTGCAAGTGGTATTTTTCAACATTTTTTCTTTTTTATACATTTATAGTCTTTTTTCCATATTTTTCCTTATTATATAACCTAGAATATCAGGGTGATTGTCTCTGGCACGTTTGGAGTCCATTTCAAGTTGGCTTAAAATGGACAGGGGATAACTAAACATAAAAAAATAATTTTTGGAGTTTGTCGATGTCTACCGTGACTGAATTGACCAAAGGCGTTTATTGGGTGGGAGCCGTAGATTGGGCTCTGAGGCAGTTCCATGGTCACGAACTGTCGACAAATCACGGTACCAGTTACAACTCTTATCTGATCATTGATGAAAAGTGCGTACTTATTGATGCCGTCCCTACCGGGTTTCAAAATACTTTGATCGAAAACATTTCCAACGTCATCGATCCGGGGAAGATAGACATCGTCGTTGCCGCGCATGCCGAGCCTGATCACTCCGGGGCTTTACCTGAAATAATGCAGCGCTGTCCGGGAGCGGAAGTAATTGTCTCCCCACGCGGTATCGAAACCTTCTCCCGGCATTTTGGGCAACCATGGAATTTTCGCCCGGTAAAAACAGGTGAAACATATTCCATTGGCCATAAGGTTCTCACCTTCATTGAAGCGCCGATGCTCCACTGGCCGGACAACCTTTTTACCTACTTGAACGATGATGCCATACTTTTCAGCAGCGACGCTTTCGGTCAACATTATGCGTCAACCGGGCGTTTTGAAGCTGAAGTAGACCGGGGAATCTTGGACTGGGAAACGGTGAAGTACTACACCAATATTTTGAACCCCCTGGCTCCGATGATCGCAAAAAAGATCGATGAGATGGTCAATCTTAAGCTTCCCCTAAAAATGATTGCGCCTGCCCACGGGATCATATGGCGCCAATCTCCAATGCAAATAATCAACCAATACCGCAAATGGACGGAGCAAAAATCAAATTGCAGCGCGGTTATCGTATATGACTCGATGTGGCAGGGGACGCGTTTAATGGCAGAGGCGATCGGGGAAGGGATGACGGAGGTCGGTCTGCCCTTCAAAATGATGAATGCGGCTTCGGACGATCGGAACGACATATTGACTGAAATACTCCTCGCCAGGGCGGTCGTCCTCGGTTCGCCCACATTCAATCAGGGAATTTTACCCACACTTTCGCCGGTGCTGACCGGCATGAAGGGACTCAAATTCAAGAACAAGATCGGCGCCGCTTTTGGCACCTGGGGCTGGAGCGGCGAGGGGGTCGGCCTACTGGAAGAAAATCTTCGAGCCAGCCAGATAGAGGTGACCACCCCCGGCGTAAAAGCTAAATGGCGTCCCGGCCCGGAGGACCTTGAACAGTGTAGGATCCTCGGCAAGTCGGTAGCGGGGACTTGTTTTTTGAAAGAGTGATTGCGACAATATTCTAATCTGGTTAGCACCAGCAGGGCCGGATGCCTGTGGCACGAAATGTGCTTGTTTGACGAGAGGTAAGGATGCTAGAGGTAAAAGATACAGTTCTCCTGGTTATTGACGTTCAAGAAAAATTGTTTCCGGTCATGTTTGATAAAGAGATCCTTCTCTCAAATCTTCAGAAATTGGTTAAAAGCATTAGCCTGCTTGAGATTCCGATAATTTATACCGAGCAAAATCCCGCTGGACTCGGAAGAACCATCCCGGAATTGATAGGGGGATATGAGGCAAAACCGGTTAGCAAGTTCCATTTTAGCTGTTGCAATGAAGCGGAATTCAATGCGACGCTAAGTGCAACGCAGAGGAAACAAGTCCTGGTCTGCGGCATCGAAAGCCACATTTGTGTCTATCAGACCTCGATGGACTTGCTCTTAAAAGATTTTGAAGTACATTTGGTCACCGATTGTGTTTCTTCCCGCACGTCCCAGAACAAAGACCTTGCACTGAGGCGTTTGGCATCTGAAGGCGCTAAACTGACCGGTGTAGAAATGGCTCTTTTCGAACTGCTTCGGTCCAGTAAATCCGGGCAATTCAAAGCGATAAGTTCACTGATTAAGGGTTAAACGCCGCATCTCTGTCAGTTGAAGACGGCGTTACGGTTATTGGCGGGGTTTAGAGATTTTATCCCCGGAATTGATAATTTTGTCTGCCTGAAATGGCGAATAACCTACCCCGACCGGACGACCATCCTCGGTAATGACTAGGCCGCTACCGCATCGGGCGCATGCCTGGTGGCGGGGGAACCGGAGTCCCCATCCAATACACTCATAACCGCATTTCGGGCATTTTCCCTCAAGCATATTTTAATGATACACCAAAAGTACTGGGTATAACAGGGGTTTTACGGTATTTTTTTGAAATTCCAAAGTCTGAGACATGACTATTGTGTGGGCATATTTTAGCGAATTATGTGGCATCTTTTTCAGCATGTACAAAGGTGGTAATGATGATCGCGATCTCCAGTAATCGCATTAAGCCGGTCAACTCAATCAAATAGCGGATGGTGTCAGGCAAGCCCGGCGGCTGGGCTCAATACGAGGGGACTAATTGGGCTCAAGCGGCTGGAAAAGGAGTAAGATTTGGCACCGGCGTGTGGTCGGGATAGAACAACCTCAAGAAGCCGCCTTTCATGACTTTGTTCTGCTCCTCTTCGGAAAGGCAGAAATCGATAAAAGCCTTGACAATACCCGTGGGTTCTCCGTCAGTGTAATAAAAAACCGGTCGGAAAAAGGGGAAGGTGCCGGCGGAGGTCGTTTCCAGGCAAGCCTTCGTGGGTTCGTCACCCACCGCCTTGATGATCCAGGTCGGTGTTACTTCTTCAGTGACAGTGGCCACCGGACAAAAGAAAATGGCGTTCCGGTCGGCGGCGACTATGCCTTTGCCCTCTTCAGCATCTGACAAAAACACTACGTTATTGCCGAATTCAATTGTATTGTCCTCTGTCGGAAGTCCCGCCATTCGCAGCACCTTGGCCTTGAAGAAGTTGTATGTCTCGCTTCCCGAGGGCATCGCGTAAACGTGAATCGAGGCGTCGTTGCCTCCAAGTTCTTCCCAGTTGGTGATCTTACCGCTGTAAATGGCAGATGCTTGCGCCACGGTTAAAAGGTCAACCGGGTTCCGCGGCCAACGAACTATCGACAGGGCATCTGAGGCGACGCGGATCTGGTTTGATTCTATGCCTTCCGCAGTTTCAATCCCGGACGGTCCCAAACGAGGCATCGATTGATAAATCGAAGCTCCACCGCCTAAAACAGATATGCCTGAATCATCGTCGGTGACGGTTATTGTTATCCCAGGGTGTAAGGTCATAAACTCATCCGCCCAAACTCGTGACAAAGAAGAGACTAACGGATCACCGGCTATGGTGAACGACCCGGTCAAATCATCTACGGCTGGCAACATTGGTTCCGGATTCGTGCCACCGGCATCGGCGTTGCCCGGATGCATCAGCCATATAACAAGCAAAGCAGTGACCGGCAGAATGAGTGGCAGAACCGCCTTTTGTTTCGAGGTAATCATGCGTGTCTAACCTACCAGTCTTTAGCTCCGAAACCCTTTAGATCATCGTAAGGCCAGGTCGCCAGGTTGCGGTCCCACCAACCTTTGCGCTCGGATTCGGTCTTTTGACTGGAATAACCGAAGCTGCGGTCCATGTTCGCGAAAAACCCGTCAAGGACCGATGTGCATCCGGCAGCCGCTCGAACAATATTGTGGATAGAGGCTTCTGGAGGATGGTTGAATGGGCAAGAAAGCTGGCAGTTGGAACAATCATGCGGGCCGCCCCACTCGGCGCATTTTTTCCAATTTTGATGCCAACCTTTGAAACCGCCGCGGTTCCACTCACCGGCCACGTCCCAGGTCGTGTCGTTCTCCAGGGATAGCGCGCCGGAAGGACAAACCACAGCACAACGTTTACACACTTTGCAGAATTCAAGGACTCCAGCATCGATAGGCGGGGTAGGTTCCAGGGGTAGGTCGGTTATCGCCCAATCTACATATCGTATCGACAATCCGTAGTCAGGAGAGCAGGAATAGGCCGTCCGGCCTTGTTCGGCCAATCCGGAGAACAAGCCAAATGGCACGTTTGCCGAAGTCGGTGGTTGCAATGCTGTGTATCCGAGTCCATGTAAAAAGCCGGTTATATTCCAACGGATCTGGGGAGCGTTCGAGTAGGAGGCGTTACGAGCCGCCTGGCCGAGTTCAAAAACCTTGTTTTTCCATTGATCGGCACTATCGCTGTTCCTTAACGCATACAGACTCTGGGGATAATTTTGCTTGATCAGCCAGGTGAGAATCCATTTGCACTTATTGGGGATATGATAAACAGCTTTGGAATCGACAAACCCGGCGTCGATATCTTCCCAAACCGTGGTGCCAAGGTCGAACAACCTTTTGGTGTGTTCGTTGACCTCGATTGCGCCGACCTTCGGAGCGCCGTAGAAATGGGCGGCCGCCCGCATTGTCCGAAGATTTTCCTCAGGGGTCCCCACCCAAGGGCCGGATGCTCCCCTGTCCAGGGGTGTTGCCGTTCGGGTGTTTCCATCCCATGCGAGTTTCTGCATGTTGAAGTTGTCATATGTCGCATTATCTAAAGCCAGGTCCCGCAGCGACGCTCCAGGGGTTTTATTGTTTATGCCTGAAAGCTGCCTGGCTCGGCGGTCATCAGCCTGACGCTTGTAGACTTCTGAGGGCATGAAATACAACTTGCCCGGGTCGTATGGTTTGAAAACACTCCAGTCGATCGGAGTGGTCAGATCCTCAAAATTGCGGTCCCGTTGCCACCATTTGCGATAACCGGAGAGATCTGCCCCGGCGGTCAACGAATCGATATCGCCAAATGCCGAAATCGCGGCGGCGCTTGCCCCAGCCAAGCCTAGGCCCTTCATAAATTCACGTCGATTGATGCTTGTGTGGAAATTGGTCATTTGATTATTTTTGAGGATATTTTTTCCGTGTTGCAGCAACGCTGCAATCGTGATCGTTTAGGTTCTCTAACATTATGTAATATAAAAGTCTTTACGTCAATCCGCCAAAATTTTTAACACTTTCACTCGCATCTGCCGGTGAATGGAAGAAGCGGGCTTGCGCCCGCTTCTTCCATTTCTTCCACGGGCTGGGTAAACCAGCTTTTCGGATTTAGAGGGTCTTCCTGTAACCGCCGTCGAAAGCGACAACGGTGGAATCGAAGCCGAGGATCGGCAGGGAGTAATCCCACCACTCTTCAGCCTTCTGGTCGTCAGTACCGTAACCGAAGGTATCGCCCATCTTGGCGAAGAAGGAATTCAGCGGGCTGATGGAAGCGGTGGCGATCGTAGTCTTGATCATCGAATGGACCATTGCCCGGGAATTCGTGGTGAAGGTGCATTCGCCCCAGCATTTGTTGCAGCTGGTGCCGTACTCCGTGCGCCACATGCGGCACAGGGCGCCGTCGCTCCAGAACTCCTTGGTGCCCCGGTTATGCATCGTGCTTGGAATGCCGTTGATATCCGGGATTTCCCAGGTCGGCTCGGACGCTGTGGAGATGGACCCGGAGGGACAGTTGTTGGCGCACTTTCCGCAGGTGTAGCAGAACTTGAACATGCCGGCATCGATCGGCTTGGTTGCCGCCAGGGGCAGATTGGTAACGTAGTTATGCAAGCGACCGATCGGGCCATATTCCGGGGTCAGGCTAAAGACGTTGTTTCGGCTTCCTTCGCAGACGCCGGTTAATATTGCAGAGGCACCCTCGACGAAAGGCGTGCCGTCATCCGAACCGCCGCCCACATAGCCGTAACCGAGGTACCGCAGGAAGTTGAAGGTGGACGGCTTCAGTATGGTGGCCACATGGTCTGAGCTGTTGAACAGACCGCCCTGGGCGGGAGTGGTGCGGGAAAGGTCGTGGCTCATCATTTCCCAGTTGACTAAGTAGTATTGATGGCTGGTCGGTATAACACGCTTGGTCGAGGTTTCATAACCAGCGGGGACGTCTTCAAAGACAACCTTCTGCGCCGCATTATGCTTGATGTTGGTCGAGATGATCTGCTTGTATTCGCGAGAGTCGGTATCGAGCGGGCCGTAGCCGGAAATAGCATTGCCGCAGTAGCGCATGAAAGCGTTCATTAACTGGGAGTTTTCTTCCGGGGTACCGGTCCACTTGGCTTCGCCGCGCTCTTCAGGCGACTGGACACCAGTGTAAGCTTTACCGCCGCCCTTGGTCCAGGTACCGTTGGTGGTCGGGCCACCCCAGCCTAGGCTGACGTAGGCCGGCCAACCGCGGGTCACTGATTTTTGAAGAGCAAGAGCACGATAGGTGAACCCGGGTTCTTTGTTAGCGGTCCACTGTTTGACATTGGCAGCGCCCTTAGCAGAGGCCTCATCAGCCCGTTTCTGGCCATAATATTTGGCCCACATCTCGGTCTGCTGTCCGGTGTTGGTGGGATCGCGGCGCTGCATCACCGCCCAGTCGGTTTCGACGGTCGGGTTGTAGAACTCGCGCTCTTTGACGTACCAGGGACGCCTCTGATTACCTTTGGTTGAGGCAGCGAGTTCATCGAGATCATGGAAGGCAGGCGCAACTAGACCGGCGGCGCCCAGGCCGGCGGCGGTGATGCCCATGAACTTCATGAAATCACGGCGACTTACTGTACTGTGAAACTTTTGCATAATTCTCCTTGTTCTTTTTCGACTTTGCTTTTGCGACTTTTTTTGCGACTTTTGATTGCTTGAGACTTTGCTTGCCTTATTCAGTTATTGGCGGTAGAACATCACCTCCTTAATTGGTTCCGATCTGCGTTACTGCCCGAAAACTAGGGAACAATAGGATTTGTTTCGCCGGGCCAACCGTTCCCCGGTACGCCATTGGTGTTACTCTGGACAACCCTGTCGTTACCGATATCATCGTTTGCGCTGTGTTCTCTCGGATAGCAGCTGAACCAAACGTTGATGTGAGCGTCCTCCAGGATGATCTGCCCGTCCGAATTGATTCCTGAAACGATACCGCGAGCTTCCACGGTGTCGGTGATGGCCAGATAATTAATGAAGGCCAGATCGGTTGGAAATACCTGGACATTGCCGTCGCCGACAATGACGAATGAACCCAGTTCTTTCGAAACTACCGTCGTATCCCTGACGTATACCTCTTTACCGATATACTGCTGGTAGTTGGCAACCAGTTCATCAGCTTTAAGATCGATCCAGGTGACCTCTTGCACAATGGGAGTCTGGTCATCGGTGTAATCACCGTTTTTGGTCGCTGGCGATCCTAATCCGACGTTCAAGCCGCTGCATCCGGCCATCAGTAAGACAACTATCAGGGTAAGTGTCCCCGTCACGAAAAGATTTCGAGCGGTTCGGCGGGGTTTGGCGGCGTCAACGGCAACCGTTTCCGCCCCCAGATAAGTGCACATTTCTTTTCAAATTCCTCCTTGTTTCGGTATTTCTTATATCTTCCGGCGTTACTACCGGTGACTCAGGCTTACTTGGATGCTGCTTGCGGCGATACCCTCTTCATTGGTGTTCGCCCGAAAATCCTTTGGACTTTGACGACCCATGACTCATTCCCGTTAGCAGAATCAAATATCATGTTCAAATAGTTCTTAATTAAATAAGCGAGTGAGCCAAAGAACTGTTTCGGTTCTTTAAAAGCCATCAGGAAATAAGCCGGGTTGTGCCTGATCATGAAACGGAAACGCCGGGTCGCAAAGGTTGCCCGGAAACTTGCCAAAGCGTCATCCATCAGGTTTTGCGGCACATTGGAAACATTGCCCTGGGTGGCATAATACAACTGGAAACTGGACCATCCGGAAAGCCGCTCCGGCACCGAAATCAGTTTTTCGGCTGCGCATCGGTCGAAGAGCACCGTCTTGGGATAAGGCACGAACTTCATAAAGAGGTAAGGCGGGTTATCCAGGCGTTTGATGAACTCCAGCGTCTCTTTGAAGTCTTCGGCTGTCTCGGTGGGAAAACCGTATTGAATGAAGAGGGTCGGGATGATCCTCTGCTTGACCAGGTTCCAGAAGGTTTTCTCAAACTCCTGGACGTTGCCCTTGGTCAGGAGATCGAGGATCTTCTGGCTGCCGCTCTCGGTCCCCAGGATGACTGCGGTACAACCAGCCTTGGCCATCAGCCTGGCGTCTTCTTCGGTGACGTAGCCGGAGATCTGGCAGTTCCACTTCAGCTTGAGCTTCTTCTGGATCATGATGCGGCAAAACTGGTGCAGGCGTTCCTTATTGATCCCGAAGTTGTCTCCGGTATACATGATGTAATTGACGCCGAACTCCTTGTGCAGCCGTTCCGATTGGGACGCGATGCGCTCAGCCGACAGGTCGGAAACATTGCCCTTGTAGAAGGTGGCGTCGGAGCAGAAGGTGCAGGTGAAGGGACAGCCCCGGCTGGTGATTATTGAGACGTCCCAGTATTTCTTGGGGTCTACCAGGTGCCAAGCCGGATCCGGCAGTTCATCAAGATTTTTGAGGAACGTCCGGGGTTCGTTGATGACGATGTCATTGCCGTTTTTCCAGGCCAGACCCCTGATATCGGCAAGAGAACCATTTCCCTTTTCGAGGTAGTTTGCCAGTTCCAGTAGGGTGTATTCTCCTGCGCCGATGATGATGTAATCAACGTAATCTTCTTTCAGCGTCTGCTCGGGCAGGGCTGAAGGATGCCGGAAACCCCAGACGGTCTTGATATTAGGGAAGGCAGCCTTGAATTCGGTGGCTTTCTTGATGGAATCAGCAACACAACCGGTGGAGACTGATAAACCGACGATGTCAGGATTAAAATCCCTGAACGATTCGGCGGATCTATCTCCCAGATTGGCGTCGTGGAGCATGACCTTGTGGCCGTTCTTTTCAAGAACGGCCGCGATGGACAACAGTTCATCGGGGAACTTGGTGTACATGCCGTCACGTAACGGAATGCTCAGGAGGATTCTCATGACACCTTCTTTCAGGATCAGTGTTTGGTAGGATGGTTTAAAGTTTGGTATTTAATAACTGTTAAGGTTGTATTAAACATTGTAATTTTAGTGTTGTCTTAGTTTAAGGCTAAACCTGGAAAATTGGAATCGGCATCTATGCTTATTTGCTCTAAGCATTATGGATATGACTTTTCGGATATTCTGTATACCTTTGTATAGACGAATAACAAACTTTAGTATATAATTGTCTTGCATGAGGTGAATAAATTGACAGTATCGGAACTGGGACGCCAGGACAAAACCAGGGTGTATCTGGCGGATGATTATGAAATTTTTCGTACCGGTTTGCGGACAGTCCTGAGGTTTGCCGGGGAAGTTGAAATTGTGGGCGATTCGGCAATTCTACCGGAGATTCTCGAACTTATAGAAGCCGCCGAACCCGACATTTTGCTCATCGGTGACGGGCCAGAAACATCAAGGTTAATTCAGAGTATTACTGAACGTTTCCCTACTATTAAAATACTGGTTCTCGGTTCCGACACCATTCTATTCTCACCATTGAAAGTCGGTGGTTATTTATCAAAAGAATCATCCTCGGATTTAGTTCGTTCAGCTATTAAAACCATTGCCCTTGGGGCAACGGTATGGAACCCCGTGTCACTCGAATCGATGTTCAAACCTGGAGAGATAAACTGCGGCAAGTCAGGATCGAACCCTGGGAACATTGTCTTGACCCAAAGGGAAAAACAATTACTCTCTCTTTTGGCTGGCGGAAAAACCAACAAGGAAATCAGCCTTGAAGTTGGCATCGCCCAGGTCACCGTAAAAAAAGCATTACAGACATTATTTGCTAAAATAGGTGGGACCAATCGGACCCAGACTGTAATGAAGGCGTCTCAACTAGGGCTGATATAATAGTTCTACCTCTTTTAGTTGCCTCCGAGAGTTGGTTTGCGCAGATAAAAAGATGATAAAAGTGCCCGGGACCGTACAGAGAGTTTTTCGAATGGTCTTGCCAGGAATTCGATGAATTTTGACGCTGATGTAATCGTTGTCGGCGCGGGACCGGCCGGTAGCAGGGCGGCCGCCCGGTTGGCGGCTGCTGGTCATGATGTCATCTTGCTAGAGCGGCGTCAAAACCTTGGGCAACCAATCTGCTGTACAGGGATAATCAGTGTCCAATGCCTGGAGCAATTCAACATTTCTCCTGATCTGGTCCTTAGGAAGTATTGCGGAGCGGCCATCAATGGTCCCGGTGGCGGCGCCATTAATTTGAGTCGGCCCTCCGTCCAGGCTGTAGCTATTGACCGGGCTCGATTCGATCGAGAGATGGCGGAGTCCGCGGTATCCTCTGGAGCCAGGCTCTTCCTCGGCGCTACTGTAACGCATATCAAGACATCGTTAACAGAGGCTAAAGTTGGCTTTACCGTGGGGGGATCGACCCACACCATCTCCGCCCGTTGTGTGGTCGTCGCCGCAGGGCTATCCCCGAGGTTGACCGGTCAATTGGGTATGGGAAAAATTAGCCGCGCGGCTCTGGGCTTTCAAACAGAGGTAGCTACTCCGCAGCCGGTTGGTGTCGAAGTATACGTCGATAGAAAATATACCCCTGGGTATTTTTCCTGGATGGCCCCGATCTCGGATATCCGGGCCAAGATCGGTCTTATCGCACGTCGGCGGGTAGATGCCAATTTACCATTGCTAGTCGATAGATTGCGATCACAGGGCCGGATCGGTGCCGAGCTGGATGGAGTCCGCTGTAGGGCGATCCCTCTCTCAACCCTCCCTCGCACTTTCAATGATCGCGTTATTGCCGTCGGCGATTCGGCGGGTCAGGTAAAACCAACCACCGGCGGAGGGCTTTATTACGGCCTCCTGTGCGCCGACATGGCCGCCGATACTCTTGGCACAGCCCTGGCGGCAGGCGACCTGACTGCCGGTTCGCTTAAAAAATATGAACAAGCCTGGCGTTCGGCTATCGGCCGTGATCTGCTGATCGGCAGGCTGGGAAGATCTTTGTTTCAGCGCATCCCCGAACCCATCGTTGACCGTCTGATGCTGAAAGCCAGGGATTCGGGAGCCGTCGAATGCCTTCTCAAGGACGATGACTTTACTTTCGATTGGCATGGGAAAGCCATTCTCAAGGCAGCCGGGGCGTTACTGGCTTCGATTTTTTAGACAAGCCTTCAATTAATTGTTCCTTCTCGAAAAACGTCTGGCGGAGACGGCTCAAATAAATACAGCCCTGATGATCAGGGCTGTAAGAATTTAATCTTGCTGACGTTTAGAATGAATCAAGCGTCATCGCTGGCTTGAGGAGGCGGCGGAGGAGGCGTGCTGGGAGTTTCAACAACTTTTTCCTTGGGTGCCGGCTTCCCTTCTACGGACGCGTTAATCGCTTTAACTTCTGTGTTGACTTCATCTTGTGCTTTCTTGAAGGAACGCAAACCTTCACCCAAAGATTTCCCGATTTGAGGTAGTTTACCAACTCCGAAAATCAGGATGACCACGACTAAAATGAGAATGATTTCTGGAGGTCCAAGTCTCATCAGACTAACTCCGTTTCCAAGTTACTAAAGTTATTATACCATGCCATTGCTACTTTTTCCGATTGCCTTTTCAGGCTTAAATTTGTGATTAGGTGTTCTTAGCAATCTGAAATTAGTACAGATACGTATTGCCGTGGCGCCGCCTTATTCAGACATAATAGGGTAAATATTTTGAAAGGGGATTGTCTGATGGGCCAGTTTAAACAAATGAGCGCCGCGCAACTCTCCAAAATTCAGAGCCTGGAAAAAGAATTCGGTGGCAAGCGGATCATCGCCTATGAGAATGCGCCGAAATTCGCGCAGATTTCACCCAAAGAGTTGGACGAAGTCAGATCCGCTGAAAAAGAAATGGATGCGACCCTGGTAGTCTACGCTGAAAAGTAATAACCTTATCTTATCTCGGAGCGTTTAGCCGCCGAAGATATTCCTTTAACCGGGAACTCTCTTCGGCGGTTGGACTAACTGGATTAAAATTAGGCGAATTAAGGAGCACGGATGACAGCATCACATGAAACGCGGTTGAATTCTCTCGAGGCGGAACTCGGAGAAGGTAGAAAAGTAATCGCTTTTCCCCGCAGTCTCAAACCTGCCTTGATCACTCCCAAAGAGCTGGAAGCCCTGAAAACCATTGAAGATGAACTTGAAGATACCTTCCTGCTGGTTTATGAACCGGACATGTCGTTGGAACTGTCGCGCAAGGTCGATGATGACGCAAGGACCTTCAATATACTGACCCCTGAGGAAGAAAGAATCATCGTCCACAAGGGCACTGAACCTCCGGGAACCGGAAAATATAACAAATTCTTCAGGGAAGGCATCTATCGGTGCAAGAGATGCAACACCCCTCTGTTTAAATCGGATACCAAATTCGACTCGGGTTGCGGATGGCCTAGCTTTGATGACGCCATTCCGGGTGCGGTCAAAGAGATTCCGGATCCCGACGGGCGCCGCATGGAGATCGTTTGCGCTGCCTGCGGAGGTCATCTCGGTCACGTTTTCCGCGGCGAACACAAGACTCCCAAGGATACCAGGATGTGTGTCAATTCTCTTTCAATTGACTTTAACCCCGAAAAGGAACCAAAGAAATGACCGAAAGCGCGGTCCTCGGAGGCGGGTGTTTCTGGTGCATTCAAGCCATCTTCAGCCGGTTGAAAGGGGTCAGCCGGGTGACTTCGGGTTACGCCGGGGGCACAGCCCCCAGTCCCACCTATGAACAGGTTTGCGCCGGCCGCACCGGCCATGCGGAAGTTGTGAAAATCGATTTCGACCCCGCGGTGATCTCATACCATGATTTGCTGCAGGTGTTTTTCAAGGCTCACGATCCCACCACTCTTAATCGCCAGGGGGCGGATTTAGGCACCCAATACCGCTCGGTGATTCTCTATTCAAGCGAAGCTCAGAAAAATGCCGCGGGAAATTACATCGCTCAACTCGTTAAGGACAAGGCATTTCCCCAGCCGATTGTCACAGAGGTCAAACAGCTCGAGGCGTTCTATCCCGCCGAGGCTTACCACCAGGATTATTATCAACTGCACCCGGAAAAAGGTTATTGCCAGGCTGTCATCGCTCCCAAGCTGGCGAAGCTTTTTAAAAGTTGATCCGTTTGAGTAGTGAATACGCCTTCCAATCAATCAATTGAAATATGGCTTCGACGATAAAATTAAGGGGTTTGACACAGCTAATTAGGTAGTTTCACCTATTTCTTTTAACCAACTTGACGGCGTAAAGTGAGCGTAATCGGTAATTTCATTCAAGTTGAGGGTTTTGAATGACGGTGTACGCTGAAAAAGCCATCGACACGATGCATGGTCCCTATGGCGACGGTCAGCTTGCCGAGATAGGATTCCGCTATACCTCGGGAACATATGCCCGTTGTCCGATTTGTGGCGGTGCAGCCTTCGTCACCAGGCAGGAATATGGCCCTCAGGCCATTTTTCGATGCAGTTCTTGCTTTCATCAATTTGAACCATCCGGCAAAACCGTTCTTTGGGTTTAGGTTTGCGGGCTAGAATTTTTCGCATTATGAGGAGCGCATTTTGGCTAATTGGCGCATCTTGAGTCGCAACGGCGAACCTTTTGCCGACAGGACAGAGGCTGGAAACCTGCTTGCTGCCGAACTGAAGGATTACGCGGGCAGAAATACGGTTGTTTTGGGGATCCCCCGCGGTGGCATGGCTGTCGCCCGGCAAATAGCGCTGCAATTGGATGCCAAACTGGACATCGTTTTATCGCGTAAACTTCGCAGCCCGGGCCAACCGGAACTGGCATTTGGCGCCATTTCGGAAGATGATCAGGTGTCATTAAACCAGGACGTCGTCAGGATGCTCGATATCAGCGAAGATTTCATTGAACGGGAAAAAGCCTTCCAAATGGCAGAGATAAAGAGGCGGAATCGGGTCTTCCGCGAGGTAAGCCCCCGAGTCCCTCTAAACGGGATGATCGCCATCATCACCGATGACGGTGTCGCCACCGGTGCCACTTTTAAAGTAGCCCTGGCTGCTGCCAGGCATGAGAAACCGGGCAAATTGATCGCTGCTCTTCCGGTAGGTCCGGAGGATACGATCAAGTCCCTGGCCAGGGATGCCGATGAGTTAGTTTGTCTCAGATCTCCCGCGGATTTTGGTGCAGTTGGCCAATTTTACCGGCGTTTTGAACAGCTTGACGATGCGGATGTGTTAGACATATTGCGCCAGGACCGGGATCGCTTGGTGAAGCCGAGCCGCCTTTAATCCTCACGTACCAATCGTAGAGAAAACATAGGGGGGGCTTAAAAGCCCCCCTTTGCAGTCCGATATTATTTCGCTTCGCTTTGTTTCTTTGCCCTGGGCTTGGTTTCCTTAGCCTTAGCCTCGATGACTTTGCCCCCGGCTTTTTCGGGTTTCTTGGCTGTCATCGTAATTTTCTTGGGTGTTACAACCCCGGCCTTCGGCAGATCGATTTCCAGCATACCGTCGTCGCAGGTAGCCACGATTTTGTCTACGTCTACGCTTGATGGCAGCCGGATTGAACGCACGAACGAACCGTAGGATAACTCACGGCGATAATAATCCTCTTCGTGAGTTTCGGATTCGTCCTTCTTCTCACCTTTCAGCATCAGCAGGTCGCCGGTGATCGAGATGTCGATATCTTCAGGCTTGATTCCTGGGACTTCAGCCTTGACGACATATCTATCCTCTTTTTCAAAAATATCCATTTTGGGCATCATTTCTTCCGCCCTGCCACCATCTCCCATCATTACCGGCAAAAAACTTCGCCCGAAAATGTCGTCAAACTCTTTTTCCATCTGGTCCAACGCTCTGAAAGGTTGCCACGCCGCTAAAGGATGCCTTGATTGCCATCTTTCCATTGCCATCTTTTCGCCCTCACTTCTATTAACAGTTGTACGCGCTATCAGGTACCGGATCGTTCTTACTAGCGGCGGCCGCGCCGATGCAACTGTTCGGCACGGGCCTGCTCCAGCGAGAGTATCTTGCCGGGGTAGCCCACATAACCGCACTGAAAGCATTGGGCGTAAACCCCGTATTCATCGCTGTCTTCGAACAGGTCGCCTTTTCCGCATCTGGGGCAGCTTTTGAAGTGATACATTCTCTCCTCCGAACTTTTCGATATTCAGGTCGGCTCTATCTATTCTCTGGTTACAGAAATTGATTGCTTTACCGTTTGTGTTGCCGGCTGAGATCTTGTTTCACGATCAAATTCGGTCTCCAACCGCCAGGCGCCGATGACCGCGGCTGTCAACAACAAAATTATCGATATCATCACACCCATTGTCTGTTCCTCCGGCGCTTGTTTTTTCTTAACAATATTTAACCCCAAATCCCATCGCGTGGATATACGTAAAAACCCCTAGTCTTGGCGAAAAAAGCCCTCATTTTTTGAAAAATATTTATGGATGTCAGGACGTGATGATTATCAAATCTATTTTTTTGAACGGCGGGACGTTGGAGAAAATTCTGTTGGAGCATCTCTATATTTGCGTTATAATCGTTCTTGAACAGGTAATGAAAGACATATATTCAAAACTGTCCGATCGCAGACTTTGGGGAGAGAATTATGACTATCACCATTTTCCTGGCTGACGATCATCGAGTCGTGCGAAGCGGTATCAGGGCGCTCCTCGAAGCTCAACCTGATTTCGAAGTCATCGGTGAATCCGAAGACGGGCTCGAGACGGTGCAACAGGTAGAAAAACTACATCCCGATGTATTGATCGTAGATCTGATGCTTCATGGCATTTCGGGTATTGAGGTCTGTCGCCAGGTGATAAAACACTCGACCAGGACGGCCGTAGTTCTTTTATCCATGTATGGCAATGAAAGCTATGTTCAAGGTGCTTTGCGGGCTGGGGCGAAGGGATATCTTCTAAAAGAATCGACAGTCGATGAACTTACCAGCGCCATCCGCGAAGTCATGAAGGGGCGCCATTATCTATCGGCGGCTCTCTCCCAACGGGCGATCGAGTCATACATTAAGCAAACCGAGAGCGATGCGGTCGCCGATCCCTACGAACAATTGTCGACCAGGGAACGCGAGGTGTTGCACATGGTGGTCCGGGGTTATACCGGTGCCGACATCGCCAAAAGGCTTTTTATAAGTCCGCGGACTGTCGAAGCCCATCGGGCGAACCTCATGCGCAAACTGAACCTCCGCAATCATAGTCAACTCCTTCGATATGCTCTTCAAAAAGGATTTGTGCCTCCCGAACCGGAAGCATTGAAAAATGCGGAGATGGCTGATGAAACCGGCGAAGGTTCAGGCCCAGGCTAAAATCCATATCAGATAACAACTTCCGGGAAGACTCTAATTCCCTTGATGATCTGGTCATCATCTACGAGGTCGGTACGAATACGTACGTGAACCACGTTAAAATAGGTAATTTTACGCATGGAAAGCGGACTGGATAAGGGTTATGCTTTTTAGGGAGCAACCTGACTTATTAAGGAGAGCCTGTGGCCGAAGAGTTTCGCGATGATCGTTTTCGAGGCACCACTCCTGTGGTCTATTCAACTAATTGGCGACACCCGGAGACCGGCCGGACCTTTGTTTGGGCCTGGACTCAATGGTTTGAACGGGAAGAGGGTGACACCGGCGCTGTCGCTTTCGAACCAGTTGCCGACTGGGAAGACGAGCTTCGACGTTGGATCGCCCAACAGGGCATTGATGACATCACCGACATCAGCGATAGTGAGTTCGGCAGGCGCGTTCTCGAGGAGTTCCTTGATCAATCGCCTTTATACCCGGAGGCGCCTGTCCTTGCCGATGAGAATCCATTGAGCGAACAGGGCCCCGGCGAAGACCTGGAACACTATTAAACCCAGCCCAAGTCCCCTTTTATGATCCATTCTGTTTTATGATCGAAAAGATCTTTTCGATCGTATTCCAATTTCTGGCGGTGTTGCTTTTCCCGAAATGCTTATCCAGGGCGCTCATCAGGTCGGGTGTGATTCCCTTTTTCAGGTCCACGATACTACGGATAACCCCTCGGTCGAAATCCAGGATGGTAAATCCTTTGTCAGCGTTGGAAAATGGTAAAATGAGGCCAGGTGCTTTTTTTGACTTGGTGAAGGTGATGTAGAGCCTGGTGGTAGGGGTGACGTCAATTCCCGCAAACGGAGCTGATTCTATTAACCGTTTGATTTCCGCCAAAGACAAAACGATAACCGCCATCCGGTACCCGAGCTTTGCTTCGAGTTCTTTTTCTAACGCATTTTCGAAATTATCTTCCCCCGGGGCATCAAAAATGACGTTGCCGCTGGCCAGCACCGTCTTAACCGACTGGAAACCCGCATCTTCGAAGATTTTTCGGAGCGTTTCCATTTTCAATGTCGGGTTCGATCCGCTGTTGATGCCCCTGAGAAAAGCGACGTATCTATTCATCGAGAGCATGTGCTTTAATTCAACTTCTGCCTCGTCCCGCGGTCAGGTACTTTAAAAACCAAGCCGCGGCTAATCGCTCGACTTCTTCCATCGTCCCGGGTTCCTCAAATAGATGAGTCGCGCCCGGTACCACGGCCAACTCTCTGGCTGTCTCCAAACGTTCCATAGCCCGACGGTTCAACTGGAGTACCTCGGTATCCGCGCCGCCGACAATCAGTAAGGTCGGGGCTTTGACTTCCTTCAACCTCTTCATTGCCAGGTCGGGCCGGCCGCCCCGCGACACCACCGCGGATATGCATCCGGGAAGTTCGGCGGCGGCCACCAGCGCTGCTGCTGCGCCGGTTGAAGCCCCAAAATAGCCGATGGGAAACTTGCATACCTCTGGTTGTTTCTCCAGCCACTCGGTCACAGCCACAAGTCTCTGAGCCAAAAACCGGATGTTGAACCTCAGTTCGCCCGTGATGTTATCAACAGCCTCCTCGTCTTCGGTCAGGAGGTCGAAAAGCAGTGTGCCGAGTCCAGTGTTTCTGAGCGCCGCGGATACTCGCCTGTTTCGGGGGCTGAGACGGCTGGAACCGCTTCCGTGAGCAAAAACCACCAGCCCGTCAACGCCCCTAGGAAGACATAGATCACCGTTAAGCGTGACTTTGTCGACCTTAATCTTAACAGGACAGACGCCATCGCTTGCCATCTGATTCCTCCAGAAATCCCAAAGACTACTCAAAAGAATTATCGCCCTTCCCGGAGGTTAGCGCCACCTCGGGATAAATCGCTCCGATTGTGGCGAATGGATCGATCCTGAAACGTTAGAAACAGATTGGGGAATTCCACGGGATATTGTATAATCCTCGTTCAGTTTTGTTTCTTGGGGTGGTATGGTAAACAACTGGAAATCTTCATCCGGTCTGGCTCTCTGGGCTTTGGTCAGCGTTACTGCGGCATGGGGCGCCACCTTTATAGTGGTGCAGGAGGCGGTTTCCCGCATGCCGGTAATGGATTTCCTGGCGGTGCGGTTTTGCCTCGCGGCGCTGGTCATGATCGCCATCCGCCCGCAAAGTCTTCGAGGAATGGGCTCACTTGGTTTCAAGCGGGCGGCCATTTTAGGTCTGGCCTTGGGACTCGGTTATATTACTCAAACCTTTGGACTCCAGCACGCTTCGGTTGCCGTCTCGGGTTTCATCACAGGGATGTTCGTTGTGTTGACCCCGGTAGTTTCATGGTTGCTTTTAAAACGTAAGTTAAGCGCCAATGTCTGGTGGGCGGTCGTGCTCGCCACCGCCGGTCTCGCAGTCCTCTCGTTGAATGGTTGGTCCATTGGAATCGGGGAACTGCTAACATTGCTATGCGCCATTTTCTTTGCCTTCCACATTGTGGGGTTGGGAGAATGGTCGTCGAAACATGATGTTTATGGTTTGGCGGTCTTACAGATATCGTTCGTGGGCATACTTAGCCTGGTCGCTGCTTTGCCCGGTGGCCTGACCCTTCCCCCGGATCCCGGTGTCTGGGGAGCTGTGGTTATCACCGCCCTAGTCGCCACCGCTTTTGCTTTTGTTATCCAGACTTGGGCTCAATCCCTTGTCTCTGCGACAAGGGCGGCCGTTATCATGACCATGGAACCGGTATTCGCGGGTTTTTTCGCGGTGGTACTTGCTGGAAATGGTCTGACTGCCCGGATCATCATCGGCGGCGTGCTGGTCCTTGCTGCCATGATGCTAACCGAGCTCAAATCCAAACCTAAGCCTGGGCAATTGATTGAGCCAAACCCGGTGAATGTCGCCGGGGGTTTGGAAGTGGGGAATACGGTCAAAACCACGGAAAACTGAACTGCCAGCCGGGTCTTAGCTTATGGCACCCTGTTTCCGATTCCTCGTTGCTGCCCGTTAGCTATCCTCGCCGACGTGGCCGTAAAATAACCCTCGCAGGTGCGCCGTCCCCGTTATGGATTTTGAGCGGCAGGCAGATCAGGTCGAACCTCCCCGCCCCTGTTTTGGATAGATCGAGCCCTTCGACAATTATAATCCCCGACTCGAGAAGAACGCGATGCACTTCGACGCCTTCCTGGGTTGTGCTCCCGACCGATAAATAATCTATCCCGACCATGACGACGCCGATTTGGGCCAAATAGGACGCCGCCCCTAATGTTACGTAAACATAATCCTCGGTAAAGGTTTTTCGCTCATGCCAGAGTCCGGAATTCCTTGTTTTAAACAGTATCCTATCGCCTTTTCGAATACGGTGATTCTTCAGTTCCTGAGGCTTTATTGATTCGGTATCGGCGATCTCTACCACTCGTGCAGCACCGACAAAACGCTCCATCGGAATTTTGTCGACGGTCTCACCGTTTCTCAGGAAATGGGCTGGGGCGTCGATGTGAGTTCCACTATGAGAACTGAGACATAGGGCTGAAAGACTGTAGCTGTCTCCCCGTTCTATGTCATCGGTACGCTCTACACGCACCGGATGATCTCCCTGCCAGGTGATCGTATCGTTGCTCAGTGGGACAGAAACATCGATCCACTCATGATGGTTATAGCTTTCGGGACCCATGTTGAGCTTCTCTTTACCCCCCTAATTAGACGACAGCCCCAAGGATTTTACAATGTGCGACAAGAAATGAATCTAGCTGGTCTCGGAGAGCATTAGCCCCGGATTTTCCTTCTGGAAATATTCCAGCTCCCACTTGGAATTATAAAGTACTACGAGGCCATCGCGCTTGTCTCTGCAGCGCCGCATGCCGCTTGATAGAGACATTCGCGGGATTGCTCCATCTGAATTCTTGACCCACCTGGCCCCGGAAAAACCAAGCCGTTGGACCTTGGCTTTCACGCCATATTCTTCTTCAAGCCTTGAAAGCACGACGTCGAATTGGAGTTCGCCGACGGCCGCCACGATCGGTTCGCGCCTCAGGGCGTCCTCAGAGTTCAATACCTGGATGGCACCTTCTTCTTCAAGCTGTTCAAGTCCCCTGTTAAACTGCTTGAAACGGGTTACATCGTCGTTGGTCAACAGGCCGAAATGTTCAGGTGAGAAAGTCGGTATTTTGGCAAAATCGATCGGTTCCCCGGTTGTCACTGTGTCGCCGATGCTCAGCAAGCCTGGACTGACAACTCCTATGACGTCACCCGGGAAGGCTTCATCGACACTCACCCGCTCCCGGCCGAACAGTTTGAAGGCTCTCGAAAGCCGGATCTCCTGTTTCAACCGAGGGTTGAGCACAAGCATATCTTTTTCGAATTTCCCGGAACACACCCTGACAAAAGCCATCCGATCTCGATGCCTGGGATCGATGTTGGCCTGGAGTTTGAATACGAATCCTCGGAACGTATCGCTGGCTGGGTCGATAGTCCCCTGTTCCGTTTCCCTAGCCACCGGCGCCGGGGCCAGTTCAAGGACCGAGTTCAAGAAAGCCTCAACCCCGAAGTTATTGAGTGCGGAGCCAAAAAATACAGGCGTCATCTTCCCGTTCAGAAATTGCGCCAGATCGAACTCGGCCACAGCCCCTGATAAAAGAGAGGCATCTTCGACGAGCTTGTTGTAGGCGGCTTCACCCAACAATTCTGGCAGAGCCGGGTCATCAATTCCCGAAACCTGCACCGGGGCCTTGAACCGGTTGTGTTCCGTCCTCTGGAAACGCAGCATCTTATTGCCGCGCAGATCGTACACCCCCTGAAATGATGGGGCTTCGCCGACGGGCCAGTTCATCGGTACCGCCGCGATCCCCAGTATCCGCTCGATCTCATCGAGAAGTGCCAGTGGGTCGCGCCCCGGGTGATCCATCTTATTGATGAAAGTCAGGATTGGGACGCCCCTCATGCGGCAGACGCGGAATAACTTTTCCGTTTGTGCCTCGATGCCCTTAGCGGAATCCAGCACCATGACGGCGCTGTCGGCGGCCATCAGTGTCCGGTAGGTGTCTTCGCTGAAATCCTGGTGACCGGGAGTATCGAGCAGGTTAATGCGAAAACCCTGGTACTCCATCTCAAGGGCGGTAGCCGAAATAGAAATGCCTCGTTGCCTCTCCATGGTCATCCAGTCGGAAGCGGTGTGTTGCTGATTGGCGCGCGCCCGGACTGAGCCAGCTAGTTCCACCGCGCCGGCGTAAAGCAGAAACTTCTCTGTGAGCGTAGTTTTGCCCGCGTCAGGATGAGAGATGATCGCAAAGGTGCGTCTCCTCGACACCTCCTTTTTTAACGCGTTCGTATCTAATTTAATTTCTTGAGTAGCGTTCAACAGTTTCCCCTTGTATGAAAGTTCCGGAAAATGGAAGCAAACCGAGTGTGAATGTGGAGGTATTTACAGGCGGGTGAGTTTTATGATAACTGACATGTAATCTAATAATATCAGAATTAGATCAGGTTTTCACATTCGAAACCGGCGACCCCCTCAGGTCGTAAACCATCGCGTCGTCGATGTGAACTTGAATCATTTCCCCCGACGGGATTTGCCTTTTGACGATCACCAGGCCGTCGACTTCTGGAGCGTCGCGATAGCTACGACCGATCGAAATCCCATCGCCGCTACCCTCGACCAGCACCTTCAGGTCTCGCCCGATGAAACTCCGGTTGCGTTCGAGAGATATTTGTTGTTGTTTTTCCATAAGACGTTTCAGACGTTCTTCTTTGATGATATCGGATATTGGATCACCGAGCGTTTCAGCCGGTGTGCCTTTTTCAAAAGAGAACTTGAACGTGCCAAGTTTGTCGAAGCGAATCTCGCCGATAAAATCGAGCAAATACTGGAATTCTGATTCTGTTTCATCCGGGTAGCCGATGATAAAGGTGCTCCGGATAGCCAGGTCAGGTATAGCCTTGTGCATCTTCTCGAGCGTTCTATAGACCCAATCTATGTCTGCAGGCCGCCCCATGCGCCGCAGCACGTCCGGATGGGCATGCTGCAGCGGCAGATCGATATAGGGCACGATCTGCTTGTTCGTTGCCATGACTTCGATGAGTTCATCGGTCACTCCGCCCGGAAAAGCGTACATGATCCGGAGCCAGTCCACGCCCGGCGCGGCGGCGGTCATTTTACGAAGCAACTGCACCAATCCGTTCTTTAGGCCGAGATCGAGCCCGTAGTCCGTCGTATTCTGGGCAAGTAAAACTATTTCCCTGACTCCCCGTTGTTGCAGAAAGACGGCTTCTGACACGATCGACTCCATAGGCCGGCTGACCGTCGGTCCCTTGATCAGCGGGATGGCGCAGAAAGCGCACTGCCGCGAGCAGCCGTCGGCAATCTTCAGGTATGCGCTGGCGCCTTGCACCGTCACGCGTTTGACACCCGTTTCCTCGCCACCGGTTGTGCCAACATGGATGCCGGCGGCTTCTGCTTTGGTAAGCTCAAGAACTAGACCGGCGATGTCCACCCAGCGGCGGGTGCCGAGCACGGCATCAACGCCCGGTATCCTTGTGGTCACACCCTCGCCGTAGCGCTCTGCCAGGCATCCAGCCGCGATCAGGATTTGCCCTTTTTTCTTCCGCGACGCCAGTTTGGCTAACTCCGCGTACGATTCCTCGGTAGCGGAGGTCATAAAACCGCAGGTATTGACAATTATGACTTTTGCCCGCCGCTGAGAATCCACATGCTGATATCCGGCCGCTGTCAATAACTGGGCCATGGAATCGGCATCGACAGTGTTTTTGGCGCAGCCTAAGGAAACAATTTGGAATGTATTTTCGTTCATTTGAGATGGAATATTCGCTGGAGGTCTGCGGAGACTACTACCCCTCCCCCGCCACCCGCCGCAACAGTATACAGGGTTCTCAATTATTCTGGCGAATTATGTCATCTAGCCGTTCAAAAAGGCGTTTGCTAATACCAAAATATTTGACTTCAAACCGTCTGGGACTTAAACTTTAGCCCGTCTCGCCGTACAAACAAGCTCTGCGCCGGCGTGTCGATTTACAGTTATAAAAAGGGGAGGAAAATAATGGGCACTTCGATCGATTATCAAAAGGTAATGAACGAGATCGTCTGGGTCAACCTACCCGGACCCGCTGAACCCACTGCCGGCATGAGCGGCGGCGAGCTGCTGCACGGCTTTCTGGCAGAACTCGGCACCTCCGAAATTCCTGAAATCAAGAAATTCGTTGAGGAACTCTGCTACCGCTGGAACGTCCACTACCGCACCAAATAATCGAATATCGCAAAAATCCGGCTGTGAGAAAAATGTCAGGGTAAGTTTTTTACCCTGACATTTTTTCCGTTTTTTCACCGTAAATATCGCGCAGATGTCCTTGATTAAGGTATAATTATTCAATTATGTCATGCCAGGTTTTCTATCGAAAATGGCGCCCCCAGAACCTCGCCGAGGTCGTGGGTCAGGAACCCATTACCACCACCCTCCTGTCCGCGCTGAAGCAGCGCCGGGTGGCGCAGGCCTATCTTTTTTGCGGTCCCCGGGGCACCGGCAAGACCTCAACCGGCCGCATCCTGGCAAAGGCGGTCAACTGCCTCACCAACGATGGTCTGGGTGAACCCTGCAATACCTGCGAGATGTGCCGCGGCATCACCGAAGGCCGGGCGATGGACGTCATCGAGATCGACGCCGCTTCCAATACCGGCGTCGACGACATTCGCGAACTCAAAGAACGGGTAAACTACGCCCCCGCCGAGGCGCGCTACAAGGTCTATATAATCGATGAAGTCCACATGCTCTCGACCAGCGCTTCCAATGCGCTCTTGAAAACGCTTGAGGAGCCGCCGCCGCGGGTCATATTCATCCTGGCGACGACCGAACTGCACAAGATCCTTCCCACCATCATGTCTCGCTGCCAGCGCTTCGATTTCAGGCGGCTGACCGTAAAGGATATTGCCGAAAAATTAGCCGAAATCGCCAAAGCGGAGGGCATCGACATTGAAAAGAACGCCGTTGCCCTGCTGGCGCGTAGCGCCAGCGGCAGCCTTCGGGACGCCGAGAACCTCCTGCAACAGATCGCCACGGTCAACGCCGGCCGTATCGGCCTTCGGCAGGTTCAGTCCGGCCTCGGGCTCACCGGGGACGATCGGTCAAGCCAGCTGGTGAAACTGGTCGTCGCAGGAGACATAGCCGGCGGCTTGAAACTGTTATCCGGGGTTGCCGCCGACGGTATTGACCTGAAGCAGTTCAATCGGGAGGTAACCGAAAGCCTCAGGCAGTTGCTCATGGTCAAGGCGGGTTCCGCCGATGCGGCAGGGCTGAGCGCCGAAGAATTAGCCGACCTTAAAACAGTCGCCGAGAGCGCCACCCTGGAACAGATTATGAAAGCCCTCAAGGGATTCTCAGCCCTCTCCTCCGGGGCGGATATGACGACGCCGCTGGCCATGGAAATGGCGCTTGTCGATGCCACCCTGAAACTGGTTGCTCTCGAAAAAGCCGCCGAGGCGCCCGTAGAACCTGCAAGAGGGATAAAAACAACCGCCGAACCAGCTCCGAGGAAGCCCGTATCGTCGATCAAACCGTTAGAATCGACCTTAAAAACTCAATCGAGAGCTGAGAATAGCGTTCAACCCCCCGCCCCGCCAAAACCGCCCGAGTCAAAACCGGAACCTACTCAACAGAAGCCAGGAGGCACGGGCAAATCCGAGCCTGCCCCGGCGCCGAAACCCGCGAATGTCCCGATCACCACTCTGGAGGATCTCGTCAGTCAGTGGCCGGGCCTTCTCACCGCGGCGCCGCCCGCCTTGAGGCGTTCCACGGCTCTAGCTATCCTTCGCAGCGCCGGCGCCCAACCGGTCGCTTACAGTGGGGGTGTCATTACTCTAGCCTTCAAGTTCCCCATTCATATGAACAAGATCAACGAACCAGAAAACAAAAGAGTTACCGGTGAGATACTTTCAGCCTGCGTTGGAACGCCGTGCCAGGTGGCCTGCGTCCACGAACAGGTCAGCAACCATCTGGTCAAAGAGGCGCAAAAACGCGGCGCCGAGATAATAAACGTGGAGGATAAATGGATTTCTCAAAAGTAAAACAGGCAATGGAGCTCAAATCCCAGCTGGACAAGATCCAGAAAGAACTGGCCAAGATCGTTGTCGAGGGCGAGAAGGGCCCCGTGAAGGTTAGCGTCAACGGCCAGCAGAAGCTCCTTTCGATAAGCATCAGCCCAGATGCCGTCAACCCAACTAAGACCAAGCAGTTGGAAGACAACATCCTTAAAGCGGTCAACGACGCCATGGAAAAAGCCAAGAAGGAATCGTCCAAGCAGATGGCCGGGATGATGGGCGGCATGGGTCTCCCCGGCTTGGGGTAAAACCATGAAAGAGGCACCCAAGTCCACCGCCGCCGCCGTCAACCGTCTGACCGATGTGTTGACGCGCCTGCCGGGCATCGGGCCCAAGAGCGCCCAGCGCCTGGCCTACCACCTGCTGAAGGCCAGCGATGAGCAGGTCAAAGACCTCGCCGATGCGCTTGTGGCGGTGAAGCAGAAGACCCAGCGCTGCCGGATCTGTTGCAACATTACCGACGCCGAAATCTGTAGCATCTGCTCAAGCCCGGTCCGGGATCAGAGCCGCATCTGCGTGGTGGAGCAGCCCCAGGACATGCTGACGCTGGAGCACACCAACGTTTACAAGGGCGTTTACCACGTCCTGCACGGCGCCATCTCGCCCTCTGAGGGCGTCGGCAGCGGCGACATCCGCCTTGCCGAGCTCATGACCCGGTTGGAAAGCGGCGCCGTCGCCGAGATCATCCTGGCCACCAACGCCAATGTCGAAGGCGAGACCACCGCCATGTACCTCCAGCGGCTTATTGCGCCTCTCGGCGTGAAGGTAACGCGGCTGGCCCGCGGCTTGCCTTTCGGCGGCGAGATCGAATACGCCGATGACGTGACCCTGTCCCGGGCAATGGAAAACCGGCAAGAATTTTAGAGTCGAAAACTTATGGCTCGCAGAGTCAAACGGTCGGAAAAAGCGGGGCTGCCGCCAGGCACCCTGATTCACATCGGCGAACGCCGGTCTGAAAAAACCCGGCTGCGCCTTTTCGACTACGATGAGTCCCAACTCCTGGAAAAAGACCTGGGCAGCGTCGAAGAGGCGTTTCCCTTCCGCGACACCGCCACCGTCACCTGGATCAACGTAGACGGCCTCCAGGACACCGCGACCGTCGAACAACTCGGCAAGCATTTCGGCCTTCACCCTCTGGTCCTGGAAGATATCGTCAATACAGAGCAGCGTCCCAAGTTTGAAGACTTCGAGACCTACTTCTACGTCGTCCTTAAGATGCTCTACCGGGACCCCAAGGGGGAGATCGAAGCCGAACAGGTCAGCCTCATCCTCGGTAATAACTTCATCCTGTCCTTCCAGGAGGGCGGCGGCGATGCTTTCGAATCCATCCGGGAGCGCCTCCGCAAAAACAAGGGTATGCTCCGCAAACTTGGGGCTGATTCCCTGCTATATGCTCTCATCGATGCCATAGTCGACAACTATTTCGGGGTTCTGGAAAGCTTCGGCGAAATCACCGACGATCTGGAAGAAAACGTGCTGGTATCGCCGACGACCGCGACCCTGGCGACGATAAAAACTCTCAAAGGGGAATTGCTGTTCCTCCGGCGGAGCATCTGGCCGATGCGGGAAGTGGTCAGCGGCCTGAGAAATTCGGAATCGACCCTCATCAAGCCCAACACCCGGATCTATTTCCAGGATGTCTACGATCACGTCATCCAGGTCATGGACGGCGTCGACAACTCCCGAGAGATCCTCTCCGATCTGCTGGACATCTACCTTTCTAGCGTCTCGAACCGCCTGAATGAAGTGATCAAGGTGCTGACGATCATCGCCACCATTTTTATCCCCCTCACCTTCATCGCCGGCGTCTACGGCATGAACTTCGATTTCATGCCGGAACTCCGTTGGCACTGGGGCTATTTCATCGTCCTGGGCATCATGGCCACCGCGGCCATAAACCTGCTACTCTTCTTCCGTCGTAAGAAATGGATTTAGCCCTTGGCATCGATCACTTACATCGACTTTGAGAAAGTCGAGATCCGCTCCGGCCGCGTCGTCAGGGCTGAACCGTTTCCCAAGGCGAAAAAACCGGCCTACAGGCTGTGGATCGATTTCGGTGAGTTTGGCCTGAAACAGTCCAGCGCCCAGATCACCAGCCACTACAGTTGTCCCGACCTCATCGGCCGCGCCGTCCTGGCGGTGACCAACTTCCCGCCCCGGCAGGTCGCCGATTTTATCTCGGAGGTCCTGGTGCTCGGCGTCGTGGGACCGGACAACGATGTCGTTCTCATCAAGCCGGATTTCGAGGTCCCCCCGGGGAGCCGCGTATTATGACAGAGTGCGAAACCATCAACGCCGAACTGAAATCCCTGGCCAATCCCGCCAACGTGGCAGGCATGGCTCGTTTTGGCATCAAAGCCGACAACACCCTCGGTGTTTCGATGCCCGTGCTTCGCGAGATGGCCAAGCCCTATCGGAAAAACCACGAACTCGCGGCTGAACTTTGGCAGTCCGGTATACATGAAGCCCATATCCTGGCCAGTCTGATCGACGATCCCCGAAAAGTTACCGTTGACCAGATGGAGGCCTGGACTGCCGATATTGATTCCTGGGACGTCTGCGACCAGCTATGTTCCAACCTGTGGGAAAAGACGCCTTACGCCTATGCCAAGGCCGTCGAATGGAGCCGCCGGGATGAGGAGTTCGTCAAACGCGCCGGCTTCGTGCTAATGGCGCGGTCCGTCGTCGGGGGTAAGAAGCGTCTTGCGCCCCCTCAGATGGCAGCGATCTTTGCGGAGATCGAACGCGGCGCCGTTGATGATCGGAATTACGTCAAAAAAGCCGTCAGCTGGGCGCTGCGGCAGATCGGCAAAAGTTCGCTCGAACTGAACCGGCAGGTGATCGCTACCGCTGAAAAGATCGCTTTGATCGACGCGCCTTCCGCCCGCTGGATCGCTGCCGATGCCATGCGGGAACTTAAGAGTGACGCCGTCCAAAAACGCCTGTCAGCGAGGGTTAAATGAGCGCCCCACGGGAGATCAAAACCGAAGCTGTCGTTATCCGCCGCGCCCGCCTCCGCGAAGCCGACCGGGTGATCACCCTTTTTACCAGGGAGTTGGGTAAGGTTTCAGCTGTAGCCAAGGGCGTCCGTAAGTCCACGGCGCGGTTGGCTGGGCATCTGGAACTCCTCACTCACACAGATATCACCCTGGCGCGGGGTAAAAACCTTGACACCATCATCGGCAGCCAGACGTTATCTCCCTACCTGTCATTGAGAAACTCGCTCGAGCGCACCGCCTACGCCCTGTATTTCGCCGAACTGGTCTCCCATTTCGCCCCGGAGGAACAGGCCAACAGGAGCCTGTTCGACCTCCTCGTCGAAGCCCTTGGAAACCTTGGCGAGGCGGCCAATCCCGAGTTGCTGTCCCGCTATTTTGAACTTAACCTACTTAAAAACCTGGGTTATCGGCCTGAACTCCGCCGCTGTCCTGGTTGCGGCTCTGAACTGAAAGCTCAAACCAATTATTTTTCGCTCTCGTCAGGAGGTGTCCTCTGCCCGGACTGCGCCGATCTGTCGGTCACCTACCCCGTTTCTGTCAGCGGCCTCAAGGTCATGCGGTTTCTCCTGGAAAACCGTTACGAGGCCATCGCCCGGCTGAAACTGGAACCGGATTTGAACATTGAGATCGCTTCCCTGGTCCGCGCTTACATCCATTTCCACCTGGAAAAAGGGATCAGGAGCGCTGTCTGGTTAGATGAGCTAAGAGCCAGGCCTGAGACTTAAAAATCAGCAAATTTTTGGCTGTTTCACCTTTTGCGTTCTCAAGTGGCGGTTACTCGATAAATCTATTTGTGGATAGCCGCACGGGTAATACAATTGCGAGTATTCACAACGATATCATAGTATTGTGTGTAGGATCGGGAATATAATTGAAGGGAGCGCACAGCTCCCTTCAATTATTAATAGGGTGTTTGCCCTTCGATGCGCATATTCAATCGACATTGAAGATTAAAATACCGGAAAAGAGAATAGGCTGATAATTTGCCACAATATCAGCCTATCCACTTATGCTAATAAAAGTCTTTTGTGTGGTATTTAGTGGAGACCAAAATTATTGTATGAATCCCAAACACCAGCAAGCCATAGCATGTCTGCTCTGTTATGACTGTTGAGCTCAGCATTGGTGTTCGAGTAAATCGAACTTAACAGATAATAATACTTGATGTCGGGGTCACCAGCGTTTAGGATGGCTGCAACAGAAGCTCTGAGTAGAATCTTAGCCGCACCAATTTCTCCTTTGCCTCCGCCGAAGCTTAAAGCTTCCAATAAAGTGAAGTCATCCAAATTGTACTCATCAGGGACGTTAAAAATTGACCCGATTTGGTCAGTAGGTGAAAAGCCCGTGTCTGCCCATGCTTCGGTGTGATTCTTCCAGAAACCTGGGGTGAGTCCCTCTAGGTCAGTTGCGGACACAGAAATAGCACCCGCTAATGTCAAAGTAAATCCAAGAACCGCCGCAATCAGTATTTTGCTAATCTTTTTCATAATTCTCCTCTCCTCAGCTTTGATGACTAGTACGATAGTACCATTGACAATATTTGTTTACAAGATGCATTTACCTGACTTTTCATCACTCATCTTGCCAATTGTATAAAACTGAGCTAATTCGATGGTACCCATAGTAAACCTTCCGGCAAATGATATAACTTGAAAATTGCTGGTTGGCTGTTACTTCATGAAGATAACGGGATCATTGCCATTCCATACGTACGCTTGTCGAGAGATTTAACTTATTACTTCTGTTTGTTTTTATCGTCAGAAAAAATGGCCATGACTCCGGCAATTGCGAGGATTACGCCAATTCCGAATAGCATTATTGGGAAAAAGCCACTGTTGCTATCTTTACTCGAAAGATAGGCCAAAACAAACAATACTGCGCTAAGGGCGAATGGCGAGATAATTTTCGCTGCGTCCATATTAATACACCTCTGGAAAAATATTCATATCGGGATGTTTGCCATTCCATGCATATGTTGAGGATTAGACGATATACGGAAAATTATTTTAGCGGTCGATACTCAGAAGTCCCTATCAATCCTATCCCAATTATCCCGATAACAATTTGGATTGGATAAAAAGAATCGAAAAACATCCAGGCGGCTGAACCAAGAGCCAAGGTTAAGCCGATATAGAATTTTATTAGATTTGATTTTGTACCTCGTGACTCTTGATTATCATGACACCTTATTTGAAACTTCTCTTAACCAGCATGTACCCAATCAGAACTAAGCCAACAGTTATTACCGTCCCGATAACCCCTTGAATTAATTCCGCGCTGTCACCACTGAAGATCAGACCCATGATGGAGAAAGCTGCCACGGGTATCGCGAATACAAGGATTACTACTCCCAGTATCCTTAGTAACATTTGTCGCCTCCAACAAACGTTCGCTTGTTCGTTCTGCTGCTGGTTTCCCCTAGATCTGACTTTAATTATATCCTGCCCGTCAACGAATCAGACCTGCCATTTTTTAACAACAAACATCGGGGATCATTCCCCTTCCATGTGTACTTAGTGTTATTTAAGCAATCGGTAATCGATTGGTGAGTTAGTAGACACCTCATAATCCTTCAAAAAAGAACGGAAGAGTTTTGTATATTTGATGTCCTTTAATGGTATCAAAAATACTTGTCCTGGAGAATCGGATTCTTTCCCAATTCCAAGAATGATATATACGGGCGTTTTTTCCCCTATTTCCTTGTATCTCTTGAGTTGAAAGAGTTTACACCATTCAATCGCGTTGTCATAAAACGCAGATCGGAATTTAGCTTAAACAAAGAATTCTTCGCCAGTTTTTATCGATCTAAATTTGAAATCGGGTTCTTTTGTATTTTCAATATAATCGTCTTTGTTTGTGTTAAAGGTATGGGTTTTTTGTATTAAGTCGTATCTATCTTTCACGAAAAGTCTGTGACGAACATAGTTCTCAAATGAATCGCCCTTTACGTAGCTTTCTGGTTTATTTATCTCATCTATCGTCACCTTGGCCACTCGTGCAATTTTCGAGAATATGTCCATTTATACCTTCTTTGAGTCAGTCTTAGGTAAATAAAAGTAAGTTATGGTAAATTATACGCCATGAGTCAATAACATCCGTATAGCTGCTTAAGGTTTCAAAATACCTATCTGCTCTCTGTCGGTCCAGCCAGAACCCTGACTAAGAAACAGGTTTTAAAGTTTATTTTCGTTGACCGCCTTGTGGTAAAAATATTTTTTGAAAATGGCACCAAAAACGACACGAAACGCTTGACAGCCTAGGAGTACACCCGTGCTATAATTCTCGGCATGAATGAGAACGCAGGTGCTACCCCACAACTGAATATCGCACAACCCGAAACTCCGGCACTCCCTCAACCCCCGGTCCGTCGTCGCGGTGCTCCACCCGGAAACCATAATGCCCGAAAGCATGGCCTCTATGCCAGGTACCTGTCGCCTAAACAGCTCCAGGATTTTAACGAAGCCTGCGGTGTTAGAGGCGTCGAGGCTGAGCTGGCACTTTTTCGCTGCAAACTGGCCGAAATGCTGGAGACTGAACCCTGGAATTTAGCCCTGATCAACAGGATTACCAACACTATCCTCAGGTTGGAGGCCGCTCTTCCGCTTGAACCGGAGGAATGCGAGCCCACCCCGAGAGCCCTCAATATCATGGGACGCTTTTTCGCACACTTGCTGGCTACTGGCGATAAGGATGTCACCTTGGCATTTAATAAATGGATGGAAGAACACCATTCGGAAGGGTTTGATTTGGAAAACAAATCCCACGTTCAACCTGAAGCTAAAATTTGATGATTTGTTTCAGAAAAAACGTTTTTGGAAAAATGGGAAAAACAAATCCCGGCCAGTTTGACTCTAAGCCCAACCGGGCTCTGAACCTCTACGTCGGCCCGTCAAAATCCCACGACGACTACCTGGTGTCCCCGGCTCTCACCATCGAGGCCGCTAACCGCTATCAACCTCGAGCCGCGGTAGGGAAAGGTGGGTAGCCCTTGACTAATGTAATCAACAGATATCCGTTCGTGGTGAGCCAGTCGAACCATGAATGGACGGTGACTACCAAGAATCGTCACATCCTTCGACAAGCTCAGAGCCTACCCTGAGCGAAGCGATTGGGGCGAACGATATTGGTTATTCTCAATTGCTATGACCTCGTTCATCACCTATAATTACCGAACTGGAACATCATAAAAGGGCGATATGACCTCAAGAATCGACAATATTACCCGCGAACGCCTCGACAAACTGGCCCGCCTCAAAGACCTGGGCGTCGAAGCATACCCCAATACCTTTCATCGGACCCACACCAATGCGGAAGCAGCCGCGTTGGCCAAACAACCGGACGGGACCGGAAACGAACCGGTGGTGACCGTCGCCGGCCGACTGATTGCCCGGCGGGGCATGGGCAAGATCAACTTCTTCGATATCCTCGACGGCAGCGGCAAAATCCAGCTACTGTGCGGCCAGGGCCACATCGAGCAAGGCTGGGACCTTCTGCCAAGCCTTGATATCGGCGATTTCATCGGCGCTACCGGTAATCTCAAGCTCTCGAAATCCGGCGAGCCCACCGTCTTCGTCAAGACGCTGTCGCTGCTCACCAAGTCATTGCAGCCGCTGCCCGAAAAATGGCACGGCTTGCAGGACACCGAAACCCGCTTCCGCCAGCGCTACCTGGACCTTATTTCCAACCCTGAGGTCCGCGACACCTTCCGCACCCGCGCCAGGATCATCTCCGGCATCCGGAAGTACCTAGACGGCCGCGGCTTTATCGAGGTCGAAACGCCGGTGCTGCAGCCTGCTGCAGGCGGCGCCGCCGCCAGGCCATTCATCACCCACCACAACGCCCTCGACCGGGATTTCTACCTCCGCATCGCCCTTGAACTGCATCTGAAACGCCTGATTGTGGGCGGTTTCGACGGCGTCTATGAGATCGGGCGCATCTTCCGCAACGAGGGCATTTCTTTCAAGCACAACCCCGAATTCACCATGCTGGAGTCCTACCAGGCTTATGCCGATTACCGCGACGTCATGAAACTGGTGGAGGAAATGGTTTCCAGCATCGTCAAGGACATCACCGGCGGCTATACCGTCAAATACGGCGAAAACACCCTCGATTTCACCCCTCCCTGGCCCCGTATCGATTTCCGCGCCGAACTTCTTTCCAAAAGCGGCGTCGATTTCCTGGCTTATGCCGATATCGAATCGCTCAGGCAGAAAATTCGGGAACTCGGCATCGCCATCGACCCGAAGAAAGACAAGGGCAAGCTCTTGGACGATCTGCTCTCGACCTATATCGAGCCGAACCTGATCCAGCCTTGCTTCCTAATCGATTACCCTATCGAGATGTCGCCGCTGGCCAAAACGAGGCCGGATGAGCCGCGCATCGTCGAGCGGTTCGAGGGCTTTTGTGCCGGCATGGAGATCGCCAACGCCTTTTCGGAACTAAACGATCCCCTGGAACAGGAGAAGCGCTTTAAGCTCCAGATCCTTTACCGAAACACCGAGGCGCAGCTTGGTCTTTTAACCGAGGAACTCATCGCCGAAATGGATGCCCAGGTGTCCGGGATAGCCCACTGCGACCCGGTGAAAGTCGAGCAGATGGCCGCCCGCGCCGGGGCGCTGTCTTCGGAAATCGAAGGCCAGGCGGGCGACAACCCGGCCGTCCTCAAGGCGCTCCGGGAGTTCCGGGAGCACATCCATGAGGTCGAGCACAAGGCGAAGTCTCTGAGCGATAAAACCGTCCTCAGCCTGTCCGAGAAACTGCGCATGGGGCAGGAGAAAATTAAGGAAGCCCGGGGCGAAGAAGAGCAGGAGACGATCGACGAAGACTTCATCACCGCCCTGGAATACGGCATGCCCCCGACCGGAGGCTTGGGTGTCGGCATCGACCGACTGACCATGATCCTGACCGATAACCAGACCATCCGCGAGGTCATCTTCTTCCCGGCGCTCAAGGATAAGGAGTAACATCCATGATCGACCTTAAACTCATCCGCGATAATCCTGAACTGGTGCATAAAGCCGTCGATTCCCGCCAGACCAAAGCGCCGATCGACGAGATCCTGGAAACCGACCGCCTGCGCCGCGAAAAGACCGCCGAATTGGATGAACTACGCCGCCAGCGCAAGGAGCAATCCAAGCAGCGCGTCGATCCGGAAGCAGGACGGGCTTTACGTGAACGCATCGCCGTCCTGGAAGAAACCCTGCGGACTCTGGACGAGCAATTACAGACTTACCTGCTGCAGGTGCCCAATATCCCTCAGGCCGACATTCCTTTCGGCACCAGCGAAGACGATAACATCGTGCTGCGGTATTGCGGCGATGTCCGGGAATTCGATTTTGAAGTCAAACCGCATTGGGAACTAGGCGAAAAATTGGGCATCATCGACTTCGAACGCGGCGTGAAGTTGTCGGGAACTCGCTTTTATGTCTTGAAGGAATTGGGCGCCAGGCTGCAGCGTTCGCTCATCAGCCTGTTCCTGGACCTCCACACCCGCAAGCACGGCTACAAGGAAATGTACCTGCCGTTCCTGGTGAAAAAGGAAATCCTGTATGGGTCCGGCAACCTGCCGAAGTTCGCCGATAACCTCTACCGCGACGCCATCGACGACCTCTGGCTGGTACCTACCGCCGAAGTGCCGCTCACCAGCCTGCACAGCGGCGAGATCCTGGCCAATGACCAACTCCCTATCAAATACTGCGCCTACACCGCCTGCTTCCGCCGCGAGAAGATGAGCGCCGGCAAGGACACCCGCGGCATCAAGCGCGGGCACCAGTTCGACAAGGTCGAACTTTACAAGTTCACCGAACCGGAGAAATCCAACGAAGAACTGGAAAAACTGCTGGATGACGCCGAGGACATCGCCCGGGCGCTCGGGCTGCCCTACCGCATCAAGCAGCTCTGCACCGCCGACATCGGCTTCGCTTCATCCAAGAGTTATGATATCGAAATCTGGGCGCCGGGCATCAAGGAGTGGCTTGAGGTCTCGTCCTGTTCCAACTGCTGGGACTTCCAGGCGCGGCGCGCCAACATCCGCTATCGCCGGGCTTCCGACGGCAAGGTCGATTTCGTTCACACGCTGAACGGCTCGGGGTTGGCCTTGCCCAGGGTCCTGATCGCGGTGCTTGAAAACTACCAGCAGGCAGACGGCTCGATCATGATCCCGGAAGCCCTTTGGCCTTACATGGGCACGAATGTCCTTAAGTAGCAAGTCTTTCCAAAACAACAACAGCCCCCCGATTACGGGAGGGGCTGTTGTTTGAACCAGATTGGCTCGTTAGTGCTTGTGCTCTTCGAACTTCATAGCCAGGTCGTCAACCTTCTTTTTAACCTGCATGTCGATGATGGTGTGAACTATCGCCCAGAGCACGACCACAAAGATTACGATCTGTTCCCAGGACATTTTAACCTCCCGGTAATTGTTTCTCAGGATTATAAGAGCCGTCTTGAGCCCTGTCAATAAGCTTCCAAATTTGGGGAGAGATAACCGAAATCAATCGGGTCGATCTTACGACTGAAAGGTTACGTAGCCTTCATCATACAAAGGTTGCATAAAAGCGATGGCGTCACGTTCGATGACGAACGGGGGAACTGAAAATCTACGAGCTAATTTCTGGCTGATCTGAGCCAATGTGTTCTGCCCGTCGCATAGCTTCAGTATTTCTGCCGCGTTGTCCGCGACCCGCTTGAATCGGGCTTGCCCCGGCTCGCAAAGGGTTATCGTCGGTTCTCGATAAACGACTGATTTGGCACCATCAGTAATATTTTTGCGGATCTGCCTCAGGTTGAACTGTAGCGTTTCCATCGTAACCCCCGGCTTCAGTGCAAGTCGGGATTTCGAGTTGATCGTCCGACGTGGCGGCGTTGCTGGCGGCTTGACCTTAACGACAGTGCTCAGGAAGGGGTCGGTAGATTCGTAATGAGACAGGTATTGCGGAAGGATGCAGCCTTTATCATAGTGGTGGCCGATCTTTTCAAGCAGTACGTCACCTTCCAGCTTGACCGCAACTTTAGCATAACAATCTTCGGTGAGTTGCCAGCCTTCAACATCACTCAATCCTTCAGAGGTCTGGTACGGGATGTAGAGTTTAAAATCGAGGTCATCGCCGGCGTCCGGAAGGGTAACACCGTATTCCGAGGGGTGCTTCATCACTCTGGAATTGCGGCCGACAGAGAAATTACTGATGCCAAGAGACCGGATTATGCCTGTATTCTTCTCGATGAAATCGAACGTTTGGCAGGCTTCTTCCATAGTCTCACCGGGGAACCCGAACATTATGTATACATGGTCCCAAATTCCGGCCTCATGAATGTTGCGCAATACCTCTTCATCTATTGCGCAGCTGGTGCCCTTGTTTATAAGGCCGAGAACGCGATCGCAAGCGGATTCAACGCCGATGTACACCTCTCTCAAACCCGCCTCGGCCATTTTCCGGCATAGTTCCGGTGTGAACTGTTTCTCGGGGCGAATGGAGGTGGACAACCTAACCTTTAGACCTCGCCGCAATATCTCGTCGGATATCCTGCCTACCGAAGCGGGCGAGGTACCCTCATCCGAAAGCGCAATATGGGTAACTCCATACCTTTTGGATAAAATTTCGAGATCATCTACAAATTTGCCGGCATCTCTGATCTGATAGGTCATGCCGTAGGCAAGACTGTGGGTACAAAAAGCGCATCGAGCCCAGTAGCAACCCCTGGAGGAAAGCACCGGGAGCACCGGATCGGGGCTGAAATACTCGTTCAGTGGCAGGCCTTCAAACGTTGGGGGCGGGAGGCAGTTAATGTTTTCGGGCGTTTCCTTCGGATTGGCTTTAATGCGCTCGGCATCCATGAAAATGAAGTTCGGGACTCCGTCCAGGGATTTTCCCTGTTCCAGATGCCGGACAAGGTCAAGGAGCGGTTTCTCACCGTCATTAATAATGGCGCTATCGAAGAATTCGTTAAAAAGATCGGGATACTTGGGGAGGATCTCGGCAAGCATCGAGACCACGTAGCCGCCAATAGAGATATGTGCCTTAACGCCTTGTGACTTAAGCATCCGGGACAGGGTCAGTGCCGGGATCAGTTGGCTTTCACCTGAGATCGTAATCCCGATGAGCCCTGGTTTTTCATTGTCGATAAAAGACAGCAGATGCTGTTCGTACAATTCAATGTAGGGATTTTCTAGCCGGTTCTCCGTAGCTCTCTTAAGACTAGCAAACGAACCGGTGAACGAAGGCATGTCGAAAGACGACAAACCCATACTGGTGGGGTAATGGGCCAGTGCGATCGATGTCAGAGACTCGGTGATAATATGTGTCGCTGCTGCCAGTTTGTCGGGATCGTAAAAGTTGACCGGATCGCGGTAGGTGGCTTTGGCGGACTCAACTTTCTCGATCAGTTCGGGGACAAGCGACTTGGCCATGAACAGGTCGGAGTAGAGCTTCTGCTCTATCCCGGGAGCCAATGATTCTTTCGATTCGAGTGCGGCAAATTGGCTCTTGAGTTGCCCGCCAATCTTCGTTAAATAGTCTTTGCAAAGCAGCAAATCGTAAGCTTCAAGGTTGAAGTCTTTCTGAACGACGTTTACTCCGTGTTCCTGAAGATAGGCCGTTAACGACGGCAGACTAAGATATGGGCGAAACGGCGTCCACTGGGGTGGAAAAATTAGAAGGACCTTCATCGAAACTCTGACGTCCCTTTTTCAATCACTACATAGGCGAGTTGGGGTTGGCTGACGGTTACTATTGGGTTAAGGAAGTTTATTCTAGCAGAAAGCCAATTTAAAGTCACTTAGGTGGCGGCAAGAGCCGCGCATGCATTCTGTGCCCTGGGTTTGAACAAAGTACCTGAACCTCAACTCCCGAGATTGGATGAACCCATTGTTGTGTTAGATCGGATGGTCCAGGTGTTCCCCAAGATTTAGCTAAGTGGAATCCTTGCCTCGAACGGTTTGAACAGGAAGCGACACAAAAACGTTTGAACCTTCGTTCGCGGCAACCTCGACACCTGTATCAAGAGCCGATGACGGAATGCTGGCAATGAATTCTCTGATTTTCCGCATCGTTTCGAATTCCGTAGCGTTATAATTAGCCTTTGTGGCATAGCGCAGCGCCTGCGTCCAATCGCCAAGTTTTGAAGCCGCGACTGCTGCTTTGAAGGTAGCTGCATCGGTTTTTAACCAATGGTTTGCGGCATTAAAATAACTTAGGGCAAGATCAGCTTTGCCGGTCCCGAGAGCTTCATCCATCTGCTGCTCTAAGCTCGGGGAATTCAGTTTTTCTCTAACAAGGCCAATGTCTTCTTCGCGACATGCCAGGCAGCCGCCATAGCACCTGCCTTCTTTCAGATGCTGACACTCACTGCAATACGGGAAGACACCTTTATGAAGTAATTGGGCATCGATGTGCTTCTGGAACCACTCTTCGATTTCGCCCTGATTGTGGAAATCCCTTAACTTGAGCCGTGCTGCTTTTGAACACGCAAAACATCTAATGACCTCCAACTCGGGTGTAACATCGATCGGTGGAGGTTCGCACGTACCCATTAATGACGCCGTACCGGGGTGATATTGCCTGACCCAACCCATCTGGGCGTCGTTGAAAAAACAGAGCGGTAAACTGCAATCCAAGCCCGCCTCTATGTTCAACCGCGCGGCTTCCTGCAACATCTGAAAACAACGTTCTGAAAATGCCGGGTACTGCTCTGGAAGGACGGCTTTGGATGGCAAACCATTAATGGGATTAGCCACCGCCCAAGTGAACCTCGGTAATGCGAGACGGTGGGCGAGATTGGATATGAAAGCGGTATCAAAATCAAGTCTCCATACATTGAAACCTATTCCGATCCTGAAGCCTTTTCGGATGGCAGTCTCAATGTTGTTGATCACCTTGCAAAAATGCTTCGGATTTTCATAATCCTTCGGCTCATTGACGTTGAAGATTATTCCGGCATCTTCAGGAGAAATGGTATCAAGTACATCTTTATTGAAAACCCCACCACTTAATATTCTTATCGCAGTATCGCGGCAATTCTGGCGGAAGAGTTTCACGATCATCCCTAGTTTGGGATGTAAAAACGGTTCGCCCCCTGATAATGAAAGGTATGGTAGCCGTGCGTTGTACGCCCATTTGGCGAAGGCTCCAACTTCCTCCATCGAAATGAAGTGCTTTTGACCGGCTTGCTTTTCGGCCTCATCAAAACAATAGGGGCAAGAATTCCCACACTCGCGGGACAAAATTAGATTCATCATCCACCTCTACCTTAAACCAGGAAAACAGCAGCAATTATACTTTTTACAACCGTTCCGTTCAAAGTATTACTTGTTAAAAGACCGATCGCCTTCTTTTAACAAAGGAAGGCAGGCTTCAACGGCCTGCCTTCCACAACAAAAAGCCCTGGATCTAAAGGCGATGGTATCCCATATGTCCGAATCCATAGTCGAATCGAAACCGTAATACGGGAGAGCCATATCCCACCAGTCTTCGATCGGTTCCCCGGTCTTGAGCCCATAACCAAAGCTCGGGTACATCGCGGCAAAGAAATAGTTGAACAGATTGGTGGTGGCCATCTTCATCCGGTCTTTTCCCGGATGCCAACCTGCCATCTATTCTCCTTTTATGACCAGTTACGGGAACCTGCTGTAAGTGAATGCATTGCCCGGAAGGTCCTCAGCCCAGGGCGGTATGAGTTCCTCGAACGTCGCTCGGCCGGAAACTCGCCTCCAGAGTTCGCAAAGAGCAATGAGAAATCCGCCGAAAACCGTTCCGATGAAAGTTCCCATATCTACACCACCTGCTTGGCGTTGCCTGAACGTGAAAGAGATAGTACGTCTGGATTGACCAATTTTTGCCGCTGCTGTTCTTTGACTACAGTCCGGTGATAGTTGTGCACCTGCGCCTGGTACTTCCAGAGTCCCTGTAGTTCTTTCAGGAACTTCAGTGGATTTTTGAAGATGATCCAGAAGTAGGACCGGTCGTGCCTTAAAGTGAAGCGGAAGCGTTGTACGGCATAGGTCGTCGACCATTTCTGGACCGCCGCCTCGATCACTTCCTCAGGCACTTGGCTCAAGTGACCGCCCTTGTGTCCGTAGAATTTGACATACCCGGGCCAATCTTCAAGTTTTTGCGGCGCCTCGATCAGGTTATGCTCCACACAATAGTCGTACATCGCAGAACCAGGGAATGGTACGTAACGGTGGAACATGTAGTAAGGCCGGTCCAGATCCTCTTCAAGGAACCGTTGAGTCTCGTTGAAGTCCTCGATCGTCTCGGTCGGCATGCCGCAGAGGATATACACCGAAGTCCTGATCTTGTGCTTGATGAAATTCCAGAAGGTAGCCGCCATTTGCTCTGCAGTGACATCTTTTTTAATGAACTCAAGCATCCTGGGGCTGCCGCTTTCGATACCAAGCCCAATATCGACACAACCGCTCTTGGCCATCAGGGCAATGTCGGCTTCAGAGAGGTCGGCGCGAGCGTCGCAACTCCACTTGATCTTGCGCTTTCTGGCAATCAACAAGTTGCAGACTTCGCGGAGGCGTTTGCGATTGAAGGTGAAGTTGTCTTCGTTGAAGCGGATATATTTAATATCGTACTTTTCTTGGAGGAAATCGATCTGCTTGATAATGCGGCTTGCCGACACCCAACCGGTGTAGCCCTTGTTATAGGACTTGTTGTAGCAAAAGGTGCACTGGTTAACGCAGCCGCGAGACGTGTTCAGTCCGGGGGTCGAATACTTTTTGACATCTATAAGATGCCAGGCAGGATCCGGTAGCGATTCGAGATCCTTTATGAACTGACGGCGTTCGTTAATGATTATCTTGCCGTTATCTTTGTAGCCCAGGCCTTTGATATCTGAATAATTGGCGTTCCCCTTTTCAAGATGCTCCACGAGTTCCAGCACGGTGAACTCGCCTGCGCCGACGACCACAAAGTCAATGTAGTCCGGAGTCAGGGTCTGTTCCGGAAGTACGCTGGCATGGACATCGCCCCAGACGATCTTGGCATCAGGCAGGAGTTTCCGGAATTCCTTGGAGAGAGAGATCGACCCTTCCATGTTCGGCCCGGCCAGAACCGAAAAGCCAACAAGCTCAGGTTTGAAGTCAGTGAAATCCTTAGCCTTTCGGAAATCGACGAAGCCATCCCAAATCTGGACTTGGTGGCCATGTTGCTCCAGGACCGCTGCGATAGACAACAGGCCATAGTCGAACGTCGTATAGGCATTGGAGTTGTAATACTTGATGTAATCGAGAGCGGGGGCATTGATCAGAAGAACTTTCATTGTTGACCTCCTTATTGCATCGGTTATCTCGCCTGAGCCTTGGCGCAGGTAGCTACTGGCTCTTTTCCAGGTGTCGAGAGTTTCTTCTTGACGATCTTATAGAAACCGTTGACCTGAATGTGAAATTTGGCCAGTTCCCACAGTTCGCGGAAAAATTTCCCGGGATCGGTGATTGCCGTCCAGAAATAGGCCGGATTGTGCTTCAAGGTGAAGCGGAAGCGCTGCACGGCGTACGTTGCGCGCCAACGTGCTGCCGCTTCGGACATCATCTCCTCCGGTACCTTCGAGATGTTTACCTGGTTTGAAAACCGCATCAGGTATTCAGGCCAGCCCTCCAGGCGTTCGGGCAGGTTCACCAGGCTGTGCTTGACGCAGTAATCGAAAAGGACGCTGCCCGGGAATGGCACGAACCTGTTAAACATATAGTAGGGATCGTCCAACCGGCTTAGCATGGCATGAGTGGCCTTGAAATCCTCGATGGTCTCGGTTGGAAAGCCGTACATGATGTAGACCGAGGTGCGGATCTTGGCTTTCACCAGATTCCAGAATGTGTTTTCCATTTCCTGAACGGTGATGTCCTTCTGGATAAAGTCCAGCATACGCTGGGAACCGTGTTCCAGACCCAGGCCAACGGCGACGCAACCGGCTTTTTTCATCAAGGCGATGTCAGCTTCAGAAAGATCAGCCCGAGAGTCACAGCCCCATTGGATCTTGATTTTGCGTTCGATCATCAGCTTGCAGAATTCGCGGAGCCGTTTCCTGTTGAAGGTAAAGTTATCCTCGTTGAAGCGGATGTATTTCGCACCGTATTTCTCCTGAACGTGTTTGATCTGGGAGATAATACGTTCAGCTCCGAAATACCCGATGTAGCCTTTGTTGTACGACTTGTTGTAACAGAAAGTGCAACGGTGGGCGCAGCCACGGGAAGTATTCAAGCCGATGCCGGAATATTTCTTTACGTCCACAAGGTGCCATGCGGGATCAGGCACGGATTCAAGGTCATTGATGAACTCCCGCCGAGCGTTGACGACTACTTCCCCACCCTTCCTGTAGGCAAGACCTTTGATCGTATCTACACCGGGCTCACCGGTTTTTATGTTGTCCAAAAGTTCAACCAGCGTATGCTCACCGGCACCGATGACCACGTAATCAACGGATTCTTCAAGAAGCGTCTGATTGATCATTATGGACGGATGGACATTGCCCCAAACAATTTTGGCCTCCGGGAATAAACCCCTGAACTCGCGCGACTGGGTAACCGAACCCTCCAGGTTGGGCCCGGTGATAACTGAAAAACCGATCAGGTCGGGATTGAAAGCGACAAAATCCTCGGGCTGCCTGTCATCCACATACCCGTCGTACACCTGTACTTCATGGCCGTATTTCTCAAGGAATGAAGCCAGGTACAGGATTCCGTTGGGTAGATTGGTGTAAGCCTGGTAATAATGGCGGTATGCCGGAGTCGCCGAGGTAACAAGAAGTACTTTCATCTACCTTACCTCCCCTCCGCGGGTTACTGCCTTAACCTCTTCGGATTGTTTAGAACTCTTGTTGCCAACCCAACCCATCTTCTTGAACAGTTTGTACATCCACGAATCGGAACTGTTAGTCTGATCCATCATGATGTCTATGTAATATTTCCCGAGGTCGCAGATCGAGCGGAAAAACTCACCCGGACGCTTAATTGCCATCAAGAAGAATGCCGGATTGTGGCGCAGCATGAAGCGCACACGCCTGGTGGCATAGCTGCGGCGGAAACTGGCCATGGCCTCATCCATAGCCTTTTGAGGCACTGCCGACAGATTCATCTCATTGGCGCACCTGAGGGGAAAATCGACCCATTCCATCAGGTTTTTAGGTTGAGCCAACAGTCCCTGCTCAACGCAGTAGTCGAAAAGCCTGGTGCTGGGATACGGAACGAATTTCATGTAGAGATATGGCGGATCGTCCAGCCGCTTCAACAAGTCCAGGCTTTCCTTGAAGTCGGCAACTGTCTCCGTGGGATATCCGTAATACATGAAGATGGTCGGAATGATGCGGTGCTTGACCAGAAACCAGAAAGTGGACTCCATTTCAGCCACGGTGCCCTTGTCCAGGAAGGTCAGCATTCGCTGGCTGCCGGTCTCTATCTCGAGCAGCACCGAGGTGCAGCCCGATTTAGCCATGAGCTTGACCGTCTCTTCGTCGATGCCGCCGGAAACCGGTGCGTTCCAGGTCAATTTCCACTTTTTGGCTATTACCAGGTTGCAAAACTCTTTCAATCGCTCCCTGTTGATGACGAACCGCTCGCCAGAGAAATAGATGTGCTGGATGCCGTATTCTTTGTGCAGAATTTCCATCTGGGAAACGATGCGTTCTGCCGAAAGGTCGCACATCTGCCCGCCCCAGAAGCTGGTGTCGGAGCAGAAAGTGCACTTATAAGGACAGCCACGGGAGGTGTTCAGGGTGACGTCCGAATACTTTTTGACGTCGATAAGATGCCAGGCTGGGTCAGGCAGGGAGTCCAGGTCAGGCATGAAGGACCGGGCTTCGTTGATGACCGCATTGCCTTGTGAATCCTTGTAGGCCAGACCTTTAATCGATGCAATCTCACAAGTACCGTTTTGCAGGTATTCGGCCAGTTCCGCGATGGTAAACTCGCCGGCGCCGATAATGGCATAATCGATGCATGGTTCAGCTAAAACCTCAGCCGGGTAGGCGCTGGCATGCCGGAACCCCCAGACGATCTTTACTCCGGGCAGAAGTTTTTTGTATTCCGCTGATTGGGACAGGGCACTGGCAATATTCGGACCTGTAGCAACGCCAAAGCCGATAAGTTCTGGCGCAAATTCAACAAAGTCCGCCGGCTGACTATTTTTATCCAGGTTACAATCGATCAGTCTGATTTCGTGGCCGCGACTCTCCAGCATGCCGCCGATCGACAGCATCTCGTCGGGAAACTTGGTGTAACCCGGCATATTGCCGTAAGACCGGGACGGGATGACGAGTAGAATTTTCATATTCCTGTTTTATGCAGGGATCAGCTCGCGGGCATCCACCGCGGGCGCAAGTTTGGCGGCCGCCAGTTCTTCCTCGGTCGGGAAGACGCTCTTGACTCCAAATTCCCTGGGTTCCGTGCCCTTATAGGCGTAAACGTTGTTAAGATGCTTTCGGGCGGCTTCAACAGCCCGTTCAACCTCTTCGGATGTCGGCCGCCGCCACGGGTTGTCGCCGGCCTTGAAGTAGGCATCTATCTGGTATCGGATGTTAGGATCTACCGACGCAATGAACTTAGCGACTTTCTCGATCTCGTCATGGTCGATGTATCCCGGGATCAACACTGTCTCAGCCATCATCGGTATGCCGGACTTGTATATCTTGGGGAAGTTTTCGAGGATAGTCCTGTTAGATTCTCCTGTATAATCGATGTGTTTATTTTCACCAAACGCTTTGAGACCTACGGCTACTTTATCGATGTGCTTTAGATTCGGCATTTTAAATCCATTGGTTAGCAGGACATTGGTTGTATTCAACCTCCGGTGAATCGCTTCGGCTATTAGAGGCATGGCGGGGTCGAGCGAAGCTTCCTGCCCCTCGAAAAGCACCCACTCCACGTCCAGACCGACTAGGGTCTCGATGACATCGTCGAGTTCCATGAATCTCTCGGGAGCAGTCGCCGTGCCTTTCGGCTCAGCCATGTGGAGGTGCATGTTCCGGTCCAGCATGAAATCATAAACCACCTTCTGGCACACGCAGCCACGGCACTTGATGTTACAACCCCAAAAATGAAGATAGGCTTGCTTGGTAGACTCGGCGAAGGCGATGTTGTAAACGTTGGTCTGCATTGCTACCTCTCCAGACTATTTCTGTGAATTCGGCAAGCCTGGCGGTGAACCCCGATTACGCCCAGGGAGCCCACGGGAGGGGTTTCACAGTACCTTCTGACACCGGCTGAGTCGCAAACAGCCAACGTCACCCCGGTTTCCCCCACCGCAAGGCTTGCCGCGAAAAAAGACAATAATTTCATTCGAACGGTTAAACCGCCCATTCCGAAAAAGATCTTTTAACTATAGGGCGATTTTTTCTCCGAATCACCGCCAGAATCTGCTGAGCCTGAATGAAACACGCTTCGTCCATCGCTGTGTAGATAAAAGGTAGCCGCGGTGTTTCAATCTTTGGTGACACAGAAGCCGACATTAAATTCATGAATTCCTGCCGGCTGATCATCGGTTGGATAGGGACCATGGGTACCTCCTCTACGGGCTGGCTTTTCTAAAACGAGTTGACCAGAATTCCTTAATCTTTTACCTTTGAACGGTCTTGACGACGTGTTTCCCCAGGGGGAAAATTAAAAGCGGAAGGCAACAAAAGGCTGACCCTGATACGGCGGATTTTTAACCTTCCTTTCCGGCGGCCTTTGCAGAGGTCGCCGGCGCTTTTTTTCGAGCTGACAACCATTGCAGTGGCTGCGGCTCACTAGGGTTATGTATTTTTCTGTTCTCTACACTTTTTGGGGTGCTTAAGATTTATTAATCTTTACTCGGATAATGTACATCATCTACCTATTAATATTCAGTTAAAAAGCGTTAATATGCGTTAACTCTGGCATAACCAAAGCTAAATATCATCAAAATTCAGCATATATGCGTAGAGCAAAATGGCCAAAGGTACAGGGGTACTAGTACCGCGGTTCGGAGGCAAAATAAACCTTCAATAAAAATAGAAAAGACAAAAGCGGGGCGAAGGACTAAACCTTTTAAGAGAATGATCCGGTTGTCCGGAAGGTTATACTTGTCTGATTGCTATTCGCCTACCAACATATAACCCAAGCCCGGTTTATTGCTGATAAAGCCCGAACCCGATCTGTTTTCATCGAATTTCTTCCTGAGATGGTGGATATGCACCCTCAGGTCATCGGCAGTCGCGGCATGATGTTCGCCCCAAATTTTCGCAGCAAGGGTTTCCGCGCTCACGAACTGACCGGCCTGTTTAATCAGTGACTGCATGATCAAGCCCTGAATCGGCGTCAGATGGAAAATTTGTTGGCCGCGATAAAGTTCAGTTAGAGTTTTTCCAAAGTGCCATGGTCCGTTACTCACCTTTAGGTCCTGGTCGCCGTGTTGCGTCCTGCGGGTTATTGCTTTAATCCGCGCTAACAGTTCCATCTGCCTGAACGGTTTGGTCAAGTAATCGTCAGCGCCCAGCGTTAATGCTTTGACTACATCCCGTTCGTCGATTCGAACAGTCAGCATTAAAATAGGAACATCCGAGAAAAGACGGATAGCTTTAATAATTTCAAAACCAGTTGTGTCGGGCAAACCTATATCCAGAATTACAGCGTCCGGGCGGTCTGATTCGAGGATATTCATACCCTTTTCCCCGGTATCTGCTACGATCAATTTCACGTCCGGCCACCCGAGTTCAAATGTAAGTGAAACGAGTTCGACGATGCCGGGGTCGTCTTCAATGATCAAGATTTTCAAGAGGATCCTCCTGGACTATAGAATTTTCTCCAATAGGCACCCTGATGGTGAAAATATCGCAATCGTTTTCATTTTCGACATGAATATCGCCGCTATGCAGTTCTATCAGCAATTTCGCCAATGTGAGTTTCAAACCGACACTGCTGAAATGATACCGGTCCATCGGATTTACCTGGCCCGTTGAAGATAGGTAGGTGCTGATCGCCGGGGGAATTTTGAGGCAGGTTACTTTGATCTTGAATACTACCGAATTCTGCTTGGCCATTCCGGTAAATCGAATGATCGCCTTCGACTCGCAACGGCTTATTGCGTTCTCAATTAAATAACCTATTGCTTCCTTAAGGCGCACCCCGTCTGCTTGGATTTCGGGCAGACCTCCATCCACGTCATTTATGATCTGCACGCCCTTCTTGCCGGCGGCGCCCAGGAAAGATTCGACAATCTCGCGTACAATGTCTTTGATATTAATCGTCTGGTAATTCAGGGCAAAAGCTCCAGTTTCAGCTTGTACCAGCTCAAATAACTCTCCGATTCGGGCATTGAGTTCAGTGGCGCTGGCATTGATTTGTCTCGCCAGGCGGGCGGGTGCCCCTTCATCTAAACGGTTAACCAGCATTTCACTCGCCGCCAGAATTGGAGTCAGCGGATTTCTGAGTTCATGAACAGCCGCCCTGGCAAACTCGGTCTGCCGTGTGATTCTTGTGTCGTTTCGAACGCCGCGGATACCTGCCTTTGTTCGATTTTCAATCGGAAGTTCGAAGTTTGGCTGGCAGTAACCGAATACATCGACATAGTTTTGAGTCAATATGGGTACAATTTGCAATACTACCCTGAAACCGTTAATCACCTCTTTATAGCTCTTGGGTTTACCCTCTTTAAGGGCTATTTCTATTCGTTGTCGATAAGTTTCGGGTATCCGGTCCCCGGTCCTGCTCTCCCAGGAATCGCAAAGAAATTGGCTGCTGCGGTTATAGTAAAGAATGATCCCGTCATTGGATATTCTTAAAACGGGGTTGGGGTTCTCTTCATAGATGTTCAGGGCATCAGTGATATTCAGATCACCCGGTTCTTCCGGTACTGCCTTCCTGGTTTGTTCAAAAGATCTGACCAACGATGCCCCTCGCACTTAGATTTAATAGACTACCGGAAATCTTGCAAGGTTACAGTTTTCTTCCTTTACATGGGTGTTATGAATCGTTAACTATTTTAGCCTGTGATATTGGAGAAATCAAAACCATTAACAGGTATTTAAGCCGATTCTAATGGAATATGGCTTCCTGATGATGAAGAATATCTCGATATTTCTTCAACAATTGGCGGGTTGTCTCGTTTAACCGAGGGACAATTTTTTATGTCGACCTCAAAAGGGGCATTAAAAGGATTGGTTAAAGTTAGCAACTACTAATAAATTGTCGCTGAGTTACTTTTCCAATCCCAGTCACAGTTATTTTTTAAACCTTGCGGTGAGCCAGGTAATCCTTGGCGCCCTTGACCACCAGTCCGACGAGTTCAACGAAAGACGGATTAATGCCGATTGTTTCAAGCGCCCATTTGGGGAAAAAGAGATCCCCTGAAGACAGCGCGTTTCCCGCCATAAGCCGGTTCAGTGTATTGGCTTCTTTCATCATGTACGAAAACCGCTGCATCACGACACCCTGGTATTCGCTAGGCGAATCCCAATGGTCAACCAATTGTTTTGCTGATGTCATCGCAGGTACGATACCGGCTCCGGTCACCGGATCTACCAATCCAATCGACTCGCCGATACCCCAGACTTTATCTTGCACAAAGGGGGTAACCGGCCCGTGGCAGCGTATTTTGCCGCGGCAACTGCACACAGCCTCGCTCTTGCTCCCGGACATCATTTTTTTGAGTTCTTCCCTGGCAACGTCAAAACCCTGGGGCGACAGAGAGCCGAGGTGGACTTCGTCCTCGCCAATAGGAAACAGCCAGCTGTAGCCGCCTCCCGGATTGAAAACCGCCGTCGGAGCCCTCGGAGCCCTGGCTTTGAGCCTGACCTGGACAGCAGAGACCACCGGTGTCGCATCCGTAGCCGGTAAAAAAACCCGTTCCGATCCCGTTGCATCGATTACCCTGTCATAACTGCTGATATCAACAGCGGCCGGATCAAACTGCTCGGCACCGCCGAGGAAATTCTTTACCAATGCCGGTTTATCGATAATGGCCAGGTCGGCTTTCAACCGCTGACCGTTGATGACTACATGATCGTATTGTGAAATGATGAATGCTTCGGAGTCTATGCCAGCCTCAGCGCATAATTGCGCAAACAAAGGGTGCGAAACCCCCCAAGCGCAACATTTGATTCCGCAAGAATTGGCGGTGGGCTGGTCAAAGAGTGTAATGTTTAAATCTAGGTTTCGATATCGCAACAGGCGGTACAGGTAGCTGCCACCGCTGCCACATCCCATAATCGCTATTCGTTCCGGCGCGGGCATGGCACAATTATATCATCCCAACGAGTGATACTTATTTTGAATGTTGGACTTTGCTGGTTTAGATCGTGCGCCCAACCGACGCCGCCACCAGCTTCAACTCATCCATCAAACGTGTAAAATCCGATGGTGTCAGCGACTGCAGCCCATCTACCAGCGCTTCCTTCGGGTTGGGGTGGACCTCGATGAGCAGACCGTCGGCGCCGGCGGCTACCGCAGCTTTTGCGATCGCCGGGACCAGCGCATAATGCCCCGCTGCGTGGCTGGGGTCGACTACGATAGGCAGGTGACTGAAACGCTTGATTACGGGAATCGATGAAATGTCGAGTGAGAAACGCGTGCTGGTTTCAAAAGTCCTTATTCCGCGCTCGCACAAAATAACCTGATTGTTACCGCCTGCCAGCAGGTAGTCCGCGGCAGTCAGCCATTCATCGATGGTAGAAGAAAGCCCGCGTTTTAGAAGCACCGGCCTTTTCTGCTTGCCAACCTCGGTCAGCAGGGCATAATTCTGCATGTTCCGGGCGCCGATCTGGATAATATCGACAATTTCGGCCAGGTTCTCGACGTCACGCGGGTCTACCACCTCGGAAATAATAGGCATGCCGAATTCTTTCTTGGCGCTGGCAAGAAAGCCCAGACCTATCTTTTCGAGACCCTGGAAACTGAAGGGCGACGTCCTGGGCTTATAAGCGCCGCCGCGCAAAACGGCTGCCCCGGCCCGCTTTACGACCTTGGCGCCTTCGAAAAGTTGAGCTTCGCTCTCCACAGCGCAAGGACCGGCCATTACCGCGATACGATTGCCGCCGATCTCGACTCCGCCGGCGGTGACAATTGTAGGTGCCGGTTTAAATTCTTTTGAAGCCAACTTATAGGGCTTCATAATCCTGGTCACAGATTCGACTTCAGGTAAAACCGCGAAAATATCCGGCGACAATTGGCCTGTGTTGCTGCCCAACAGCGCCACCACCGTTTTGTCCGTTCCGAGGTTCATTTGAACGCCAAGTCCAAGGGATTTTGCCCGCGCCACCACGGCATCGACTGAAGCTTTTACGGCACCTTTTTTCATTTCAACGATCATCGTTGTTGGATCTCCTTACCGTTACATGATAAATCTTGAGATATTGAGGCGGCTTACACGTGACGCGACCCAAGAAAAAACGCCTCCGGAGGAAAGTATCCTCGGGAGGCGTTCATTTATTCACTGAAAGCCCTAAACTGGGCGACGGGTGGCCGTGCGGCGGGCGGCTTTAATAGCGGCGCGGCGGGTAGCTGTTTCTTTACGTTTGCGGCGGGTCAGGGGCTTTTCAAAACGAGCGCGGCGACGGGCTTCGCGGATGACGCCATCGAGTTGCACTTTGCGGTTGAACCGCTTGAGCATACCCTCGAAGCTCTCGTTATACTCGGGTCTAACTTCGGTCAAAAAAATCACCCCTTCCCGTCTGGATTAACCATGCGTGAATGTATATTCTGGCTTATCTCACTTTTGGTGTCAAGTCAGGAAATGGTTGAATAACATAACTTTGTGAGATAGACTTGGATTGAAATATATATCAGGAGGAAAGAAGTGATTCAAAGTACGCCTTTGTATCCCGCAACCTTGTCCGTCGACTTTCCTGATAAACCCAGGAATCGAGTCAGTGTCGGTTTTCGCATCTTTGTGGTTATCCCGATCGCCATTGTGCTTGGGTTGATTGGTGGCGGTTCTGCTCCGTATTGGGGAACCGCAGGTGGCATCCTGTTCTTCTCCGTGGGTTTAATGATTCTCTTCAGACAAAAGTACCCCCGGTGGTGGTTTGATTGGAACCTCAACCTGACCAGGTTTACCACCCGAGTCACTGCCTTCATAGCCTTGTTATTTGATGAATATCCTTCAACCGACGAAGAACAGTCGGTGCATCTTGATCTGGTTTATCCTGATGCCAAGAAAGACCTGGGGCAGGGAATGCCTCTGGTCAAATGGTTTCTTGCCATCCCCCACTATTTTATCCTGTTTTTCCTGGGTCTCGCGGCTATCGTCTGTGCAATTATCTCATGGTTCTCCATCCTGTTTACCGGTAAGATGCCCAAATCGCTCTTTGATTTCATCGTAGGGGTCATGCGCTGGGGTCTCAGGGTTAGTGCGTATGCATTTCTCTTGATCACTGATCGATACCCTCCTTTCAGTCTTGAACCCTAAGCTGTCAACAGATTGAGAGCGGGCTGCCGATCACCCGCTCTCAATCTGTCGCTGTTTCATGCTATTTGACCTTCAATAAAAAATAAGTCACTATATTATTGGCGTCGATATTTATCGGACGGCGGAATTTGTTTTAACTCACTTTGAAAGGCATCCTTTGCATTGAACTACATCAAATCCACGTTTAATTGGTTCGTGCATTTATTCAGTTCCGTCAGATTCGCCCTCTGGATTATTTTACTTCTCGCCATTGTAAGCCTTGCCGGTACCCTTCTTCGGCAAATTCCTTCCCAATTGCTCGCCGACCCTACATTGAAACAGGCCTGGATCGAACAGGTTGCCCAGCCTCACTACGGCTCTTTTTGGACCGCCGTGTTTAACGGTTTGGGCTTATTCGATGTATTCCATTCAGCCATATTCCTGATTCTCGGAAGCCTGCTCATCATAGCGATTGCTGTGTGTTCACTTAAACGGATGCCCAGCCTGATAAGGACAAGCCGTGGAACCGATTTGGACAGCGCGGCACGACTTCTTGAAAAAGGCAATGTTACCCGTTCCGCAAGCAAGATTTCAGCGTCCGAAAACATGGCAAATGTGACTGGTTTTCTTTCCAATCGCCGCTACCGGGTGAGACGCGGGGAGACACCAGATGGAACCGTATTTGTCGCTGATAAAAACCGTTTTGCCCCATGGGGCACCTATGCCATTCACCTTAGCCTGATCCTTTTGACCGCCGGTTACATTGTCGGGAGCGCCAAAGGATATTCCAACGAGTCTTTTGTAGTTACAGAGGGCGAAACGAGGGCTATCGGATCACCGTATGATGCCTCCATCAAACTCGTTGACTTCCAGGCCGATTTTTATGATAACGGTCAGCCCAAAGATTATCGGAGCGATGTGCAGATCCTTGTCGGCGGTCAGGTAATCAAAGAAGGAACAATACGAGTCAACTACCCATTGAGTTACGGCAATCTGAATATCTATCAATCATTTTACGGGCCCGCCCTGACCCTCCGGGTATCCGATTCAGGTGGAAACGAGGTTTTCGATGGTTCCCTAGCCCTGACCGACCCATTCACCGTTGAAGGTATTACACGGAACTCCGGGACCCTCGACCTGACATCGAGCGGTGTTTTCGTTTTTATCATCAGTTCTGCCGGACCGGGAGATCCAGTGGTGCCCAATGGAAGTGTACGGCTTGAATTTTACGATGCTTCGCCGGATACCGGGGGAGAGTTTATCGATTCCCTGGATATTCAAATCGGGAGCACCACCGAGTTCCAGGGGCTCAAATTCTCCCCAAGCGCGATGATCGAGTTCTCGGGTTTCCAGTTGCGCGAAGATCCCGGATTGAACCTTATATGGGCGGCATTCATCCTGTTCATGCTAGGACTCGGCCTCGTCTTCTATTTCCCTCATCGCCAGATGGTCATAGGCGTCTATCCAGATGTCAAAGGCAGCCGCACTGCCTATCATATTCTTGGCAAAAAAAACCAGGCCGCTACCGACGAGATCGAATCCTTCGCCAAAGTCATCGGCGCGACTGGTCAAATACAGCCCAAAAACATGGAGAGAAAAAAATAAATGGAAGCAATGCAGGCAATTTTCTTTTGGGCTTCACTACTTTCGCTTGGCTTAATCGCCCTCGGTCTCATCATCTACATTTCCAGTTTGGCGTCGGCGCGAGGTAAACGCGAGGACGCGGGAAAGACCGTCCGCCAGATCCTTATCTTCATGATGTGGTTATCCTTCGCTCTTTTATCGGGAGCTATCGCCACCCGTTGGGCAGCTACCGGCCACGGACCCTTCTCCAGCATGTTCGAATTTGCCCTGGCTTTCGCATGGGGCATCATCGGCCTGGGAATCCTCTACTGGATGCGCTACAAGACGCTGCTGGTTTCCGGCGCTTCTTCAGTTATAGCGTTGGCACTAATCATCTTCGCGGCCTTCTCCACCGGCTTTAATCCTACCCAGTCTTCGGAACTGGTTCCCGCGTTGCAGCAGAATTTCCTCTTGTCCACGCACGTTGCCGCGGCTGCCCTTTCCTATGGTGCTTTCGCCATCGGTTTTGTCACTTCGATAATGTTCCTGATGCAGCGTAAACGCATCATCCCCTGGATGCCGTCTCCGGATAAACTCGATCGGATCAGCTACAACACCGTCATCGTCGGTTTCCCGCTGCTCACCCTGGTGATCATCCTCGGCGCCCTTTGGGCTCACGTAGCCTGGGGTCGCTATTGGTCTTGGGACCCGAAAGAAACAGCCGCCCTGGTCACCTGGTTTTTCTATGCCGCTTATCTGCACACACGAGTGGTTGTCGGCTGGCAAGGCAACAGGTCCGCGGTACTGCTGGTGATCGCCTTCCTGGCGGTGATTTTCACCTTTTTCGGTAACTACTTCTTCTCCGGTCTTCATGCCTTTGAGACCGGCGGCTAGCCTTCTCCCCGAATAAAAATGAAGATCGACGGCTTAAAAGCCGTCGATCTTTTTCTATTATCGGAAATAAAAAGTGTGCGAAGGATTTAGTGCTTGGCCCCGGTGAAAGCGGCGTGAGCCTTGGCAAGGCACTTGTCCATGATGACAATAAGTCCGGCCTGTCTGGCTTTTTCGGCCGCTTCTTCATTGATTACGCCCTCTTGAAGCCATAGGACCTTGGCGCCTACGGCGATCGCTTCATCGACGGTGGGCATCAATTTGTCTGAAGCCCGGAACACGTCCACTACCTCTATCTTCTCGGGTACAGATGGAAGGTCCGGATAGGTTTTTCTGCCCAGGACGGATTCCACGGTAGGATTAATCGGAATTACTTTATATCCTGTCCCGATCAGGTAAGCCATCACCGCGTTTGAGTGGCGTTGCGGGTCCGGAGAGGCGCCGACGACCGCAATCGTTTTATATTTTGAGAGGATTTCCTTCTCGATCTTTGTTACCCGCATCGAATTACTCCTTGATGCGGCATTTTCGAATATTCAATATCTCGATGTCAATCTTTTGACAATCAGGTAAAAATATCCAGTAATCTATCGAGGGACTTCAGCTCAAGCGGTTGTTTAACCAAAGGCGGTTGTTGAGTAATTCCTAGGTAGTCCTCGAACACCTCTCGCTCGTGTTGATAAATAATACCTATCGGGATATGCTCCCCCCATTCGAGCGCTTTCTGAAAAGCCCCGCATTGGTCGGACGCGTCGTACTTGGTGGCTTCGAGTTTGTAAATCCTCTCCTGGTACCATTGATACGTATTCTTTTTGTTGAAGCTGACACAGGGCTGGAGTATCTCGATCAAAGCAAAACCCTTGTGTTTCATACCCTGTTCGATGAGACCGGCCAAATGGTCGATGTCAGCCGCAAACCCACGGGCGACAAACGAACAATCACAAGCAACGGCAACTGCCAGCGGCCGTAGTGCGTGCCACGCCCCGTCGGGATTGAGCTTTGTGGTGAATCCGAGGTCAGTTGTCGGAGAGGCTTGGCCTTTGGTCAAGCCGTAGACCTGGTTATTATGCACCAGATAGGTTAGATTGGAATTGCGGTTCATGGCGTGCATGAAGTGGTTGCCGCCCTCTCCATAACCGTCTCCATCGCCGGAGATGACTAATACATTCAACTCTCTATTAGCTATTTTGGCCGCCACCGCAGTTGGCATCGGTCGACCGTGCAGGCCATTGAAGACATTGGCGGTCGTATAGTGCGGTAACTTGCCCGACTGCCCAATTCCGGAGACAAGCAAAACCTCATTGGGATGGAGTCCAAGATCTGCCAGTGCCTTGTTCACCGAACGCAGAATCCCGAAATTACCGCACCCGGGACACCAAGCGTTCTCTGAACCGGGGGCATATTCCTTGATATCAACTTTCTCTCTAGCGGGCATTTCAGGTCTCCTTTTCCAGAACGCTGACGATATATTCCGCGGTAAACGCCCTGCCATCGTACTTGTGAATCCGGCCGTCTGCGGCGATGCCTGTTTCTGAGCGAATAAGTTGTTCCAACTGCCCTGTGTAATTGTTTTCGATGACTATGTTTTTGGCTACTCCTGCCAGAGCGTTGCCAAGAGCTTCAGCCGGGAATGGCCATATCTCGTCGAGTTGGACGACACAAGCGTTGGTGCCAAGAGTCTCGAGCTGGCAGGCTGCCTCTCTGACGGCTCCAAGGGTGCTGCCCCATCCTATAAGATTGAACTTCGCATTGTCACGGTGGTGTACGATCGGGCCCTTGATCTCTTTTGCCAAACTGAGATTTTTACGCATTCGTTTGTCCATCATCTTTGTCCGGGTCTCAGCGTCTTCGATGATATGCCCTTTCTCGTTATGTTCGTCTGAATCGGCTACGACCAGCGCTTTACCCTGGCCCGGAAATGCTCGCGGAGAGATGCCCGTTTTGGTAAAGGCATAACGCTGGTAATCGATAGCTTTTTCCGCTTCCTCGTCTGTTAAAATTTCTCCGCGATCGATGATCACCTTCGTCAAGTCCGGTTTTTTCATCGTATATGAAGAATTGCCCAGATCATGGTCAGTGAGAATTATGACCGGCGACTGGTATTTTTCCGCCAGGTTGAAGGCCTTCACAGCCGCCCAAAAAGCGCTCTCAGCATCGGTGGGAGCCAAGACCGCTCGAGGAAATTCCCCATGTCCTGAATTAATGGCAAATAACAGCTCACCCTGTTCAGTTCGCGTCGGCAGGCCGATAGCCGGACCTGACCGTTGCCCCAGGACGACAACCATCGGCGTCTCTGTCATTCCGGCGAGTGACAGGGCCTCGACCATAAGGCAAAAACCGCCGCCAGAGGTGGCTGTTATCGCCCGGACGCCGGTGTAGGCAGCCCCCACCACCATATTAGCCGCCGATATTTCATCCTCTGCCTGAACAACGTGGAGCCCGTATTCCCGGCCCTTGTCCGCCAGAAATTCAAGAATTGGAGTAGTCGGCGTCATGGGGTAACCGGCCACAAACTTACACCCTGCCGCAAGTACGCCCAAAGCCAGTGCCTCGTGGCCGGTAACCAGCATCTTGCCGGAGGGTTTGTCTGCTTTAAGGCGCAGTTCAAAGCCGGCGGGTCGGTTTTGATTTCCGTAATCATGACCGGCTTTCCCGGCTTTGACGTTGTCCTCGACCACTTTTTCACCGTGCCGACCGTATTCCTGTCGGAGAACTTCTGCCATGACTTCGAAATCGTAACCCAGCAAACCAAGCGTCACTCCGGCGGCAACCGTATTTGTCATCAGGACGTTGCCGGATGTATCAAGAGCAATTTTTTCAAGAGGAACGTCAAGCGAGATGATGCCGTCATACGGTTTCCCCCCCGTCTTAGCACCATCGTAAATCAGAGTTCCGCCCGGTAGCAGCGCTTTTCGATGAATTTCTATCGTCTCGGCATTCAGGGTTACCAGGATGTCGATCGGTTCAAGGGCTGAGGCTACCGGATTCTTGCTTGCCCTGACACGAGTAAAAGAATGCCCGCCTCGGATTCTGGATTCAAAGTCTTGATCGGCAAATATCTCGAAACCACCTCGCAAAAGGGACCTGGCCAAAACCGAACCCACAGATTGAACCCCTTGACCGGCCTCGCCACCAATCATGATGTTCAGATCATCATCCATTTTACCTCCACTGAGACGTAATCTAACTGGCTTTAACGAACAGGTCTTTGGTCGCCCCGCATACAGGACACACCCAACTGTCCGGTATGTCTTCGAAAGGCGTGCCCGGTTTGATGCCTCCATCCGGATCACCCGCCGCCGGGTCGTATATGTATCCGCAAATTGTGCATCGATATTTGGTCATCTTGTTGTCCTCCTAGTTTCAGGATAAGGGGCAAACCGTCTTAAGTCAAAATGAAAATATAAATCAATTTTGTTTTGGTTCCCTGTATTTATTAGTATTGTCTTATAACGTTTATATTCATCTTTTTAATTCAAACAATTTGGCTTGCTTCTTGAAATCGGAAATCGTTCGCATGCTGTGCTTTTGAATGGCAAAAGCCCGCCTCCGATTTTACTAATCAACCAGCCGATTATTTTGTTTCACAAATCGAAGATTCAGGTTCACATTTATTTGATCTTATATATTTGTCTTTACTTTTATTTTAATAATTGGTTATAATGAATTTTGAATAAATAATTGCGCAAGGAGTAAGAATGACTGAAGCCAGGGTGTTAATTGATCTGAAGGAAGGCGTTATCGAACTCGAAGGTCCGATCGAATTTGTTGAAAAATACATTGCCAAGTACGCCCCAGGCGGTGCTGCAGTTCAAACAGCCATCGAAAAACCCACAGACAAGCGCGGTCCCGGCCGCCCCCCCAAGTCTGGGAAGCCTGCCCGAAAGAAGAAAGTTTCTTGCGACAAGCTCGCGGCCGATTTGACTTCTGCCGGATTCTTTGGTCAGGAGCGCGGCTTCGGAGCGATCAAGTTGGAAATGACCAGAGTCGAACCCGGTTGCTCAGATAACAAGATCCGTAAGGCACTCAAAAATGCCATCGCCGCCGGCAAACTGGCAGCCAGTGGCGCCGGCCGAGGTATGAAATACATCGAGATTGCTGCTGCCGAATAAATTCAACATGAACGTCAAAACGCCCGGAATCCATCCGGGCGTTTTTTTATTCATTGGTTCCCGAATTATGCGGTGATACCCTGCCCCGATTGAAAAGCCATTACGTCCGGAGTATGATGAGCAACCATTCGCCCGGCACCGGAATATGCACACTGATTGAACAATTTTTTCGGTGTTAGTTTCACCCATAACTTTATGTCTATCAGATTAGGCCGGATTCAGCTTCATCGGATCGATTTTTTACTCCTATTCGTTCCCCTTTCGCTGGCCTGTTATCTCCTCAAGCTTCCGGCGATAGTGTCTTTCACTTCTGCAGCTGCCGCGGTCGTCGCCATCTCCCATCTCATGGTCGAAGCAACCGGCATAATTTCACAGCGGGTATCGAGCACTATCTCAGCGCTCATTAACGCCACCTTCGGTAATGCCATCGAATTCATGATCGCGATCTTCGCCCTCCGTGCCGGACTGGAGACAATGGTCAAAGCATCGATCACCGGCTCAATTATCCTTAATGTACTTTTCCTAATAGGCCTCTCTATGGTTGCCGGCGGCATGAAATATAAGGAACAGCGATTTAATAAGGACTCAGCGGGTCTGTCGTCGACGATGCTGATCATAATCGTCGTCGGGTTAGCCATGCCATCGATGTACAGCATCCTGGTAGGCAAACCGGCACAGGATATGAGCATTGCGGTATCCGTTATTTTGGGCGTTATTTATTTGTTAAGCCTGTTCTATACGTTGGTGACCCATAAGCATCTGTTCATCGTCAAACGCGAAGCCCCGCCATCTGGAAGCTATCGCCCCTGGCCTTTCAGGGTTGCGGTCGCTATCTTGCTGATTTCGGCGATTGCAGCAGGTTTCGAGTCGTCGTTAATCGTCGATTCGATCACCCCGCTGATAGATACCCTCGGTATAACTCAGACTTTCGCCGGACTCGTCCTAATCGCGCTGTTGACCAATATCCCTGAACAGATCAGCGCTGCCAGGTTTGCCCGCCTGAATAACATGACATTATCCCTGGAGATAGGCATGAGTTCAGCTTTACAGATCGCTTTGTTCGTGGTGCCGGTTTTGGTATTGCTTAGTTCCACGCTCACCGGCAGTACTATGGATCTTGTTCTCAGCCCGTTTGAGCTGATCTCGCTGGTCATGACAGCGATGATCGCCAATTACATCAGCGCCGACGGCATCTGCCACTGGCTGGAGGGCGCCCAACTTCTGGCGGTTTATGCCCTTATCGCCACTGCCTTCTTCTTCATCTAAGAGAGGCGGATTCGTGTCACCCTGCGACAGATTCAGGCACGGAATTAGCGTGTTGCTTGTTGCCAGCCAATAAAATTCTGGCATCCACTACGGCGTACCCTTTACCGGCCGCAAATACTCTTACCGGATTCAAATCCAATTCTTGTATCCGCGGCAGATCCTCGACCAAAGCCGATAACCTTAATAACAGTTCCTCGATTGCTTGGATATCCGCCGGAGGGGATCCTCGGAATCCCTCCAGCAGCTTGTACGCCTTAATGGAATGCACCATCTCGTTTGCATCGACATCCGTTAACGGTTGAATCCTCACTGTCGAATCTTTGAACAACTCAGTGTAAATGCCGCCCAACCCAAACAATGTCAGCTGTCCGAAGATCGCATCATGGATGACCCCGGCGATGAGTTCAATACCTTCCCCCGCCATCTTTTGTACCGTGACTCCCCTTACCCCGGTTACAAACCCTGCAATGCTCATTCTCTTCATTAAGCCGTCATAGGCAGTTTGGAGCTCTTCGGGGGATCCGATGTCCAGAATGATGCCGCCTGCTTCTGTCTTGTGCACGATGGTATTGGAATCGATTTTGAGGACAACGGGATAACCGATCTCCTGCGCTGCTGCGGTTGCCTGCTCAAGATTTGCCGCGGAACGGATTCCCAGAGCTTTTATCCCGTAACACTCGAGGAGTGAGAACACCTCCACCGGTTGAAGCCAGCCATCTGGCGCAGAATCGACGATCTCCTTTGCCTTCTGACGATCGATGTCAGGAAACTCAGGAATTGTCCCCTTCTGTTTCTGCCTTTGCCGGCCGTAATCCAGCGCTCTCGCGAGGACATACACCGCCGCTTCCGGGAAAGCGAATGAAGGCACTCCGGCGGCCCCTGCCGGCAGTGTCGTTCCGGGTACGCAGCCCCGTTGCCCCATGAACGAGGCGACCATGGGTTTGCCGCGGCGCCGGAATTCCGGAGCCAGGTCTTTGATCACCACCGCCACTTCCTCGGGACATGCGAACACCGGGGGGATAAAAATAACTATGACTGCATCGATATTATCGTCCGAGGCTAACAACGACAGAGCGCCGCGGTACTCGGAGGCTCCGACGTCGGTGATGTCTATCGGATTAGCCAGTGATGCCCGTACCGGTAATAATGCTTTTAGCCCGGCCAGCGTCTCGTCTGAAAGTGGCGTCAACTCCAGTCCGGCCGCGGAACAGGCGTCGGCGGCCAAGGCTCCCGGCCCTCCGCCGTTGGTCAAAATGGCGACCCGGTTTCCCCTGGGGAGCGGCTGCTTGGATAGGAAATCGGATACGTCGAAAAGCTGCTCCAGGCTATCGACCCTGATTATCCCGGTCTGGGCAAACAGCGCGTCGACCGCTACATCGGCGGTTGCCAGCGCCCCGGTATGCGAGGCAGTCGCTTTCGACCCCTGAGGCGACCTTCCGCTCTTTACGGCGACTATTGGCTTGCTGGGCGAAATTGACCTCGCCAACCGGGCGAATTTTTTCGGATTGCCGAATGATTCCAGGTACAGCATGATGACCGAGGTGTTCGGATCATCGCGCCAATACTCCAACAGGTCGTTCGATGATACATCAGCTTTATTACCCACGCTAACGAACGTCGATAATCCGATATTCAAATTCCTGGCATACTCGAGGATCACCAGCCCCAGCGCTCCGCTCTGCGTTGCCATCGCGATGTCCCCCTGAGGCGGAAAAACATGGCTGAAGGTCGCGTTGAGAGAGACATTCGGGTCAGTATTCAAAACGCCCATGCAGTTAGGCCCGACCAGTCTCATCCCGTGGTGACGGCAGATTGACGCCAGGTCTCGCTGGCGATTCACACCCTCCCGTCCATTCTCGGCAAATCCGGCCGAAATCACTACCAATGCCTTTACGCCCTTCAGGCCGCACTGTTCGGCTGCCTCAAGAACGAATTCAGCCGGCACGGCGATCACTGCCAGGTCGACGGGTTCGGGAATATCGAAAATCGATGGATACGCCTTGACCGATGATATATCATCCGCATTCGGGTTGATCGGGAATACCGGGCCTTTGAAGTCACTTTCCAATAAATTATTGAAAATTTTGTTGCCGAGACTCCCTTCACGCCTGGAGGCGCCGATGACCGCCACGGACCGGGGTTTGAGGAGGGACTCTAACGAACGCTTATTTTCATTCATGTATTTATTCGCCAAGTGGATTAAATAGGTGTTCATTTCCGATTTTAATTCACATCGCTCAATTGGGCAAAATTTCTCAAGCCGGTATAATCGCAGCCTGTCAGGTCCACTTTGTTTCAAAGAGTCATTCAATGGCCTTTTTCGATCTTTATTCCAGCCTGAGTGACTAATGATGATAGTTTTGGTTATGCCACGTTAATTATCCAGCGTACCGTTATTTGCTTTTTGTAACCATTGTCTAATAAATATTTTTAAATACGCCATCTGTTTTTACCTTAAAGTATTGTCAATCTGCCGCCAAAACGTTACAATAGCTTTAAATCATTAAGAAAAAGGCACACCCTGGTGACAACCAAGCTCCGGTCAGGACAGACCCTGGAAACCGCCTACAAATTTCTTGAGATCGCTAACCGGCATGTCGAGATCAAACCACTGCTGGTAGAATTCCTTGCAGAGTTTAAAGCCCTCACCGGATGCTCCGCGATCGGCATCCGATTGCTCGATGAGGAGCGCAGTATTCCCTATTCTGTCTATGAAGGATTTTCCAGGGATTTCGTCGAACTTGAAAGCCCTTTGGTGATCGGCACCGATCGCTGCATGTGCATAAATGTCATCGCCGGAACGACCGACCCGTCAAAGCCGTTCTACACTGAAATAGGTTCTTTCTTTATGAACCGGACGAGCAATTTCCTCGCCACGGTTTCAGAAGATGAAAAAGGTCAAACGCGTAACGCCTGCAACGCCCACGGATATGAATCCGTCGCTCTGATTCCAATAAGATCGGGGGATTCGGTCCTCGGCTTGATACACGTAGCGGATCGGCATGAGAACATGGTCCCGCCCGTTTTGGTCGCCGAGCTTGAAAAGATCGGCCTGGTGCTGGGCAATGCTATACAGAGGGTGCGTCTTACCCAATCGCTCCGCGATAGCGAACAGCGCTTCCGCGCCCTTTTCGATAACACCGGCGATGCCATCATCCTCTGGGAGATGCCCGGTAGCGGCTATGAAGCCCGGGTTATTGAGGCCAATCAGGTTGCCTGCGACAGATACGGTTACGCCCATGAAGAGATGCTTCATCTGACAGCTCGCGACCTCAACACACCTGAAAGTTACGCTCAAACTAACGTCAGCTCCGAGGCGTTCCAACGAACCGGGCAGTTGACCGTCCAGATCGTTCACCGTACCAAATCGGGACAACCCATACCCTCGGAGGTCTCCGCCCATAGATTCGAACTGAATGGCAAAACGGTGATCCTGTCGGTGATCCGCGACATCAGGAAAAGGCTGGAACAGGAGGCGGAGATCCGCAGCCTGGCGGCTTTCCCGCTGTCCAACCCGAGTCCAGTACTTCGTGTCTCGATGGAAGGAAGCGTTTTGTTCGCCAACCCCGCCGCCTCGCCGCTTCTGCGGGAATGGCATATCGACACTGGTGGCGTCCTCCCTCCCCCCTGGCCTGAACAGGCTGGGAGGGCCTGGAAAACCGGGGAGGAATTCGAAGCGGAGCTCGAAATCCCGGGCGCGACCTACGCTCTTACCCTTTTCCCTGATACAGCGAACGGCTTCCTTAATCTCTACGGCCTTGATATCACCCGGCGCAAATCGGCCGAGCGGGGACTCAAGGAGAGCCGGGACCGGCTTGAAAAGCTGAACAATTCCCTGCCCGACGCAATTGTTGTCGTCCGCCGGCCGGGGAAGCGGATAGAATACGTTAACCGCCGCATGGTCGAACTGTACGGTTATACACCGGAAGAATGCCTGGGGCGCACTCCCGGGTTTTTGTTTCCTGACAGAGCCTCCTACCTGGCTCAATCGCGCCGGCTCTCCGAGGCCATATCCAGCGGGAAAGCCGCCGAAGGCCTTCGTACCGAGGCATTTCAGCGGCGTAAAAGCGGAGAGCTTTTCCCCTGCGAACTGATCCAGACATTTCAGCCTCATCCCGATGGTTCCATGTCCACCATTACCATCGTCCGTGACATCACCGAACAACGGAAGTCGCAGGAGGAGATCGAGGTTTACCAGCACCGGCTTGAGGATATGGTCGCCGCGCGCACCGAAGCCCTGGGATCGGAAATAATCCAGAGGCAGAAAGCCGAGAGTGAATTGCGGTTGCTTTTTGACAGAGAGCAGACTCTATCAAGCGCGTTGAGGCAGCAGATCGAAGAGCGATCTCTTTACACCAGGGCTCTGGTGCATGAACTTAAGACCCCGCTCACCCCGCTGTTGACCGCCTCGGATTATCTTGAGGCTAGTTTGACCGACGAGACCGCCCGAAGCTTTGCCCATAATATTAAAGTCGGTGCCAGAAATATGGAAAAGAGGATCAACGAACTACTGGACCTGGCTCGCGGCGAGGTCGGGACCCTTCGGCTCAGCTATCGTTCTTTCGATCTTGCCGCTCTACTGGAGAAGATCGCAGAATACGTCCGACCGGAGGCCATACACCGAGGAATTCAACTCGAGCTTGACGTGCCTCCGGCGCCGGTCGTTATCAGCGCCGATCCCGACCGCCTGCGACAGGTCGTAACCAACCTGGTATCCAACTCATTCAAATTCAGTCGCAAGGGCGGTCACGTTAAAATATCTCTGCGACAAGATCCCGATGGGGCGGTTACATCGGTAGCCGATAACGGGACAGGTATCGCCACTGCCGATTTGCCGTATATTTTCGAACCGTACCACCGGGGTCAAAATACCGACAAAAAGCGTCTCGGCGGCCTTGGTTTGGGTTTAGCCCTGTCTAAAATGTTCGTTGAGTTGCACGGTGGTCAAATTTGGTTGAAAAGCGCCCATGGCAAAGGCAGCACTTTTAGTTTCAAGGTACCGTATAGTAAATCGTAAGGAGGAAAATCTGGCATGAAAATCTTGATCGTGGAAGACGACAGCGCCATCGTCGAACTGGTTAGCCTGTGCCTGAGGGTGAGCTGGCCGGATTCCCGGATTGTCTTTACCGGGCTTGCCCAGGAAGGCATCGAACTGGCGGACAAGGAAAACCCCGACCTGATCATTCTGGACCTCGGTTTGCCGGATAGGAGCGGCCTCGAACTGCTCAAGGAGGTCCGTACCCATTCCAATGTACCGGTAATCATCCTGACGGTTCGTGATGAGGAGTCTGATGTCGTCCGCGGGCTGGAATTGGGCGCCGATGATTACATCACCAAGCCATTCCGCCAGATGGAATTTGTCTCACGGGCTAAGGCGCTTCTCCGCCGGCAACGGGCTAGCGATAGCGGCTCGCCAATATCAATCGGCCAATTCCATTTCTCCGCCTCCCGACGCCAGGTCACGTGCGATGGACAGAGCGTTAAGTTAACCACCACCGAAGGCAAGATGCTCTACTGCCTGGCCCAAAACATGGGCAAACCGGTTTCCCATAACGACCTGTCGATGTCCATCTGGGGCGAGGTCCCGGCGGACGCCGCCAACTCCATCCGGGTGCATATGCGCAACCTGCGGCAGAAACTTGGCGACATCGGTATGCAGGGCGCCATAATGACAAAGTCCGGCACTGGCTATTTCATCAAGAAATAACGGTTTTCAGGCCAAGCTTAGGAACCAGCATTATCTCAGCCAACACTATTGATTGTTGGGCTCGCCATGGCGAGCCCAACTTTTTTTAATCCGAACTTTTCACTGCCTTTGCCGCCGACGGTCGCAGCATCTTACCCCACGCGTAAAAAGCCAGCCCGGCGAACATGATGACGGAAGCGATCGGCAGCCAGACCGAAAGCCTCCCGTCCGGCGCAGTGGAATCGAGTAACAGCCCTCCGAGTGTTGGACCTAACGATACTCCTAGAGTCTCCGATAGACCGTAGAATCCCTGGTAGCGGCCACGCCAGCTCTTGGGCGAAAGCTCGCCCACTACTGCCATAGACATTGGCGAGAACAGAACCTCTCCAGCGGTGATGATAGCCATCGCACCAATCGCCAGGCCATATGGACCGACAAAACCCATGGTCAAGTACCCCAGAGCGTAGACCGACATTCCCAGGAGCAGTGCTTTTGCTTTATCTAGCTTGCTTATAAATCGAGTCGCCGGATATTGAAAAAGCACCACTAAAATCGCGTTCAAAGTCAGGAGAGAGCCATATTGCACCGTCGAAAAACCGACACGCTCCACGGTATATACCGACATTGTGCTGATGAATTGTCCCAATCCCATGAATGCGATCACGCTGATCATGGTGAATACCAGGAAAGTCCTGTCTTTTGCAGTAGCCAGGGCTGCCGAAAAACTGACTTGCTCAGAACCACCCCCGACATGGCTTTCTGTGAGATGAGTGAAAGTCACGAGGATGCAGATACTGCTGACAACCGCTGCGCCGACGAACAGCCACGCGTAAGAAACTCCCGCCGCCCAGAAGTAACCGCCGATAGCCGGACCGAACCCGAACCCCAGGTTCTGGCCCATGCGCAGGATGCCGTAGCCCTCAGCCAGGCGTGCTTTCGGCATTAAATCGACGATTAGTGCCTGCGTCGCCGGCCGCGCCGCCATCAGTCCGCAACGAACCAGGAAATAGACACCAACGATTGACCAAACCGGGGCGACGGCGTTGATCAGGATGGACATTACCACGAACAAAGATCCCGCCAAAGTCATGCTGCCCAGTATGATCGGCCTTCTGCCGATTCGGTCGGATATCATTCCCGCAGCCATCTGCGCCGCAGAAGCGATCAAACCTGATCCCAGGATGATTAGCCCCACCATCAGCATTGACACGCCCCGCTGCGTGTTGAGGTAAAGCGAAAGGAACGGCAGGGACAACGAAAAACTGGCGGAGTTCAGCACGCCGATGATGGTGACCATCCACACACCCGGCGGAAAACGCCTGAAGATAGGGTTGGCAAACAGCCCCTTCTTTGGCATGTTGAATTGGGGATATGCGGGATCTGTCAATTGATTAATTCCAAGGACATCTTTGTTTCGAAAAATGCTACCCAGTGTACTCCCGGCGACTGTAATTAGCAACGCCCGGAAAGGTAGCGTCAATTGTACTCTAGGCACATATCGCCCTGGCAATGTGAATACCAAAAGGCGGGCATTTATCTCCGTCGCCGCGGCGGTTATAATGTTTCGGTGGAAGAAACCGATTGAGGGATCGCGCCATTGACCGAAAAGAAACAGAAAACGCCCGCGCTTAACAGTCTATTCCGGCAGATCTGGCGGACTTTTGTTGCCGGGTTGGTGGTCGTTTTGCCCGGCGCTTTGATCGTAATTGGCATCATCTGGCTGTTCGACCTGGCGGACGGCATACTCAGACCCCTGGTCAATATCCTTTTCGGGCGCCCGATTCCCGGTCTGGGCATCCTTTTAACGCTGCTCCTAATCCTGATCGTTGGGATCGTGACCTCGAACGTTGTCGGCAACAGCATCGTCCGGTTTGGAGAATTTTTAATAGCTCGGCTCCCGGTCCTGGCGCAGGTGTACAGCGGCGCCAAGCAGGCGATGCAGGCTCTTTCTGTCCCCGGAGCCTTCAAGGGCGGTTTCAGAAAGGTCATTATTCTGGAGTACCCGCGGGCTGGCGTATTCACTCTGGGTTTCATCACCAACAAAATCAAGGACCGCGAAGGCAGCCCCTTCGTCACCGTGTTTCTCCCTACCTCACCCTTCCCACACACCGGCACGTGGATTCTGGCCACCAGGGATCAAATCATCGAAACCGATGTCTCGTTCCTTAAAGCTATCCAGATGACGATCACCTGGGGAATATTGTCGCCAAAACGTGTTTTATTCCGCCGCTCTCTCGACAGCAGATCCCCCGACGAACGATGAGTTGGGATCAACTGATCTTTTTCAACCCTCGAGCCATCGACTGAGGCTCTATCCCAACCCATAGGTCTGTTAGTGAATCAATCTAATTCTTAACAACCCAGCTGGATTAAACCCATTTACCGAGTTGTTTTTATAACAGTTTTTCACCGGCTGATCACAACACTGTAACCGGTTTAGGAAGCTTTGAGTAATTTGGGGAACGAAAAGAGGCGTCCCGGTGACCGGGACGCCTCTTTTGTGATCGTCGATTGAGTCTAGTGCACCGAACAGGAAATGCATGGGTCGTAGGCGCGGACCAGCATCTCCAGGGTGTGGCGGATCTCGTCGATAGGCTTGTCCAGGATGGTCGGCGCCAGGGCGTCGAAGTCCTTTTGGATAGATAAATGGTTCTGGCCGGTGGGGATGATGCAGTTGGCGGAAACGATCTCACCGGCATCGTTATACGTGTAATCGTGGATGAGCATGCCTCGCGGCGCTTCTACGATGCCCACCCCCCGACCTGCCCTGGGTTTGACTTTGACTTCCTCAGGATGTAGACCTCTGGCGAGAAGCTTATCGATGATGTTGATAGCGTCCTCGATGCAGTTGACCGTCTCAATAGTCTGGGCGACAGAGATGAAGAACGGATTGTTGATCGGCGCCTTCATACCCAGCGAGGCGGCGGCTTTTTTAGCTCGGGGTAGTAATTGTTCCGAATTTGAGTTGAAGCGGGATAGCGCGCCGACCATATATGAATCTCGCGCGTGCTTGGTGTACTTAGCGGAGGACTGAGGAACACAAAACTCGTTGGTGATCTTGGTATAGTCTTCCAACGGGTAGGTTCCGCCATCCGACGAGGCGATCTTGCCGGTGATGAAGGCGTATTCCTTGGAGTCCTTGAGGGCGATATACTCGGTGGGACGGTTGAAATTGGGGATCATCGGCGCCAGTGATTTGACCACCGCCACCATGGTCTCGGCGTCATCGAGAGCAGAAACCAGCCGCTCGCGGACAGCCTTCAGGGCGTCTACATCCGGCAGCTTGCTCCAGCCGCCGACGATGGGAGTAATGGGATGAGTTTTGCGGCCGGCAAGGACCTCGGCCAGGTTGTATGCCAGCTTCTTCATCCGGACTGCCATGACGATGACATCGCCATGAGTGGCTACCAATGGGATGACCGAATCCGCTCCCAGGAAATCCGGGGCGATAAGGAAAAGAACATGAAGCACATGACTTTCGAGTAATTCGGCGTCGAACAGCAATTTCCGGAGCAGCCATGCTTGCTCAGTCAGCTTGATGCCGAAGGCGGCCTCGGTCGCCTGCAACGAGGCAGTGGTATGGGCAATCGAGCAGATGCCGCAGATGCGGGAGGAAATGGTGGACACGTCGTCAAAGTTGCGGCCTTTAAGCATCCACTCGAAGAAGCGCGGGCTCTCGGTGACTTCCCAAAGGACCCTATCGAGTTTGCCGTCGGTGGCTTCCAGGTGGATATTGCCGTGACCCTCGACGCGGGTTAACTGGTTGACCTTGATCTTTACTTCTGGCACTGCGATACCTCCGAATAGGAGTTGTAAATCTTGAACCGTTCTAGTATTTGATCGATCGTCAAGCCGTAGCGGGCCAGAACATCCTTAGCCGAGTCGGTATTGGGGTTCTCCACCAGACCCCGGCAGCCCCAGCAAAAGCGTCCGGCGCCGACGCACATGGCGTCGCAACCACCGCGGGTCACCGGACCGATGCAAGTGCCGCCTCGCTGAAAGACGCAGATGTTGCCGGCAACACGGCATTCGGTACAGACGGGATAGTTCGGCAGGTCCGGCCGCTTGCCCAGGAGCAAAGCCTTAACCACCTTGACGAACTCGGCGGTAGTAGGCGGACAACCGCGGATGTAGTAGTCCACCGGCACAACGGCATTGACCGGCCGCGCCGGGATGGTGTTATAAAAAGAGGCGCATTCGCCATAAACGCCCTTCAAGAGTTCTTCTGACGAGTATGCGTTCTTTAGGCAGTTGACGCCGCCGGTGCAAGCGCACGCCCCCAGGGCGACGAGGACCTTGGCCTGGTTGCGGATGGCCTGCAGCCGTGGGATCTCGGATTCTTTGGTGATTGATCCCTCGATAAAAGCGATGTCATAGTCGTCGGAGCGGTTAGTCTTGACCTCGCGGAAGTTGACGATATCGACCGCTCCCAGCAGCCCTAGGACTTCGCCGACGTCAAGGTTAAGGGCGTCGAGCTGGCACCCCTCGCACGAGGTGAAATCGAAAAATGCCACTTTTGGTTTCATTAAATGGCCTCCCTTAGTGTGCGTAACCGGGTCAGGCTGAATACCGGGCCTTCCTGGCAGACATAGACTCCGTTGATCTGGCAGTTGCCGCACTTGCCTACGCCGCATTTCATCTTGCGCTCAAGCGACAGGATGATGTTGTCATCGCCCAGGTCGCGCTTTTTAAGCTCGTTTGTGACAAAGCGGTACATGATCGGCGGACCCACGACCACCGCCACCGTCTTCTTGGGATCGAACTGGACTTTCGGTATTAGGGTAGTGATCACTCCAACATTGCCTGTCCACGTTTCGTCGCCCTTGTCGACCGTCTCCATGAAGGTGACGTCGGGGGCTTTTGCCCATTGAGCCATCTCCTCAGAGAAAACCCGTTCCGATGGCGACCGGGAACCGAACAACAGGTTGATATGGCCGTACGACTCGCGCCGGTCAAGAACATATTCGATGAGCGATCTTAGCGGGAAGACGCCGATGCCGCCGGCAATAAGGAGCAGGTCCTTGCCCTCCATTTGCTCCAGCGGGAAGCCGTTGCCGAATGGTCCGCGGATGCCCACAGGAGACCCCACTTCAAGGTTATGAAGGGCGCCCGTGACGTTGCCGACGTTTCTGACGGCGACCTCGAAGGTATGATCCCGGGTCGGCGACGAGGTGAGGGAGATCGGCGATTCGCCGATGCCAAAAACATAGACTTCGACGAATTGGCCTGGCCGATGGCCGAGCTTGTGTCCGTCTTTGAGTTTGAACTCGAATAGCTTCTCGCGGGCGCCGAGCTGGGTGATCTTAGTGATGTTGGCCATATGCGGCAGGTAAAGCTCAGGCTGCGGCCGGGTATTGGTGATGGTGCGACGAGCTTTTTCCTTAGCCTTCTCCGAGGCTGCTATCGCGTTGTAAGCCTCGAGCGGCGAGGCGATCTCGGCCAGGCAGGTGACGGAGCAGCGGCCGCAGCCGACACAACCGAACTTACCGTAGCGATCGAGCATGTACTTGCCCTTGTGGTACATCCGGTGGCGGAACCGCGAGAGCTTATCGCCGCGGAAGTTGGCGCCGGCGGCCACCTTGCTGAAGTCGACAAGCATGCAACCGTCAGGCTTTCTAATCCGCTCGCCGTCGACCATATTCAGGTTGACGTCGTCCTGGACGTCAAAGCAGAAGCAGGTGGGGCAGACCATGATGCAGGAACCGCAGTTGAGGCAGGCTTCGCTCCGAGACTTCCAGTAAGGATTATCGTAATTCGTGTCGAGCAGATGCGGGATCTTGTCCCGCGGCATGTCGAGGAACAGGCGGTACTTGGACAACGCTTCTTCGCGGACTTGCTTTTGGCGGGCGGTTTCGGCTACCGTCGGCTCACGAACCTGGGCGTACTTGGCCAGGATCTGGTCTCCGGCTTCGGAGCCCACGGTGATCATATACGATGAGTTGCCAATATCGGTCAGCAGAAGGTCGAAACCGGAATCAGCCGTATAGGTACCCATGCTGGGGGCGAAAGAAGTGGTCAACGGAGTTAGCACGTCCACGCCAATGATAAGGGTGTTCTGCCGGCGAGCGGTGTAATTTGGATCTGGGTTATTGGCCATGAAGACTTCATCGAGAAGATTTATGGCGTTGATATCATCAGGGTGAACGCCGATGAGGACCCGGGGTGTGGTGTCGGTAACCGGGGTAATCTCCGGATTGTCGCCCCGTTTGTAGCGGAGGATGGTCTCGCAAGCCGGAATGAAGAACGACGTCGGGGGATTCACCGTGACGTCGTAATCGAGAGCAAGTTCATCGAAATTTTTTATCTTATCGAAGGAGAATTTGCCCTGTTTTGCTTTGACCCCGATCGCCTCGCGTTCTTTAATCAAACTATTGACTAGATTTTTGAGGCTTTCGGTTGAAATGACGAAAGTCGCCTGTGAGGTAATTTTAGCCGGCGTGGTTTTTGCTTTGATCTGAACTGAAACGGTTTTTTGCTTGGAGCCTGATTTAATAGTCTCCTTGACCAGTTTTTCCAGTTCTTCGGGTGAAAACGGCTTTACCAGGTAATCAACAGCGCCTTGTTTCAGAGCCTCGGTTGCTGATTCAACCGATGGATGGTCGGTTGTGACGATGGCCTGCATCCAAGGCCGCTTGACCTTGACCTCTTTCAAAACGCCCAGACCGTGTTTGCCTGGGAGCCGCATGTCCAGGAGCATGACGCTGAAGTCCTGGTTGTCGATGAGATTCAGGGCTTCTTCGCCGGTGGTGGCGGTGGTAACGCGAAAACCGGCGCCCTTAAGCCAGGCCGCTGTGTCGCGGGATTTGGGGTCGCTGTCGACGATCAGTACTGAGTTTTCCGCCATGAACTACCCCCTATTTCAGCTATCCAATTTGAGTTGAACCGAGCGTGGTCACCAGTCAGGAATTAAGCAAACTGGTTGAGTATATCATAAGTATTAGTACTTGGCTAGTACCATCCGGCTTTGTCTCAAGCCGATGGCTAAATAATTTTTATCTGGGAGGGTTGAATCAGAAATTAACTCAAGAGGTTATTTTTGAAATTTTTTGCCCCGTCACAAACGCTATGCTATATTCTATCATCATTTTATGAGTTCAAAACCTGACCTGATCCCCGACGGAAGCATCACCTCGGCCATTGGTTTTTCTGCCGGGACGGTGGCAGCCGGCATCAAGAAGGCCGCCAGTGCGCTTGATCTTGCAGTTATTATGTCTGCCAAGCCATGTTCAGCCGCGGCCGTTTTCACGCAAAACCGTTTCAAAGCCGCACCGGTTTTAGTCTCGTTAAAGCACCTTGGCAATACCCGTAGCGTTCAAGCGATAATCGTGAACGCCGGCTGCGCCAACGCTGGTACAGGCGAGGCAGGTCTTGAAAATGCGCAAGCAATGACCGAGATGGCGGGTGCAAGATTAGGCATCGAATCGTCGAATGTACTTGTCGCTAGCACAGGGGTCATCGGTGTTCAACTTCCGATTGAGAAGGTAACCGCAGGAATAAAGAATATCAAACTGTCGGCCGATTCAGGGCACGATTTTTCCCGCGCTATAATGACTACGGACACAATGCCCAAAGAGTTCGCGGTGAGGTCGCCCGATTATGGTTTCACCATTGGTGGTTGCGCCAAGGGCGCCGGTATGATCCATCCCAACCTGGCGACCCTTCTAGGCTTTATCACTACAGATGTCGATATCGAATCTGATCTCCTCCAACGGCTTCTCAAACGCGCCGTGAATAAGTCTTTCAATGTTATCTCGGTTGATGGAGATACCTCGACCAATGACTCCATTTTTGTACTGGCAAACGGCGCTTCTGGCTGGAAAATCCTTCCGGGCACCGCCGCCTTCCGGGCTTTTTCCGAAGCCCTTGAGTGCGTTTGCGTTCACCTCGCTAAATCTGTGGCCCGTGACGGGGAAGGCGCCACCAAGCTGATAGAACTGAAGGTTACGGGTGCGGCGACTTCATCGGATGCCCGAAAAGTCGCCAGGACGGTTCTTTCCTCGCCACTTGTAAAAACCGCCGTCCATGGCGCGGACCCCAATTGGGGCCGTATAGTAGCAGCAGCTGGGCGGAGCGGAGCTAGATTTGACCTTGACAAAGTGGATCTCTGGATTGGAAATGTTGAGGTTTTAAAACGGGGCATGCCTCTGGAAGTTGACAGGAAACTCGCCTCTGCCCAATTCGAAGGTAAAGAGGTGTTCATCCATCTCGATCTAGGGCTGGGGAAACCTTCGGTTACCGGTTGGGGCTGCGACATGAGCGCCGAGTACATACACATCAACGCCGACTACACCACTTAGCGAATAATTATGAACAAGATCATCGTCATCAAACTTGGCGGATCCGTTCTAGGCAGTCGAGATACATCCCTTGAGGATGTTGCCCGGCTTAAAAAAGAGGGCTACTTCCCGGTCGTCGTTCATGGCGGAGCCGCCACGGTCAATACCTGGCTGAAGCGGCTGAATATCACTCCGAGTATCGTTCAAGGTGAGCGCGTCACCGATAAGGAGACTCTCGAGGTAGTCGCCGCTGTCCTTGCCGGCCTTGTCAATAAAGAAACTACGGCAATGCTTCTGGATTTAGGTGTCAAGGCTGTCGGCTTATCCGGGGTCGACGGGGCACTTATACATGGAACTCCCCGAGGCGCTGACTGGGGCTACATGGGGGACGTCCGAAAGGTCGACCTAGCTCTCTTGAAAACACTTCTGGAGAACGGGTTTGTACCGGTGGTTTCGCCGGTTTCGCTCAACGTCCCTGGAGATCCGGTCCGCCTGCTCAACATCAACGGCGACCCGATAGCCGGAGAACTGGCTGCTTCCCTTAAAGCCGACAGGCTGATCTTCCTCACAGACGTCTCCGGTATCAAGGACGCCGCGGGTATTATCGTTAAATCAGCGAAGGTCAGTGAAGCCGAAGCTCTCGTCACATCGAAAATCGCCACCGGTGGGATGGTGCCCAAGATACGCGCTGCGGTGCGTGCCGCTGCCGGGGGAACGGTCACCAGTATTGTCGACGGAAGGCAACCCAATATCATATATAATGAAGCGATTGTGGGCGGATTAGGCACCTCGATCAGTGCCTGAGTGGAGGAATCGCATGGTTGACTGGATGGAAATCGAGAAAAAACATTTTATGCGGACGGTGGAACGCGCTCCGCTGACGATCGTTAAGGGCCAGGGAAGCCACGTTTGGGACGAGTCCGGTAAAAAATACCTTGACTTCGTGGCGGGTTGGGCGGTGAATTCCCTGGGCCATTGCCATCCGGCGGTGGTCGAAGCGGTGCGTCGCCAGGTCGGCGAACTCATCCAAACCTCCAACCATTATTACACAATTCCGCAGCTTCAACTGGCCCAGCTTCTTGTTGAAAATAGCTCGCTCGATAAGATATTTTTGTGCAACTCCGGGGCGGAGGCTACTGAAGGCGCGGTCAAGCTGGCCCGCCGGTATGGGAAGCTACATTTAGACGGCGCTTACGAGGTGATTACCGGCACCGGTTCCTTCCACGGCCGGACGCTGGCCATGGTTTCCGCCTCAGGTCAACTCAAACACCAGGCGCCCTATACCCCCCTGCCCGCCGGCTTCATTAACGTTGAGTACAACAACATCGAAGCGATCAAGAAAGCCACTTCAAGAACCGTTTGCGCAGTGATGCTTGAACCAGTGCAGGGCGAGGGAGGGGTCAACGTGCCGTCGCCGGATTACCTGAAAGAGGTCCGCCGCTGGTGCGATGAAAAAGGTATCGTCCTGATTCTTGACGAGATCCAGACCGGCATCGGACGGACCGGAACCCTCTTCGCTCACCAGTCCTTCGGTATTGAGCCTGATATCATGTCGTTGGCCAAGGGTTTGGGTGGTGGTCTACCCATCGGTGCCATCATGGCCAAGGATAAATTTTCGGTTTTCACCTTCGGTGAGCACGGGTCGACCTTCGGCGGCAACCCGGTGACCTGCGCCGCCGCCTTCGAGACTTTGAAATTCATCCTCGAGAACGATGTACCTCGAAACGCCTATGACATGGGCCAACGTCTCACCGAACGCCTCAACGGTCTTTCAGCAAAGCATCCCGGTCTTATCACTAATATCCGTGGCAAGGGCTTGTTGATGGCGGTCCAATTTTCGAGTGACATCGCCAAAACACTTGCCCAGAAATGTCTTGAGGCCGGCCTTCTAGTTAACGACGTAAAACCCAACGCCATCCGGTTGATGCCGGCTCTGACCATCACTGCCGGTGAGATAGACGAGGCTGTTGATCTTCTTGATAAAGCAATCACCCGCTTGGGCGTCGGCAATTGAGATAACGGCTGCATGATTATTGCCATCGCGGTCATTATCGCCCTGGGCTTGATCGTTGTTTTTAGCTGGCAAATGCCCGATCCTGGCAAAATGCGCCATGCTTTCACCGCCCTCCCCCTCCCGCCGGTTATTCTATCTCAGGTACCCGGTACAGTCAGGGACGATGCCTTGGAAATGGCGAAATCCCTTCACCCCAGGGATAAGACAAAAAGGATCAAGTTAGCTGCGGACTTGCTGGCAACCTACGAATCCCTCAAAAATACCGACATCTTCGTGTTGTTCAACTCCGGAGGTTACGGTTGGACCGCGTTGGATAAAGCCTCCGGATACGCCACAATCGTTAACGCAATAGAAGATGAGTTCATCACCCGACATTGCCGGGTTCTGGTGCTCAATTACCAGAGGGCTTATCGCAGCTTGCGGGGGTACATCAGCGAAATCCTTAACGCTGGGGCCAAGTCGGTCTCCAAACCAAGAGAGTTGGCATTAAGATTAAAATTCTTGTGGCATCATTTGCCCAATCTCAAAGTGTTGATGTGCGCCGAGAGCAATGGAACGGTGATGTCCAACCAAGTGATAAAAATGTTGCCTGAAGAAGAAAGGCTTTTTTCAATCGAATTTGGTCCGCCGTTCTGGTACGACAACTACGTCAGCGACCGAGTGCTAAATATGCGCTCTAATGGAGTCGTCCCGGACGCTTTCAGTTATGGTCATTGGAGTCGGGCCTTTAAAGCCAACTGGGATGCCCTTCGCGGAAAAAGCCCGGCCTCGCCGGGCAACGTACTATTGTATATTGGGGCGCCCGGTCATGATTATAACTGGCAGGATTATCCGCTAATTCGGGAAAACGTGCTGCGGTTCCTCAACAAGCACTTCAACAGCTGCAAGTAATCACGCGGGTTTGATTAACGTCCGCTCTCCAATCTCGCAGCCCCCACCAGCGACACCCCGAAAATCATTGCCACCAAGACTAATAGTGCAGCTATCGTATCGGCTTCTTTCAGATTCTCAAATTCTTTCACGCGCCGTGTTGTGTGTAAATAGTGCTTTCGTACCCATTTGAATGATAAGCCTCAAATGTGGAATTACTTTTTTTGGGTGAGCGTGAGATTTTATGGGATTTCCGCGATTTCATTTCATAGAAATGGAACCAGGTCACTCGGCGGTAACGGCAGTTATTAGCATCAATGCTTCTTTTGTAGCATAATAAGCGTTACTCTCGATTGTTAGAAAGGTCTTTTATGGCTGAAAAAGTGGTTTTGGCATATTCCGGCGGTCTCGACACTTCTGCCGCAATCCCATGGCTCAAAGAACATTACGGCATGGACGTCATCACCCTGACTATCGACGTGGGAAACGAACGCGATTTCACCTTGATACGTGAAAAGGCGCTCAAGGTCGGAGCCATAAAAGCCCTTATCGTTGACGCCCGGAAAGAGTTCATTGAGGATTACATCTGGAAAACCCTAGCTGCCGGGGCCATCTATGAAAATGAGTACCCATTGGCCACTGCTATCGGCCGGCCGCTTATAGCCAAACTTCTCGTCGACGTCGCCCTGGCTGAAGGCGCCACCGCCATAGCCCATGGTTGCACCGGCAAAGGCAACGACCAGGTGAGATTCGACGTAGCCACCGCCGCCCTCGCACCCCAATTGAAAGTCATTGCCCCCGCCCGCGAGTGGGGTATGACCCGCCTGCAGACCATCGAATACGCCAAGAAATTCAAAATCCCGCTGCCTGTTAGCGCCAAGAATCCCTACTCCGTCGATGAAAACCTTTGGGGTAGATCGTGCGAATGCGGCATTCTTGAAGATCCTTGGGTGGAACCCCCGATTGATGCCTTCGCCTGGACGCGTGAAGTAAAGGACACCCCTGAGAAGCCCGCTTACGTTACCATCGGTTTCAAACAGGGATCGCCCGTTACCCTAAACAACCGGCGGATGGACGGTGTAACATTGGTCTCGACATTGAACGAGATCGCCGGGGCTCATGGCATCGGGCGAATTGACCATATTGAGAATCGGCTGGTGGGTATCAAATCCCGTGAAACTTACGAAGCCCCCGCGGCGGTCGTGTTACTTGCAGCCCACGCCGCCCTCGAGACGCTGACCCTGGCTAAAGATCAGGCTCGTTTTAAGGCTAAAGTCGCCCAGGAATATGCCGACCTGGTTTACAACGGTTTGTGGTTCTCCGCACATAAGGCGGACCTGGATGCCTATGTCAAAAATACCCAGAAATACGTAACTGGTTCTGTCCGGTTGAAACTAGAGCGTGGTGGCTTCCGCGTCGTAGGGCGCAAATCTCCCTATTCACTCTACAGCCACGGCTTAGCGACCTATGAAACCGGTGACACATTCGATGCATCCGCGGCCGTCGGCTTTATCAAGCTCTGGGGTCTGCCGGTTCGTACCCAAGCCAGGGCGCAGACGCTCAAGTAGCAATAATAAGTCGGTGACGGTCTGACTTTGGAACTTGTTCCGTATTGTTTGGTCACTGGCATTGGGGGGAAACGATGAGTCACGTTCGTAGTCGCTTCGATAAGCCTGCAGACGAAATGGTGGTCAAGTACACGACATCACTACCATTCGACAAGCGCCTATATCATGAGGACGTTCGAGGATCTATTGCCCATGCCAGGATGCTTGCCAAGCAGGGAATAATTCCGCCGTTCGATGCCCTTGAGATTATAAGAGGGCTCCTGGAAGTTGAAATTGAGATCAACGATGGCAAATTTGAGTTCAAACCTGAGATGGAAGACATCCACATGGCCATCGAGGCGAGACTCAAAGAAAAGATCGGGGAGGCAGCAGGACGACTTCACACCGCCCGGAGCCGAAACGATCAGGTTGCCACCGACCTGCGTTTGTACATGAAGGACGTCATCATTTGGACACTTGAATCGATCAAATCTTTGCAGTCGGCATGCGTAGGATTGGCTGAGAACAATCCCGATGTTATCGTACCCGGATATACTCATCTTCAACCCGCCCAACCGGTCCTCCTGGCGCATCACTTTCTAGCTTATTTCGAGATGCTGCAGCGCGATAAAGAGCGTTTCACCGATTGCTTGAAGCGCACCGATGTTTTGCCTTTGGGCAGCGGAGCTTTGACGGGCGTCGCCTATAATATCGACCGCGCCTTCGTAGCTAAAGAGCTTGGCTTCTCGTCGATCAGCCGGAACAGCCTTGATGCGGTGTCTGATAGGGACTTTGTGGTCGAATACCTGGCCGCCGCCTCCCTGACCATGATGCACCTGTCGCGGCTCTCTGAGGAAATGGTCATCTGGAGCGGGGCTGAATTTGGGTTCATAGAGATGGACGATGCTTACGCCACAGGCTCATCTATTATGCCGCAGAAGAAAAACCCAGATGTCGCCGAACTTTGCCGCGGTAAGACAGGCCGCGTTTATGGTCACCTCTTGGGGCTCCTGACTACCTTAAAAGGATTGCCCCTGGCTTACAACCGGGATCTTCAGGAAGATAAAGAAGCTATCTTTGACGCCACGGATACCTTATTGATGTCTCTTAAAGTGGTTAGCGGCATGGTTGAGACTATCAAAATCAGACCGGAGAAGATGCTGAAATCTGTTGACCGCAGCTACCTGCTTGCCACGGACCTCGCCGACTACCTTGTTAAAAAAGGGGAAACCTTCAGGAATGCCCACGGCATCGTCGGGCGGCTGGTCAGCCATTGCATCAAGGAAGGCAAGACCTTCTCTGAGTTACCGCTTGACGAATACCGAAGATTCTCCCCCATGTTCGATCAGGATGTTTTCGGAATCACCGTTGTAACGTCGGTCGATTCAAAGAACAATCCTGGGGGAACGGCGCGAGATCGAGTCGAACAGGCGCTCGCTGAGGCCAAGGCATTACTTTCTGGATCATAAGTCCGAACCGACAAAGTCGATGAATCCAAAAAAGAGCCACCGCCTGCATGCAGGCGGTGGCTCTTCATAATTTTTTTCGGTTTTTTTAGAATCGGTCTTTTTTGAGGGTTAGGCTGCAGCCATTTTAGACAGAGTTCGGAGGCAGCGGGTGCAGAGCGATAACCGGGTGGACTTGCCGTTCAAAAGGACGCGGGCGGGATGACAGTTGGGTTCGGAACGGCGGTTGGTGCGTCGTTTGGAATGAGAAACGTTATGACCAAACATCGGTGTTTTGCCGCAATAATCGCATTTCATGGCCGGGGTTATGGACTCCTTTGACTATTCATTTGGTGATAATATACAATGCCGTCCGATAAATATAGCATACCCGCAATGCGGGTGACAACTTGGCAAACGTTTGGCGCCATAACCGGCGCCACTAGAGGTGTAAGGTATGTCAGCCCAAGCGATCATGACCGGACAGGAAATGCGCGACATGCTGGCTGCTGCTGCCGCCTGGCTTGAAAAAAGCGCATCCGATATCGACGCTTTAAATGTTTTCCCTGTGCCCGATGGCGATTGTGGCACCAACATGCTCCTCACCCTCCGCTCTGCAGTGGACGAGACGTCCAGGGTCACTGCGGATAACGTCGGAGAAATCTCGGCGGCCGTAGCCAAGGGCGCTCTCATGGGTGCCAGGGGCAACTCCGGGGTTATTTCCTCCCAGATATGGCGCGGTGTAGCCACGGTTTTCGAAGGTAAGGAAACAGTCACCGCAGGGGACTGGGCGGAAGCCCTGACCAAGGCGGTCGAGACCGCTTACAAAGGCTTGTCCAATCCGGTCGAGGGCACTATCCTGACCGTTCTGACCGATGTGGCCGGCGCAGCAAGGACCTCGGCTGAGAAAGACAACTCCATCGTTAAACTTATTGAGTCGGCGATGAACGCTGCATCTGAATCCGTCGCGCGGACCCCTAAATTGTTGCCCGCCCTGCGTGACGCCGGGGTTGTTGATGCCGGCGGTCAGGGCTTGTTTACCGAACTCGAGGGGATGCTCCATTACCTTCGCGGCGAAACCGAACAGATGCAATTCAAAAAGTCTCGAGTCATCGCCAGTTCGATTCCATTGGCGGCCAAACCGGCGTCCCGTCTTTCGCCAAACGACGAAGAGCCGTTCGGATACTGCACCGAGTTCCTCCTGAAGGGTAATAATCTCGACCTGAACAAGATCCGCGCCCGCCTGAAGCGCAAGGGCGTGTCTCTTATCGTCGTCGGTGATTCCTCCACTATTCGCGTCCACATCCACGCTCTGGCCCCCGGCAGGGTGATTAACTACGTCACCAAGCTAGGTACGGTTCACAAAGTCAGCATTCGCAACATGGACGAGCAGCATGAAGACTTCCTGGCCTTGCAGAAGGACCGGCAGCCGACCGTAGAGATCGCTATCGTAGCGATCGTCGCCGGCGATGGGTTCGCAGATGTGTTTGCATCACTAGGTGCTTCCGGTATAGTGGCCGGCGGACAGACGATGAACCCATCAACCAAGGACATCCTCCAGGCGATTGAAGCCGCAGGTTCCGAAAAGGTGATTATCCTGCCCAACAACAAGAACATCGTTCCCGCTGCGGAGCAGGTGAAACAGCTGACCCACAAAACTATAGCCGTTATCCCCACGGAGACTCTGCCGCAGGGTGTAGCGTCTCTTCTGGCCTTCGATTATGAAGCGGATTTTGATTCCAATGTCCAGCGAATGAATGAAGCCAGGACCAGCGTCCGCACCGTGGAGATTACTCACGCCGTACGCGATACCAAGTTTAACGGTTTGGTTATCAAGAAAGGCCAGGCAATCGGCCTTTTGGATGGTCACTTGGCAGCCGTAGACGAGGCATCTGATAAGGTTCTGGCGGACCTTTTGGCGAAAACCGATCTTTCCAAGATCGAAGTCATGACCCTCTATTTCGGAGGCGGCACGGCGGAGCCGACTGCCCGGGCCATGGCTGAAAGCCTTATGGCAAAATATCCAGGCAAGCAGGTGGAAGTGGTCTGTGGTGGACAACCTCATTATGACTATGTTGTGTCACTAGAATAAACTTCTCAGTTCGGAGGCTAGCCGTATGACTGTCAAAATCGTGACCGATTCCACATCCGACCTCACGCCTGCGCTGGCCAAGCAATTTGACATCAGTGTCGTCCCTCTTACCGTGTCGTTCGGCCGCGAATCCTTCCTCGATCGCGTTGAAATTTCAACCGACGAGTTTTACAGGCGGTTGACTACTGAAGAAGTCTTCCCCCAGACCACCCAGCCCTCCCCAAACGCCTTTGCCAGCGTCTACAAAAAATTATGCGCCGAGACTCATGAAGTCATGGTTCTCACAATCTCCAAAAAGCTCTCCGGAACTTACGATTCTGCGTTATCAGCGACACAAATGGTAAAAGCGGAATGTAACATTGAAGTCATCGATTCGGAATCCACCGCGGCAGCGCTGGGGATTTTGGCGATATGGGCTTCCAAGCAGGCTTCCTCAGGGATGTCTCTTGCAGACCTCAAAAAAGCCGTGCAAAGCCGCGTCGCTGATATCAAACCTGTCGTGGCGTTCGATACTCTTAAATACCTTGCCCGCGGGGGGCGAATTGGCAAGGCCAAGGGTTTTTTAGGAGTGTTGCTTTCTGTAAAGCCGGTTCTAACCACCAAAGACGGCGAAGTATCTCCTTTGACCCAAGTCCGGACCATGAAAGCCGGGATCGACGTGCTATACAATTTTGCCGCCAGCCACAAGCGAATTGACGAGATGGCCGTAGAATATGCCACTACGCCCGACATGGCGGATGCTTTAATCGAAAGACTCGGAGCCATATATCCTAGGGAAAATATCTATCTGACCACATTCAGCCCGGTCTTGGGCTGCTATATGGGGCCGAATGTGATTTCGGTCTCGGTAATGGGCAAGGCTTAGCCGAATTGAGTTCTAGCCTAAGTATCGGACTCTATCCTCGTATTATTGACAGTTTGGTTTTTAGTGCTTAGCTCCGCTTTTTCCGCTATAATATAGGTCAAATGTCCTTACCAATCGAGCGGCTCCACGCTGTAATTGCTTTAGAAAAGAAAAAAGGGTTCCAGAATACCGCTGTCATCGGCGGATTTGATAAATTCCTGGCAAATTGGGCTGCTGAAGTCGCTACCTCCATCTCTGACAAGACTCGTTTAACCAAATTTAACAGTTACATCGGCGATTTCGACTATGCCTTAAAAGCGATCGCCGACCGTCGGTTAAGTATTGAAAATCTCCTATCCTTTGTAGAAGAATTTCGAACCCCTACTTCGGTTGGAGTAAAATCGGGGCTATCCAAACCGGTCGATATGGAGCCGCCTCAGATTGCCGAACCCTCCGCCATCTACAAGAAAAAAGCCCCGAAGTCGAAGGCGCCGGCCGCTCCCCCATCTTCACTATCATTGCCGGTCACCACGTTGAAAGGCATAAGCGAAGCCACCGCCGCCAAGTACAAAAAGTTGGGCATCACTGGTATCCGTGACCTTCTTTATCATTTCCCCACGCGGCATGTCGATTATTCTCAAACGGCGAAGATTTCCTCTCTCCTCCCCGGACCCGATCAGACCATCGTGGCCAACATCTGGGAGGTGCGGTTGACCACGCCGGGCGGCCGGCGCTCCACAGAAGCCATCCTGGGGGACGAAACGGGTAACATCCGGGCATTGTGGTTCAACAACCCCTACCTTGTGAAGCAACTCCACAACGGCGACAGAGTGGTCATCAGCGGCCGGGTCAGCGATTGGAAGGGTAGGCTGGTCTTCGAGTCGCCTGAATGGGAAAAACTCGAGGAAAAGGAATTGGTTCACACCGGGCGGTTAGTGCCGGTTTACCCCCTGACCGCAGGCTTGTTCCCGCGCGCGGTTCGGAAATTGATGAAAGAGGTGGTGGATGGGTTCTCAGGGTCTCTGTCTGATTATCTGCCTTCCACAATCAGGCAGCGTCGTGGTCTTACAGATCTCCCGTCCGCAATCTCCCACGCACATTTCCCGGAGGACGAGCTCTCAAAAAATGCCGCGCGGGTTCGCCTTGCTTTCGATGAACTCTTCTTTCTGCAATTAGGAGTATTAGCTCGAAAACGTGCCTGGCAACATTCACAACCGGCTTCGGCTATCCCCACCGATAAAACATTATTCGATAGGTTTCTTAAATCGCTGTCCTTTAGCCTCACCGGCGCTCAGCAGAAGTCGCTCAACGAGATCCTGGCAGACCTGAAACGCACCGAGGCTATGAGCCGCCTGTTACAGGGTGAAGTCGGCTCTGGCAAGACGGTAGTGGCTACAGCTGCCATTCTGATGGCGGTTGCCGCCGGATTCCAGGCTGCCTTCATGGCGCCGACGGAAATCCTTGCGGAGCAGCATTTCCGATCTCTGACTAGGATGCTTGAGCTCCTGTCGACTGAAAAACAGATAACCGAAGGAGTCACCAGCTATATCGGAATCTTACCCGACCGCCCCCTGTCCGTGGCTCTCCTCATCGGTGATGCCAAGGAATCGGGAAAAACCGCGATTCGCGGCAGAATCAAGAATGGTGACATCGATCTGGTAATAGGCACCCACGCTCTCATCCAGAAGGATGTTAAATTCAAGATATTGGGGCTTGCGGTGATCGACGAACAGCACCGGTTTGGGGTTGAGCAAAGACTCAGTCTGCGCCAGAAAGGTACCAATCCCCATATCCTTGTCATGACCGCAACTCCGATTCCTCGCACCCTCGCCCTGACCCTTTACGGGGATCTCGACCTTTCGGTCATCAACGAACTGCCGCCCGGCCGCCAGACTATCAAAACCCGGTGGCTGAAACCTGAACAGCGCGCCAGCGCCTATGCCTTCATCAGGAAACAGGTAGACCTGAAACAGCAGGCTTTCATCATCTGCCCGTTGGTCGAAGAATCAGAGGCAGTGCAGGCCAGGGCGGCAACCGCCGAGTATGAAAACCTGAAACAGGACGTCTTCCCGGACTTCAAGCTTGGACTGCTCCACGGCAGGATGCCGGCGGTTGAAAAGGATTCGGTCATGGGAGCCTTCAGCGCAGGGAAACTGGACATCCTGGTTTCAACGCCGGTCATCGAGGTCGGCATCGATGTTCCGAATGCCACCGTGATGCTGATCGAGTCCGCCGACCGTTTTGGTCTTTCACAGCTTCACCAATTCCGCGGCCGCGTCGGCCGGGGCACGGAACAAAGCTACTGCATGCTTTTGGCCGAAAATCCGTCCGAGGTTGCCAACGCCCGCCTTTCAGTGATCGAGAAAACCCAGGATGGCTTCATTCTCGCTGAAGAAGATCTAAAGCTTCGAGGCCCTGGAGAATTCTTCGGCACCCGCCAATCTGGTTTGCCCGACTTGAAAATGGCCAAGCTTTCCGATGTCCCGATCCTGGAAATGGCGCGTGAAGAAGCCACCCGGCTCTTCCAGGAAGATCCGGGACTGAAAAAACCTGAACATCGCGCCCTATACGACGAACTAATCCGCATCTGGCCGCAGACAGGGGAGTGGAGTTAGACCCCCACAGCCTGTCTTTCTGAGCGCAGCGAAGAATCCCAATCACCCGACACCAAATAAATAGCGGGCGTCTCGCAATCAGTTAGATTCCATCTCTGGCTCTAACGCCCTATAATGAACCGAAGGGAGCATCACACTCGTTTGTCTAGAAACCGTATTATTATCGCATTGTTGATCGTCGCCGCCCTTGTTTTTGGCGGATTCCTGTATTGGGATTACCTTGGCCGACGCACGGTCCCGCCCCCAACCTCCTCCATCGCAGAGAACCTGGATATTCCCTGGGAAATGGCCTTTTTGCCTGACAACAGCATCTTGCTCACGGAACGCCCCGGAACGGTGAGGACTATTGATCCCGGCGGGACGCTTCAAAGCCAACCTGTTTTGACCTTCACCGATGTAGCTACGGTGGGTGAAGGCGGCCTGCTCGGCATGGTGCTTCATCCACAGTTCGCGACTAACGGTTGGATCTATTTCTACTATACCTACCAATCCGGTACCGGTCTGGCTAACCGTGTCGTCCGTTATACTATGCAAGGTACTTCGTTTTCCGATCACACCGTTATCATCGAAGGCATTCCCGGCGGCAATATCCATGACGGCGGGCGCATCAAATTCGGTCCTGATGGGATGCTTTATATCTGCGTCGGGGAAACCGGCAACGATAATTTAGCCCAGGACCTTAACTCGCTCGCGGGAAAAATTCTCCGTCTCAATGACGACGGCGCGATCCCGGCAACCAATCCTTTCCCCAACTCAGCCATTTATTCCTACGGGCATCGCAATCCGGAAGGGCTGGTATGGGATAATCAGGGTCGGCTGTGGGAAACCGAGCACGGACAAAGCGCCCAGGATGAGATTAATCTCATCGAGGCCGGAAAGAATTACGGCTGGCCTTTAGTCCGGGGAAGTGAAACCGCCCCCGGCATGACTCCTCCCGTTCTAGCCAGCGGGAATGTGACCTGGGCTCCCTCCGGGTTGACCATTCTAAATGGATCATTGTACTTTGCGGGACTCGAAAGCCAGAGCCTTTTCAAATATGACATGGCTACCGGAACCATCACCCGGTACCTGAACGGAAATTTCGGCAGGCTAAGAGACGCCACGGCGGGACCGGACGACCTCCTTTATATCATGACCAACAATCGCGACGGCCGGGGCATCCCACTTACCGGCGATGACCGCGTTATCAGGATCATTCCAAACAACCTGGTGGAATCCACTTAACATTCCTACCCAAATGTTGACATCGTCTTGAGCGGGCTGTGTTATAATCGTTTCCTATTCAAAACGAAAACTCGGAGTAGCCCATTGAACGGAATATTAGCTGTTAAGAAATCGATAATCTCACTCATATCCGAAGCCGTCGCTCAGGCCCAGGGAACCGGTAAATTGCCTGCGGTTTCGGTCCCTCCCATCCTCATCGAGCACCCCCAAAATTCGCAGCATGGCGACTATGCTTCCGGCCTCCCGCTTAAGATGGCTCGCGCCACCGGCATGAAACCCCTCGACATCGCCGGGATCATCGCAGGTTTTATACCGGCCGTGCCCGAGATAAAATCCGTTACAGTCGCCCCTCCCGGTTTCTTGAACTTCACCCTCTCCGACGCCTGGATCACTGAACAGGTTGAGAACGTCATCGCTTCCGGCGAATGCTATGGCAACATCGATCAGGGCAACGGCAAAAAGGTTCAGATCGAATATGTCTCCGCCAACCCCACCGGCCCCATCCACGTAGGCCACGGTCGCGGCGCGGTGCTCGGCAGTAGCCTTGCTTTGGCTCTTCGAGCCGCTGGTTTCGACGTCCAACAGGAATATTATGTCAACGACGCCGGCAACCAGGTCATGTCGTTCAAGCGTTCGCTGTATGCCCGCTACCTGCAGCAGCTTGGCATCGATGCCGAGATGCCCGCCGAGGGTTATTTCGGCCACTATATGATCGACCTGGCGCGGGACATCCTCCAGGAAGAGGGCGACCGGTTCCACGAGATGCCCAAGGATGAGGCGGTAGAGCAACTGGGCATTGTAGGTTTGCGGAAAATGCTTGACCTCATCCGGACGGATCTCAACAGGCTGGGCGTTACCTTCGACCGCTGGTTCTCGGAGCAGAGCCTCTATGACAGCGGCGAGTTTGCCGGCGTCCTCGAGATGCTCAAGAAATCCGGCTACGTCGCCGAGAAAGAGGGCGCCGTCTGGTTCACCTCCACCGCCCTCGGCGAGAGCAAGGACAATGTCATTATCAGGACAGACGGCACACCGACCTATTTCGCATCTGACATCGCTTACCATTACGATAAATTCGTCCGGCGCGGCTTCGACATGGTCATCAACATCTGGGGCGCCGACCACCAGGGCCATGTGTCCCGCATGAAAGCCGTGCTCCAGGCGCTGGGCGTCGATCCCGCCCGCCTCGACGTCATCATCTCCCAGCTTGTTACCCTCCGCCGCGGCGAGGAGCTGGTCAGGCTGTCCAAGCGCACCGGCGAGATCATCACTCTTTCGGAAGTCCTCGATGAAGTCGGGTCCGACGCCTGCCGCTTCAACTTCCTCTCCCGTAGCGCCGACTCCCAGATGGATTTCGATCTCGAACTGGCCAAGAAGCAATCTGCCGAAAACCCGGTCTATTATGTTCAATACGCCCACGCTCGCATCTGCTCCATCATCAGCCTTGCTCGCGATAAAGAGATCGATTATGCCGATGGCGATGTCACCAAGCTGGTCGAACCCGCCGAGCTTGAACTCCTCCGCAAGATGCTGCTTTTGCCTGAGGTTATCGCCCAGGTCGCGGACTCATTCTCACCCCACCACCTCGCCTATTACGCCCAGGTGCTGGCCAATGCCTTCCACCTGTTCTACAAGGACTGCCGCGTCGTCTCTGCCGACCTGTGCCTGTCCAAAGCCCGCTTGAAGCTCGCCGTCGCCGCCCGCACTGTCCTGGCCCGCACCCTGCACCTCATGGGCATGTCCGCGCCGGAATGCATGTAGGATTCTTTCGCGTTCCGCGTCGCGTGAAAACGAATGAAACGAATCCCTGCCACATCGGAGCAGGTGCTGAGGGTCTTTCGAGAAACAATTTCCCGCGTGGTCTGGTGTCGGGAGAAGGTTGGATTTGTTTCAGCGTCCCGCAAAACCTGTTTTTCTGAAACAAATCATCCGAAATCAGCTTTGCATCAATCGTAAGATTTGTTTTCGAAAACAAATCATCAACGAACGTAATCGATTCACTCATTTTCCAGTCGCTTAGCAAAACAATCAGGGGCGGGTAATTGTAATGGTACATGTGTGCTAATATATCGCAGGTATTATAGCACTGCCGTTCCTCAGATTGTCAAGCGTTTAGTGACGTTTTTGGTGGGTGGTCGAAAATATATTTGCCGGCACCCCCCACTTGAACAACCACTCCCCGCCCCCTATAATAGCGCCGTTCGTTGAACTATCGCTCAATAATTTTCTTAATAAGGAGCCGCCGTGGAATACTTCCTGAATGAGCTTCAAACGACCGTCCGCGACCTTGCCCGCGGCATCGCCGAGGAAAAGGTCCTGCCGGTCCGCGCCGAACTTGATGAAAAAGAGCAGTTCCCCTGGGAGATCGTCAAGGAGATCGCCGCCTCCGGCCTTTACGGCATCGCCATCCCGGAGGAATACGGCGGTATCGGCGGCGGCTCGTTCGAGCTGGTTCTGGCTGCCGAGCAGTTCGCCCGCGTTTGCGGCGGCATCGCCGTGACCTATGCCGCCAATTTCCTGGGCTCCGACATCCTCATAGACAACGGTTCTGCCGAGCAAAAAGCCCGCTTCCTGCCCGACATCGCCTCAGGCAAAAAACTGTGCGCCTTCGCTATCACCGAGGAAACCGCCGGTTCGGACGCCGCCGCCCTTAAAACCACCGCCGTCAAAACCAACGACGGCTACCTCATCAACGGCAGCAAGCGCTTCATAACCAACGGCGGCGACGCCACCATCTACACCATCATCGCCCGCACTGAACCTGGCAAAGGCGCCCGCGGCCTGTCCGCCTTCATCGTGGAGAAAGACACCCCCGGCTTCACCTTCGGCCGCAAGGAAAAGAAGATGGGCATCCGGACGTCTTCGACCCGCGAACTCCTCTTCGACGACTGCCTGATCCCTAAAGAGAACCTCATCGGCAAGGAAGGCATGGGCTTCTTCTACGCCATGAAGCTCTTCGAGAAGTCCCGCCCCGGCATCGGCGCCCAGGCCGTCGGCATCGCCCAGGGGGCTTTCGAGGCTGCCATGGAGCACGCTGAAAACCGCGTCCAATTCGGCGAGGCCATCATCACCTTCCAGGCCGTCCAGCACATGCTGGCCAACATGGCCATGGACATCGAGGCCGCCCGCTGTATGGTCTACAACGCCGCCCGCACTGTGGATTCCGGCCTCCAGAAAAGCGCCAACATGGAATCCGCCATGAGCAAGGTCTACGCCTCGGACGTCGCAATGCGTGTCACCACCGATGCAGTACAGATCATGGGCGGCGTCGGCTACATGCGCGACTACCCGGTCGAGAAATTCATGCGCGACGCCAAGATCACCCAGCTCTATGAAGGCACCAACCAGATCCTGCGCAACATCATCGCCAACGAGTTGAAGAAGAGATACTAACCCGCCGAGGCGTAAAATCCGAAATCCGAATATCGAAATCCGAAACAAAGTCGGATTCCCGAAACGCGAGATATGCCGGCTGAGAAAACTATTTGCCCGGGCTGCGGTCTTGAGCTCGAATCCACTGAAACTGGACTTGACGACCGGTTCAACGCCTCGTGCGCCTGCCGCCGCCTTTACGATGAGCTATCCTGCTTCACCTTAAACCAGGCGGACGCCGAATTCACCCACCAACTGATCGTGGACGCCTACTGCGCCCAGCACGCCGGTCCGAAGGTCAAAACCATTTCGATTGCCTTTTCCCTGATCGGGCTTTACCTGGTTTTTGAACGCGATTACACCGGCCGCCAGGTCCAGCTCGCCCACATGGCGCTCGCCAAGCAATCAAAACAATGGCACCGCTTCAATCCTCCGCCCATGACTGGAACCCTGACCGTTTCCAATGTTTTGAACAGCATAAACGGCGAGAATTACCGAAAAAACATTCACGATTGGGCGGGATCGGTTTGGACGGCGTGGGCGAGCACGCATACTCAAGTTGCCGAGCTCGCAAAACGATATTTAAAACTCGACTGACCAATACTTCTATTATCGGTTCCAATTAGCTGCAAGAAAATCGTTGTTTTCAGGCGTTTCTCGGGATACAATTATCACCAAGCTTTGACCCTCCATAGTCATCACCTGCGGAGGCATAAATGAGTGTTTTAACCGGGCGTCAGATCAGGGAGCTGGTTTTCTCCGGCCAAACCCTTATAGATCCCTTCGATGACTGCCTTGTCGAACCTGCCACCTGCGATCTCAGAGTGTTTCACAAGGTCCTCGCCAGTCCGGTTGGCGACACCCAAACCGGTAAGGTTGTCGATCTTCGCGAATGTCCCGATGGTTACAGCATTCTTCCCGGTCAAATGATAGCTATTCTTTCTTTGGAAAGAATCAACCTGCCGCTGAATATCGTCGGCAGATTCGGGATAAGGTCTTCGATGGCAAGGAAAGGTTTAAATGCCTTTGGCGGGGTTCAGCTCGATCCGGGATTTCGCGGAAGATTGATGATGAATCTGGTTAACGTAGGTCCGCGCCCTGTCCCTATCTATAATGAGTTCCGGATGTTTTCAGTCGAATTCAGTAAACTGGATGAAGAAGTTGAACAGGGATATTGCGGTCCTTTCCAGGACCAGGATGATTTTCCCGCCGACCAGTACAATTACATTCTTTCGGCGGGGACATAGATACGAACCAGCGTTCAGTCCAAACCCGGTCCCCCTACCCCCTCCCCTCCTCCGCGCCACGTTAAAATTTCTGATATAGGTGTCCAAAATGGAAGACGACGGTGATCTCAATCCGAAGGAAACCGCCTTTCTGTTACATTGCGTTGTGAAACACGACCCTGAGTTAATCGATAAGATCAAACCAGAGAGCTTAAACGGTGGTGATTCAGCGCTTATTAACAGAATAAGAGATGACATCGGTCAAGAAATAATGGAAGAAGGTCTAACAATCGAATCCGAATTGAACGAATATGGTTTAGAATTAGAAAACCTGATTGATCGACTCGCAAATTTGTATTTATGGCCTGCCGATTAACATACTTCACTACTATTGTGCCGAGCCTCGTTCATCCTACCTTAATTAAATTCATTGAGACATCCCTAAACGCCGAACCAAAATAATCCAATTCGCCCCTAACTCAATCCCCACCCCGCCTCCCCTCCCCACGTCATGTTAGAATAATTATATGAAATCCCATGTTGAACGATGGTCGGTACAACATATGACCTACAGTGAAGTAATTTCTAATTTCCTTATTTCTTTTCCAGAATTTATTGAAAAAGCGAAACTTGAAGAAACGTGGTGGAATCCGGAAAAAGGGGATGAGCCACTGTTAGGTGTATTTTTTGAAGACGTTGTATTCCCCCAAATGCTTGAATCGATAAAGAACAAGCAGAATCCCGAATTGGTCAAAAGGCTATTCGAGTACTTTGAAGATTTGATTAAAGCTCCAGTTCCTTTCATCCGGGAAGAATTGAGAACATCAATCATGGAGGCTTTCGGAAACGACAAAATAATTTTACGAAAAGCGCGTGATCTTATGGGGCCGGAATCAATAAAATTAAGCCATGAGGCAGAAAAAAGCCTGGGTCGAGAATAAAATCGCCACCCCCCCTCCCCCACCCCCCACCTCATGTTAAAATAATCCTATGACACCATTTGTTATTCGTATTGAGGTGCGTGTATGTTCGTAAAATGCTTCTCTGAGGACAACCCGGCAACTCAACAAGACCGCGTAAAAAGAAATGTTGCTTTGGCAAACGAGATAAGGAAGAACCTTGAATCTCTCGGAGTTTCGAATGAGAAAATCCTAAGATTAAGCGTTGATCTATCAGATGTGATCGTAGACACAGAGATAATTGAAGGGCTCACGAAAGATCTAATGAGTACTCCCAGATCAGAAGCTGAGGCTTGGGACCAAACAATTTCGGACCTTTTAGGATGGACCGAAAACATTAAAACCCATTGTTCAAATGCAATCAAAGGATTGAAGTCATTGAGACAGCATTCTGACAACGCCGGTGCTTAATATTAATCCAGGTTCAACTTCTCCCACCCCCACCCCACGTTATGTTAAAATAATCCACACATTTGTTGATACCTTCAGTGGAAGGACGTAAATGGCGATTAGTAAAGAACAGCTAATACGATTTCGCGATTTAAAAATTAATCTTTCTGATTTGAATGAATTAGGTACAATAAACTTATTTCAAACAAAGCAAAATGATATTGTCGAAGTATGTAATGAACATGTAGCCAACATATTGGAATGTTATCTCAAAGGGATGGTTTCGGAGGTGAACCTACTAGAGTGGATATACACAATAAGATGGACAGATCTTTATCAGGTTTGTGAAAGTAATCGTGAAACGATACTGAATATTCTCGATGAATTAGCGGAGAGAAACATCGGTAGGCCTAATGGTCCCCGAAAACATTTTGTTGATATCACAGCGATAGTAAACAAAAACGACATAAGTGAAATAAATATTGTCGCTAAATACGACATAAATAAAGTCAAAAAGTACATCGCCGATCTAACAATGAATTTTAAAAAAAGACAGCCCTAACCCTCCCGCTCCTCACCCTCGCCCCACCCTAACGTTATGTTAAAATAATCCTATGACCACCCCATTCGTTGAAGAGCAGGTGCGGCAGTTGCCGGATGCTCCCGGCGTCTACATCTACAAGGATGAAAAAGGCCGGATCATCTATGTCGGCAAAGCAGTCAACCTCAAGAACCGCGTGCGCAGCTATTTCCGCAACACCGGCAAACTCGATGAAAAGACCCGTCTCCTCGTCGCCGATATCCGCGACCTGGAGTATTTCGTCGTCCCCTCGGGACAGGATGCCCTCATCCTGGAACTCAACCTCATCAAGCGCCACCGTCCCCAGTACAACATCATGCTCAAGGACGATAAGGGGCTGCCTTACCTCCGGGTCACCCCCGGCGCCTGGCCCAAGCTGGAAGTCACCCGCCGTTACATCGAAGGCCAGGGGCGCTATTTCGGCCCCTTCACCGATGCCCGCAGCGTTCATGGCGTCCTCGATCTCCTTCGCCGCATCTTCCCCTTCCGCGCCTGTACCCAGGACCTGAAGAAGGTCAAGCGGCCGTGCCTGGAATACGACATGCACCGCTGTCCATCACCCTGCACCGGCAAGGTGCTGGCGGACGAGTACCAGAAGAATATCGACCAGGCCGTCCTGTTCCTGGAAGGCAAGCTCGACCGGGTCGCCCGGCAGCTTAAAACCGACATGGCCGCCGCCGCCGAGAAGATGGATTTCGAGCTGGCTGCCGTCTTGCGCGACCGCATCCGCGACATCGAGACGGTCATCGGAGCCCAGCGCATCGCCACCCGGGTCAAGGGAGAGCTGGATGCCGTGGCCTATGTCCAGACCGGCGACGAGAGTTTCGTCATGGTCTTCTTCGTCCGCGGCGGCAAGCTCATCGGCCGGGAGCATTTCATCCTCAAGGGCACCAAGGACCAGCCGCCTTCACAGGTGCTTGCCAGTTTCATCGGCCAGTTCTACAGCGGCGCAGCCCACCTGCCGCCCCTCATCCTCCTGCAAGCGGAACCCGACGATAAAGAGGTGTTGGCGGGCTGGCTATCGTCGAAGCGGGGAACCAGGGTCGAGATTTCGGTTCCCCGGCGAGGGCCGCGCGTTGAACTCATGGCCACCGTCGCCAACAATGCCAAAAAGGGGCTCGACCAATATAAATTGAAACGGATGCTTACCGGCGCCGAGGACTCAAAGGCGGCGCTTGAAGATTTGGCCAAAGTCCTCGACCTCAAAGAGGCTCCCCACCGCATCGAGGGCTACGATATCTCCAACATCCAGGGTAAGATGGCGGTGGGCTCGATGGTCGTTTTCACCGGCGGCAGGCCGGACTCCAAAAACTACCGCCGCTTCCGCATCAAGACCGTCGAAAGCGCCGACGATTTTGCCATGATGAAAGAGGTCGTCGGCCGCCGTTTCGCCCGGGCAAAAGGCGAATCCGAGGAAAAGTGGGCCAGCCTGCCCGACCTGATGCTCATCGACGGCGGCAAGGGGCAACTATCAGCGGCGGTCGAGGCTCTCAAGGAAAAAGACGCGGAAAATACTCCCATCCTGGGACTGGCCAAGGAACGCGAGGAGATCTTCCTGCCCGGCAAATCACAACCCATCGTCCTCGAGGAGCGTTCTCCCGCCCGCCGCCTCCTCCAAAGAGTCCGTGACGAAGCCCACCGTTTTGCCCTGGGCTACCATACGAACATCAGGGAGAAAAAGTCGGTCGGCTCCAAGCTCGATGAGATTCCCGGCATCGGTCCCGCAAGGCGCCGAGCGCTGATCAAACGTTTTGCTTCCGTCCCCGGCATCCGAGCCGCATCGGTAGAGGAGATCGCCGAGGTCAAAGGCATCACGCCGCAACTCGCCCGCCTCATCAAAGAGAGCTTATAAAAACTGTCTTTGCGAGGACTGCCTTGAATGGCAGTCCGTGGCAATCGTCCCCGAATAGTCCACCTACCCGATCATACGACCTTGCCCGCCTCGTTCAAGAGAGTTTATAATCGTTTTATCATTCTGATCCTGAGCGTAGTCGATGGGGAAGAATCTCAATCGTATTCGAAGGATAAGCCACCGAAAATTATGACTTGGCTCATCGCATTTCTCGTATTCGACCTTATCGTCGCTATCCTTATGGCCGTATTAATCGGTCGAGGGTCAAAAAACTGGAATGAATCTCGCCGCGTCGAGATTGAAACGCTAAATGCCGGGGCTCAGACCCTCGAAAAAACTTTCGAAGTATCATCGATCGCCGAATTCCCCGCCCCCGTCCGCCGCTATCTCACCAAAGTTGTCAAACCAGGCACTCCTTACGTAAGCCGCCTTCATCTGAAGCAGACAGGCCAGATGCGCTTCAACCAGCGTTGGATCAAAATCGAAGCGGATCAATATTATTCCGTGGTGCCGACTGCCTTTTCCTGGGTTGCCCGGATGAAACTCGGCCCTGCCTGGGTCGCCGCCCGCGACCGTTATTCCAACGGCAAAGGCAATATGCTCATCAGCATCCTTTCGACCTTCCCCCTGTTCGATGTCCGCGGCCCTAAGATGGACCATGCTTCTCTTTTAAGATACCTTTCCGAATTGCCCGTGCTCCCCACCGCCATCCTGGCTGGAAATATCACCTGGAAAGCGATTGACGATCAGACCGCAGGAGCAACCATATCTGACAGCGGCATAACCGCCTCTGGAATTTTTCGCTTCAATAGCGAAGATGAAATTGTCGCTTTCATTTCTTCGGGCAGGTTCCGCAATGACACCGGCAAAATGACCCCCTGGTCAGGTACATGGTCCCATTACCAGGAATTCAACGGCTTCCGCATCCCCACCGAAGGCAACGCCGTTTGGAACGCCCCTGAGGGCGATTTTGAATATATCAGGCTGAAGGTTGAAAAGGCAGAATTTATCTGATTTTGATCGGATGCCGAATTCGGCGATCCCCAACCGAAACCGTATTTAGATTGAACGTGATATAATTTATCAGAATATTTGTGTATTCCTTCTCGTTTTCCCTGGTTAACTATGAAATCTCGGTTCAAACTTGCCAGTTTCATTCTCATGTTTGTGCTGGTGTTATCCGGCTGTCAGGGCCAATCCCGGGTTCCGCCCTCAACTACAGTCTCTGAATTGACCACTGTTAGGCCCGAAAAGCTCGGCACCGTAGACAGGGACGTCGTGTTTGGCACCGGAGGCCCCATTGCTTTACGAATGGATGTCTATTATCCCAAGGCAGCCACCGGGCCCGTACCAGCGATTATCTATGTCCATGGCGGCGGTTGGGTAGGCGGCGATAAAAATGAGATACCCCCTGGTTATACCGGCGAACTTACCTCCCGTGGATATTTAGTGGCCTCGATCAACTACCGTTTGGCCCCGACTTACAAATTCCCTGCCCCCATAGAGGATGTGAAATGCGCCGTCCGATTCCTCCGTGCAAAGGCTACCGATTATGGTATCGATCCGGCTCGGATTGGGGCTATGGGCGCCAGCGCCGGCGGGCATCTGGTTTCGCTGCTGGGAGTCACCGCCGGCGTCAACCAGTTCGAAGGCACCGGCGGCTGGCAGGACCAGTCCAGTAAAGTGAAGGCAGTCGTTGACCCCTACGGTCCGGAGGATCTGAACGCCCTTTTTGCAGGAGCTCCGCCTTTCGCCACGGCCGCAATCTTCGGCGGATCGGATTCAAAAACTCTGGACAAATATAGCCCTGTAAGCTACGTGGCCGCAGGCAATCCGCCGTTCCTGATAATACAGGGCGATCAAGACGTCGTGGTGCCACCAGCTCAATCTCAAGGCTTTTACGACCGGTTGATCGCCGCCAAAGTCCCGGCCACCCTGGTCGTCGTGAAAAATGCGGGTCACAGTTTCGCGCCTGCCGGCGGCGCAATTTCGCCGAGTCTGCCGGAAATTTATAAGATTGTCGCCGATTTTTTCGATGTAAACCTAAAGTAATTGGAATTCCTTAGACAGAAATCGATATACTGGCGGATACCGGTTCAAGAGGAATTGAGATGGCTTATTGTCCACAATGCCGCGCAAGTGTAGGAGAAAACGACCGGACTTGCCGCCGGTGCGGCTGTGAAATTGCGTTCCTAGCCCCTCCGCCATCGCGCACCGGATCCGGTGGTCACGTTTGTCCCACGTGTAACAACCAGCGGCGCGTCAGGTGCCCCAATAGCAAAAATCCCGTCCCAATCCGAAGGTGCATGAACGGCACCATCAACAGCGGTTTTGAGCCATATCCATGTCCTCAGTGCCATGGCGAAGGTTGGATACCTTGCCCTGACTGTCCATAAGGCATCCCGTTTTGCGCTAGCTCATAATGTTCGTTCCGATGCTTATCCCGTGCTGAATAGACAAGGTTATTACGACCATCATCCGCCTCTAAATATCCCCCAATGGCTTTGACACCGGTCAATAATAGTGGGATTATTGACTTGTCCCAGGTAACCAATGCAATGAGCACGGCTGCTAGGCAATGACCTGACCGGACATCTCGAAGGTAAACTAAACAAAATCAGGGTTCATCCTTGCTGGTGTTTTTGAAAACTTCGTAGGTTCTGTTCAGAGAGTCCGGTAGATTCTACTTAGGGGGCAAAGGTTACCTGGGGCCCCTTTTTTATTTCAGTCAATTCTTCTCCAAAGTGCCTCAATCTTTTCTACCCCCCAAAGGTTACATCTCATTTAACGTTTTTGCGCTTTCACTGGATTGTCTCTATCGGTTTTTGTTCATTAAGGCGACGTCAGAGTATGAGCGTCGAACCCCCGCTGACATTTTTCCTGATTTCCCGTTATTAGGGGTATGAGCGCAGTACAGACGACCATATCCGCAGGCCGTATGCTTAACGTTCGTGCAGCCAGTCAACTTCTCAACGTTTCCAAGAGCACTCTCCGGCGTTGGGGAGATCAGGGCAGGATCGAATACTGGCGTATCTCCAGCCGGGGTGATCGAAGATTCAAAAGAGAAGATGTCGAACGCCTGGCCTGGCAGATGTTTGAAGAAGCGAATTCCTGAAGCGACCTTCGGATAACTAACTAAAATCTGTCGGGGGTAATCCGCTACCCTCGATGATGCTTTTCATCGTGCCTGTGGGCAGATCATGGCCCTGGTGAAAGGGCACTATCACCTGCCTGCATTCTTTGGAAATCACGCAGGATCGCCACTTCTGGTGGCTGCCGCGTTGAGCAATAAGGACAAAACCGTGGCGCTCCAGCACCTTGACCACCATTTCAGTGGGCCGGTGCGGTATGTGATAGGTCAATCCAGGTTTACCTCGACCTCGCAAACTTTACCGGTGCATTCTTTGCCGATTTCCGATGGCTCGAGATATAGCTTGATCGCCTCGGTGGCATTGGCGACCGCATCTTCTTCGGTCATCCCGCAACTGTTGCAACCAGGCAGTTCGGGGCAATAGGCGGAAAATTCATTCGTTTCAGGATCCTTTTCGACGACAATCCGAAATTTCATGTGCCCTCCGTCCATTCCATCGTAAGGGCGAGGCTTGCCTCGCCCGGTTTCACCCTCCAGGATGAATTTATTTATTGCCGCCGCGACGCCGGATTTATCTACCGGCAGGGTGACGTGATCTGCGATGCTTTTCAGCTCATCGCGGGCATTCCCCATGGCGATCTTCAGCCCGGCCTTTTCGAGGAGCGACAGGTCGTTGGTGCCGTCTCCTATCGCCATCACCCTGTCCAGATCGATATCGAGATGTTCCGCCAGCTTTTCGAGGGCCGAACCCTTGGAGACCCTGGGGTCGACCACGTTTACAAACCGGACGTCCGGGTAGGCGGGAGTACGCGCGATCGAGCCTCGCAATTTGTCTTTAAAATGCTCAATGAAACGTTGATATTTGGCTTCCTCTGCATCGTTGTGAACCATCAACTCACATTTTATGATGGTTTCCTTGCCGGCAATGTCATCGAAATTGGCTAACGTGCTGTGCAGCCCGAAAAACTCGCGGTGTATCTTGTCGGCCCAGTTTATCTCTTCGACGAAATAACGGTCGATGGCGTAAAGCTCGATATAAATCCGGTTCTGGCGAGCGAAGGCGATGGCTTCTTTCAGGGTTTCGGTTTTTATCGGTTGGGAGTAGATCATGTCCTTGAGGCTCGGATCATATACCAGAGCGCCGTCAAAAAAGATGTGGACTCCGTCAAGCCCAAGTTCTGTGATGTATTTGCGGCACGCATCGACGACCCTTCCCGTGGAAAGGGCAACCCTGATGCCGAGGGTTCTAGCTTCGGCGATGGCGATTTTATCGGCGTTAGAGATATTGCCATGAGCATCGACGATGGTCCCGTCCAAGTCGATGACGATCAGTTCATAAATATTTTTCAAATGTCTCCCCTTTGTCATTTTGAATGAAGTGAAGAGTCTCGGTGCCCTATTGAACAGTTCACCAATAATTATGCGACGCTTCTCTCCATCCGACAACGTCGGCACCCCCCTATTGACAAATGAACAACGGTTCTATTATAATATTAGAACACTTGAGTTAGAACACTCCGTAGGGCACAATATTTGTGCCCGGGGCGGGGAAGATGAGGACGAGACAATGCACAGTCAAAGATTTGTTTCACTTCCCTTCTGTCCCCTTCGGTGAAAAATGAACGTAAAAAGAGAGTCGTTTCAGTCGATTTATGCATTTTTGAGAAAATAATAATTGAAGGTTGATGATGAAGCTGCTGTGTGTCCTCCTGCCCCACTTCCCCCTGCGGTGCGAAATACTGAAGAAGCCCGAACTGGCCGGCCGCCCCGCCGCGGTCACCTACTCCGTCGGCTCCCAGAAACTGCTGCTGGACTTCTCCCCCGATCTCAAAGGCCTCGAGCGCGACATGCCCCTCCAGCAGGCCCTCTCCCGCCACGGCGAGATGGAGCTCCTCCACGCCGACATGGCCCACTACTGGAGCGTCTTCAACGGCGTGCTGGACGCCCTTGAGAAGGTCAGCCCGCTCGTCGAAGGCAGCGCCCTGGGCGACATCTACATCGGCTGCGACGGCCTGGAGATGCTCTACCCCACCGATGACGACCTTGTCTCCGCAGTGCGCAAGTCCCTCCCCGAAGGCTTCGAGGCACGCCTGGGTATCGCCGCGGGCAAGTTTCCTGCCTATCTCGCCGCCCTCGACAGCGCTTTCGATGGTTACAAAACAATTCAAGGCGACGCCGCCGCCTACTTTAAAGACCTTTCCTGCGACCTGCTGCCGGTGTCGCTCAAGAGCAAGATGAGGCTTCACGATTTCGGGCTGCACAGTCTCGGCAAGGTCGCCGAAATTCAAATCTCCAAGCTGGAGGCACAGTTCGGCCCCGAGGGCAGGCGCATCGGCGAACTCGCCGCCGGTTTCGACGACACGCTGCTCTACCCCCGCCTGTCGGAGGAACTCATCGAGGAGAGCACCAGCCTGCCCTCGGCCACGGAGTCGCTGGACATCATGCTAATGGCTATCGAATCGCTCCTTTCTCGAGCCTTCGCCCGCTTCGGCCACCGCGGCGCCGGCATCCGCTGCGTCGAACTCTGGAGCCACACCAGCCTGTCCGAGCACTGGCAAAAGGCGGTCCACTTCAAGGAGCCCGCAATGAACATCAAAACAGCCCTGACCCGCATCAGGCAGGTCATGGAATACTGTCCCCAGCCCGGCCCGGTAGAGGAACTGGGCATGAAGATCACCCGCATCGGCCGCCCCGACGGACGCCAGAGCAGCATCTTCACCGAGGTCAGGTCGGGCGAGAAACTGGCCGGCGATATCAAGCAACTGGAACTCAAGCTCGGCGCGCCGCAATTATTTAAGATCAAAGAGGTCGAGCCATGGTCACGGATACCGGAAAGACGCTTCACGCTGATACCCTTAAACCGGTAAACCTGCCTGAACCTATCGCCGTCGATGAGGAGGCTTCCGGGCAACCGAGGGTGGTAACCCTGGGGCGTAAGCTACCTGTCGCCGTCATCGATGACATCTGGCGCCTCGATGACGAGTGGTGGCGAGCGAGAGCGCTCTCCCGTATGTACTACGCCGTCATCCTCGTCAATGGGCGGCGACTGACCCTCTTCAAGGACCTTGTCGACGGTAAATGGTACCACCAGAGCTATTAGGTTATTTCGATGCCTTACGCCGAACTTCACTGCCACAGCTACTACTCTTTCCACGACGGCGCTTCCTCGCTGGAGGAACTGCTTACCCGGTCGAAGGAACTTGGCTACACTGCGCTGGCCGTCACCGACCACGACAACCTGTGCGGGGCGATGCGCTACGCCCATCTCTCGAAGTCGCTGGAATTTTCCGGCATTATCGGCGCTGAGATCACACTGAAGGGCGGCTACCACCTGACCTTCCTCGCCGAGAATCGTGAAGGTTACCGTAACCTCTGCCGCCTCATCACCGCCGCCCACGAAGCCCCCGACCGGCTCAATCCGGAAATGCCCCCGGAAATCATCGGGGAACACGCACGGGGTCTCATCTGCCTGTCCGGTTGCCCGAAGGGTGAACTTTCGCAACTCGTTGAGTCAGGAAAACTCGACGAAGCGCGCCAGCTCATCCGGCAGTATCTTGGCTGGTTCGGCAGCGATAACTATTTCGTCGAGCTTCAGAGCAATCTGGTCTATGGTGACCGCGCCCGCAACAAGGCACTCGTCGCCCTCGCCCGCGAGTGCGGCGCCCAGCTTGTCGCCACCGGCAACGTCCACTACCATGTCCGCGAGCGTCACCGCCTGCAGGACTGCCTGGCCGCCATCAAGGCCTGCCAGAGCCTGGAGGCCAGCCACCGGCAGCGTCGCCACAACTCCGAGTTCTATCTGCGTCCCATTTCCGAGATTGAAGCCATCTTCGACTTCTGCCCCGAGGCAGTGTCCAACACGGCAAAGATCGCTGAACGCTGCCGCTTCGACCTGACCCAGGACTCCGGCTACACCTTCCCGGACTACCCCGTGCCGAATGGCTTTACCCCGGATAGCTTCCTGGAAAAACTGTGTCTTGATGCCGCAGTGCGGCGCTACGGTGCCATTACCCCCAAGGTCAAGTCCCGCCTGGATGAGGAGTTCCGGCTTATCAGGAAGCACAAGCTGGCCGGCTTCCTTCTCCTCTATCGTGATGTCATCACTCTGGGGCGGGATGCTATGATCGACCAGGGCTTGTCCGACCCGTCACTGACCCTTGAGGAGAATCCTCCCGGCCGAGGCCGCGGCTCCTCGGTGGCCCTTCTCATCGGCTACCTCATCGGCCTGTCGCACATCGACCCGCTTAAATACAAACTTTCCCTGGAACGCTTTCTTCCTGAAGACGCCATGGGCTGCGTGCCGGACATCGACCTGGACTTTCCCCGCTCTATCCGTGAAGACCTCATCCTGCGGACGCACGGCAAATGGGGCTGGCGCAACGCCGCCCTGGCCGGAACCATTGCCACCTACCAGATCAAGGGCGCCGTCCGCGACCTCGGCAAAGCCCTGGGGCTGCCTCTGGAGGAGGTCGACCAGCTTTCCAAGCACGTCGATTGGGGCAGCGCCCGGAAACTTGGGGCGCAGATGGAAAAGAACCTCCACTTCCGGGACAAGATCGATTCGCCAGTGTGGCGCGACCTCATCGAACTGGCCGCCGAGCTGGACGGCTTCCCGAAATACATGGGGCAGCACCCCGGAGGCATGATCATTTCCACCGACCCCCTGACTGACATCGTGCCGGTGCAGCGCGGCGCCATCGACGGCCGCTACGTCTGCCAGTGGGACAAAGACAGCATCGACGACGCCGGCTTCGTTAAGATCGACTTCCTGGCTCTCGGTGCTCTGTCCCAGATGCAGGAAGCGGTCGAACTGATCAAAAAACGCACCGGCCAGCGCATCGACATGTCCCGCATCGACTTCGATGATCAGAAGGTCTACAACATGCTGTGTAAGGGCGATACCATCGGCATTTTTCAGGTGGAGTCTGCTGCCCAGATGCAGACCATCACCCGCATGAAGCCGCGCAACCTCCTCGATATGGCCCACGAGGTCGCGGCAGTTCGTCCCGGTGTCGGCGTCAACGGCGGCGTCCAGGACTACCTCGCCCGTCGCTCTAAGCAGAAACCTGTAGTCTACGACCATCCGCTGGAGGAGAAGTCGCTGGGGCGCACCCTGGGCATCATACTCTTCCAGGACCAGGTCAACCAGTTAGCTATGGACATCGCCGGCTTTTCCCCCCTTGCCGCCGACCAACTACGGCGCGCCTTCGGCCGCCATCATAACGAGGCTTTGCTCAGTCACTATCACAAGCAATTCATGGAAGGCGCCGCCGCCCGCGGTGTCGGTGAAACCGCCGCCGAGGCAATCTGGGAAAAGTTCAACGGCCAGTATATGTTTCCGGAATCTCACGCCTTCGCCTTCGGCGTGACTGCCTATCAGGCGTCATGGCTGAAGCTCTATTACCCGCTGGAGTTCTTCGTTGCCATTTTCAACCAGCAGCCCATGGGTTTCTACAACCTGGAAACGCTCAAGGAAGATGCCCGGCGCCATGGCGTGACCGTACTCAATCCGGACATCAATCGCAGTTCTTCGGTCAGCGTCATCGAGGGTAACGCTCTACGGCTGGGATTCCTGCACGTCGGTGGACTGGGATCCGCCTCAGCGGACGCAATCCTCGCCGGCCAGAAATCGGGCCTCTTCAATAGTGTCGGCGATTTCCTGGAACGTAGCGGCATACTCGAAGAGACGGCTCTGGCATTGGCTGCGGCCGGCGCCTTCGATTCCCTGGAGCCAAACCGCCGCCAGGTCAAGTGGGAGATTGGCCTTCGCTATCGCCCGGTCAATTCCCAACTCTTCTTGCCCCTACCGGTGGCCCAGGATATGACGAAACTTTCATCGCTCACCCCTTGGGAAAAGATGCAGGAGGAGTACAACGTCCTCGGGCTATTCCCCGCCGGACATATCATGGCCTCTTTGAGACCCCGCTTCAGCCGTTGGGTGAGTTCCAGCAAAGATATCGAACGCCTCAACGACGGTGATGAGGTGACCACCGCCGGCATGGTCATCCGCCGCCAGCGGCCGCGCGGCAAAGTGGTCTTTATTACCCTTGAAGACGAGTTCGGCCATGTGCCTCTAATGGTCTTCCCACAGGTTTACGGGCGCCAGGAGCACAAGTTCAAATCACCGTTCCTGGTGGTCAAGGGCCGTCTGACTCGCCGGGAAGGCACCCATAATGTGGTGGTGAACGAGGTGAGGCCCTTCTCCGCTTTGGAAAAAGCGCCTTCATCGAAGGACTGGCATTAGCCTCTTGCTGGGAGTGTTAGAATTTGTGCATGGCTCAATACTGTATCGGCACTTCGGGTTGGAGCTATCCCCGGGGTGAAGGGACTTGGAACGGTTACTTCTACCCACCCGGCACGAAAAATGAGCTTGGTTTTTACAGCCAGTTTTTTGGTTGCGTCGAAATCAACTCGTCGTTCTATTCTCCGATCAACCCCTCCTGGGCTGAAAGTTGGGTCAGAAAGACGCCTGATGATTTCATCTTCACCGCCAAGCTATGGCAAAAATTCACCCATCCGAAGATGTTCGAGGCGGCTACCGGTGAAGCAGCAGCCATCTCACGAGACGATGTTGATCTGTATTTGAAGGGAATCGAGCCTATCGCACGGGCGGGTAAGCTGGGAGCAATACTGGCGCAGTTTCCACCAAGTTTTGAAAATGGCGCGCTCGGCCGCCAAATCCTAGAAGCGGTTCTGAGGACCTTTAGAGATTACCCAATGGCTGTAGAGTTACGGCACAAGAGCTGGAGTGACGACCCCACGACCGCCACCCTTCTTTCAACTTATGATGTCGCCTGGGTTCAAATCGATGAACCTAAGTTTAGCTTCTCTATTGCACGAGACTTGCCGGCTACTTCCACCAAATTAGCGTACTTCAGATTCCACGGTCGGAACGCTGCCGACTGGTGGACCGGGAACAATGAAACGCGCTACCGCTATCTATACCCGCCCGAGGAAATTGAAGAATTGACCGAACGGGTTAAGAAGTCGGCTACAACCGCTAAACAAACTTTTGCCCTCTTTAATAACCATTGGAAAGCGTATGCTCCCAGAAACGCTGGAGACTTGATCAGATCCTTGGATTTGCCTTTCCAGGGCTTACCGACAATGAATTTGAATGAAGATTAATATCATCTGATTAGTCATGTCCCACAGTTGATTAGAAAAATGGTGATAACCGGAATATCCGGTACTTAAGTTCTACTGAACAAGGACTTATTGGTGATTTTAATCTGACATTGTTCGATAAATAATCTATGCATAAAGCTAAACGAATGGAGGCAATCCGAAATGCTAATGGTCAAGTATACCCGTCGATCACAATCAATTTTGAGAATACTCAGTATCGGGTGCGTATTGATTGTGCTGGCTATCTCAAATCTAGCTTGTTCCGGATCAGCCGGCCCGCAAGGTGAACCCGGTCCTCAAGGTCAAAAAGGGGACACCGGAGCCACAGGTCCCCAGGGTCCTGCTGGTGGTTCTTTGAACCTGACGGATATCGCTCTCCAGCGTTGGTGGCAGGCGAATCAATCAGGCATCGCGTATTCCGTTGGTACCTCCCCTACTGCAGCGTGTTTCGATGGAGCAAACATCTGGGTAGCCAATTCCGTTGCCGGCACTTTGACTAAATTTAGAGCCAACGATGGACTCAACTTAGGTAATTACGCTGTTGGGTCCTCTCCAGTCGCGATGTGTTTTGATGGAGCTAACATCTGGGTAGCTCATGGCAACAATAGTGTGAGCAAGATTGCTGCCAATAATGGTTCAATCGTGAACACTTTCACCGTTGGCTCAAATCCCTCGGGCGTTTGTTTCGACGGAGCTAATATTTGGGTTGCAAATGCCGGAAGTAACAATTTGACTAAAATCAAAGCCAACAATGGAGCGGTCTTAGGTACCTATAACGTAGGTACCAATCCTAAGGCAATCTGTTTTGACGGAACTAATATCTGGGTTGCAAATGATGGCAGCAACAACGTGAATAAAATCAAGGCTAGCGACGGTACTATACTGGGAACGTATAATGTAGGGACCAATCCGCGCTCGATTTGTTTTGATGGTACGAACCTTTGGCTCGGAAATTATGGAAGCAACAACATATCTAAAGTTCGGGCGATAGACGGTGGAGTCGTAGGAACCTATAGTGTCAGTAATCCGACGGCAGTGTGTTTTGACGGTCAAAGTATCTGGGTCGCCAACGACCTTAATAACAGCGTCAACCAATTCAGGGCAAGCGATGGTCTCACTGTTGGTATCTATATTGTGGGTGCTAACCCGAGGTCAATATGTTTCGATGGGGCCAACATATGGGTCGTTAACTATGGCAGCAATAATATCAGCAAGTTATAGACAACATATTTTTACGTTTGTATCGAAGCAAGTGAGTAAATCGTTGGGAAAGAGGTAACGTATTTCTTTAACCCCGCGAAATCGTCTTTGATTATGTTTTCCAGGAATTCGACTGCTTCATCGGCAGCCTTCGATAATACCGGTGACAGGTCGAAGCTCCAGTCCATAGTCTCTGGAGGAGTCACAAGGAAGTAAACCTCAGGATTTCGCCCGATTATCGCCGCAATCTGTATTAGTTCGAGGATTCCAACCTGGTGAAATGAAACCACCTTTTTCCCGGGCTCGATCGATGTCCCTCCCGGCTTGAATAAGAAAAGGTCGCCGGCAGGTTGATCTAATGCCATTATGTCTACCACAATAAGACGGTCCACCCCTTCCAAAGGTCCCAAGAGATCAAAACCGCCAATGCCGCCTTCTAGAACTCTAACTCCTTCGGGCAATTCCATTTTAGCTAGGCGCCGAGCGACGTGAACACCAAAGCCTTCATCGCCCGCGGCAATGTTGCCTGCTCCAAGGATCAATGTCATTTTGGATTTGTTTTGATCTTCCAATGTTAACTACCTCTTTAATGCCACAATAAAGCATCGGCAAAATCATTGCAACTTGCGCGATAAACAGTTGCCACCCAATGTTTGTTTACCTATACTAGTCTCGATATAGATTTAGGAGCATTCTATGGACTTTGGCATCGGTAATCGCCTTTCACGCATCTTCCAAAAGGACGGCCGAACGGTCATGCTGGCTGTCGATCACGGATATTTCCAGGGTCCGACTACCGGCTTAGCCGAGTTCGGCGCCTGCATTCCTCCGCTCGTTGGTGAGGCGGATTGCGTATTCATCACCCGGGGCATGCTCCGGAGCTGCATCAGCCCGTCCATCAATGCCTCGGTGTGCCTTCGGGTTTCCGGCGGCACCAGCATCCTGGGCGAACTTTCCCGGGAGGAAGTTATCGTTTCCGTCGAAGAGGCACTTCGGCTCAACGCCGCGGCGGTCGGAATGTCCATTTTTGTTGGAGCTCCCGATGAAAACCTGACCATCACCTCCCTCGGCAAACTGGTAAATGAGGCTGAGCGGTACGGTCTGCCGGTCATGGCGGTTACCGCTGTTGGCAAGGAAATGGGACGCGACGCGCGCTACCTGGGTCTGGCCTGCCGCATCGCCGCCGAGGCTGGGGCTCGCATTGTCAAAACCTATTATTGTGACAATTTCCAGAAGGTGGTGGCCGGATGCCCTGTTCCAATCGTCATTGCCGGCGGCAAGAAGATGCCGGAAATGGAAGCATTGCAGATGACGGAGAACGCCATCAAGGCGGGGGCGGCTGGGGTGGATATGGGCCGCAATATCTTTCAATCAACCAATCCAGCTGGGATGATCAAAGCTGTTAAGGCGATCGTACACAAAGGATTGACTGCGGAGGAAGCGTTAAGGATTTATCAACAATAGCAAAAATCTCTATGGGAAAAAAGTCAAATACCCTTTATATCTCAAATTAAAGGGCAAAAATTATGAAACTAGCTATTGCTCAAATCATCCTGGGGATTTCAATATTGGTAGCGGACTGCCTAGCCACGGCGGCAATTATGTCGTATTACCCATTTCCGGTACCCGATCCGAGGAGTGTAGATCAAGTTGTTCATCCCGAATTGACAATGATTCGGTACACAACTATCGCGATAATACCGCTGGGATTAGCATCAACATTCTGTGGAATTGCACAACTTAGAAAAATCAAAGGAAAATAATCCTCTAGGATCTTGATTCTAACGTGAATATGGAATAGCAATCATTCCACTGGTCAAAAAATGAAAGTCTCCGTTTACTACTCCAACACGGATATCCGCATCGAAGAACGGCCGGCGCCGGAAATCGGCCCCGATGAAATTCTCGTCAAAATGAAGGCTTGCGGAATCTGCGGTACCGATGTGATGGAATGGTATCGCAAGCCGAAGGCGCCGAGAATCCTCGGTCACGAAATGGCCGGCGAGATAGTTAAAATCGGTGAGGACGTCAAAAGCTATGGCATTGGCGACCGGGTCTTTGTCTCCCACCACGTTCCTTGCTTTGACTGCCACTATTGCCGCACCGGACGTGAGACCGCCTGCGAGACGCTGCATACCGGCAATTACGACCCTGGGGGGTTCGCTGAATACATCCGCATCCCTGAAATAAACGTGAGATACGGCACTTTCCGGCTGCCCGACCAGGTGAGTTTTGAAGAGGCGGCGATGATCGAGCCGCTGGCCTGCGTGGTATCCGGGCAGAAGCGCCTCAAAATCCGTCATGGGCAGACGGTTTTGATCATCGGTTCCGGCATCTCAGGATTATGTCACGTACAACTGGCAAAAGCCGCCGGCGCAAAGGTCATTGCCACTGATATCAACGATCTCCGGCTAGGCAAAGCCGCCGAGCTTGGGGTCGATGTCGCCATAAACGCCGCAACCTACTCGCCCGACGAACTCAAAAGGGCCAACGGCGGACAACTGGCCGAAACGGTCATTGTCTGCGCTGGGGCCGATAAAGCCGTGGCCGACGCTATCGCGTCTGTGGACAAACGGGGCACCATCCTGTTTTTCGCCGTACCGCAGAAGCCGCTGGAATTGCCATCGGTGCGTTTCTGGCGGGAGGAGATCTCCGTGCTCTTTTCCTATGGCGCCGCCACGGACGAGATAAAGGAATCTCTAGAACTAATTGCAACCAAGCGGTTCGACGCGAAAAAGATGATCAGCCACCGGGTGCCCCTCTCGAAGATCGTCGATGGCTTCGGGCTGGTGGTAGGGGCGGATACATCTTTAAAGGTTGTAGTTGTTCCGGATACTATTGCCTGAAAAATTCATAAAAGTTACATTCCTTCACTTATTGTTGACAAATATTACTCTTACGACCATAATCTCTTACATTTCAGGTACAAGAGTCGCCATTTGGGCATTTGTTAGGAGCAGGAGTGCCATTTTCTCTTGCGCTTTTAATCCTGGCCCCTTTTATTATTGGCTCCCTCTGCCTTGCGTTCGGGCGTAGCCGTTCCGCCCTGGCTATTCTGGTTTTTTGCGTTTCTGCCGTTGTCGCAGTTGCTTCAATCGGCCTCGCTATTTCCGACGATTTCCCGCTGAACCTCAATGCTGCCTCTTCCTGGGAAACGTTAGTTACCGTATTCGATTTCATTCTTCTGGGCTATTTCCTGTACGCAGGCATCAACGATTACCGGAAAAACGGCAGGCAGTCGCGGAATCTGATGGTGATCGGTTTGGTATCGGCGCAAATACTCCTTGCGTTGTACCTGCAGTCCCAAACGGCCGATTCGGCGGCGCCGGTATTTTTCATTGACCACTTATCGGTCCTGATGAGCCTGATTATTTCGATTATCGGCGGTCTTATCTGCGTTTACTCACTCCGATATATGGCCGACCACGAAAATCATAAGAACCTGAGCCGCACCCGGCAGAATACCTTTTTCTTCTTCATGGTCATTCTGCTGGGAGCGATGAACGGCATCGTTTTTGCCGATAACATGCGGTGGTTGTACTTCTTCTGGGAAATCACCACCCTGTGCTGCTATGCCCTCATCCGCCACGAGGAGACACCGGAGGCAGTAAAGAACGCCTTCCGCGCCCTGTGGATGAACCTTATCGGCGGACTGGGACTGATCGTCGGGATCATCTACGCCAATGGTCAGTTGGAAAGTGTTTCCCTTCAAAGCCTGATCAATAATGGCGCAACCGTGCTGATGTTCCCTATGGCTTGCCTGTTCCTCGCTTCCTTCGTCAAAGCCGCCCAGGTGCCTTTCCACACCTGGCTATTGGGTGCTATGGTGGCTCCAGTACCCGTTTCAGCGTTACTGCATTCCAGCACCATGGTCAAAGCGGGTGTTTTCCTGATCCTAAGGATGGCGCCGGGTTTCGAAGGTACAGCCTTGTCGTCGGCTGCGGTCATCCTCGGCGGTTTTACTTTCACCGCGGCGGCGGCTATGGCTCTCAGCCAGAGCGAATCCAAGCGGGTCCTGGCACTTTCCACGATATCCAATCTTGGTCTTATCATCATGTGTGCCGGCATCAATACCCCGATAGCCATAACCGCAGCTCTGGCGATAACCGTGTTCCATGCGGTATCAAAAGCGCTGCTTTTCCTTGGAGTCGGCATCATCGACCACGGTATCGGCAGCCGGAACATCGAAGATATGCAAGGCCTGGTCTATCGCCGCCCGATGATCAGCTTTATCGTCATCGCCGCGATCGTGACCATGGTCTTTGCCCCGTTCGGCATGGTTATCGGCAAATGGGCGGCGCTCGAATCTGCCGGGGCAACATCGGGATTGCTCCTCCCGATTACGGTTCTTCTATTGGTTACCGGCTCCAGTTTCACCATCGTGTTCTGGGCCAAGTGGCTCGGCAGGATGTTCACCCAAGCGCCGGGTCAAACCGTCCCGACACGTGAGCATTTCTCTGCTCTATATCATTTGCCTGTAGTAATACTCCTTATTGCGGCTTTAACCCTGAGCCTATTGTTCAGCAGATTATTCAGCGGTTTCATTTCTCCCATCCTTTCTACGGCATTCCCTTCAAGCTTCACAACGTCGAGCTCTAATTTCCAAACCGGTATTGGAGTATTTGCCATCTGGTCGATTTTCTTACTCCTGGCCCTCATCGGCCTGATCTTAATGAGAACCAGGAAGGTGAAAACCGATACCATATCAGCCTACATGTGCGGCGAAAACTGTGCGTCCTCAACAACTTCCTTTAACGCAGTGGCAGACAGCGAAACCGAACTTAAGCTTGGCAGCAGCTACTTCCTAAATGTCTTTTCCGAAGGATTCGAGGGTAATCTTCAAAAACTGGGACTCGGAATTTTGATCTTGAGCCTGGCGGTGGTACTGGTACTATGACATTTTGGCAGAGTGTCCTGGCTGTAATCGCAGCTATACTGATTCCTGCCATCGCCGGCAGCCTTTTGCGCGGCCTCGACCGGCGGCTTTCTGCGAGGATGCAAGGACGCGTCGGTCCGCCGCTGCTGCAGCCGATATACGACATTCTCAAATTATTAGGTAAAAAACCGGCACCCTCCAGCGGCTTCCAGGTCATGGCGGTGTGGGGTTACCTGGGTTTCATCCTTGCGGCAACGATCATGTTTGCATTGAGGCAGGACCTTTTATACCTGATTCTGCTCCTCGGGGTAGCCGATATTTTCCTGATTGTCGGTGCGTTCAGTGTCAAATCCCCTTACAGCCACGCCGGTGCTAACCGCGAACTGCTGCAGATGCTGGCTTACGAGCCGATACTGCTGCTCGGCGCTATCGCTATCTACATTAAAACCGGCACTTTCATGATCTCAGGAATCGGCACAGCCCTGCTACCCTCGTTGTGGCCTGTCTTCCTTGCTTTCGTCGTTGCCCTGATCATCATCATGCGCAAATCGCCGTTCGATATCGCCGCGTCCGAACACGGGCACCAAGAGATCGTAAAAGGGGTGATGACCGAATACAGCGGCCGGGAACTGGCGATAATCGAAATCGCCCATACTTTTGAACTGGTGCTGGTTCTGGCAGTGATGTCGCTGTTCTGGCTAGGGTGGGGCATCCTGCTGGCTCTGGCGGCCTGGTTTGTCGTCGTGGTGGTCGATAACATCACCGCCAGATTGACCTGGCGCGACATGCTGCGCCTGACATGGATGATTGGGCTGGGTCTCGGAGCCATCAATATTTTTGCACTGAAGGCCCTCGGATGAACACACTGACCAAAGCCGTTGCCACTTCCCGTTTAAAATCGCCGTGGCTGCTGCATTTTGATTGCGGCAGCTGCAACGGCTGCGATATCGAAATACTGGCCTGCCTGACGCCGCTTTACGACGTCGAACGCTTCGGAATCGTTAATATGGGCAACCCGAAACATGCCGATGTGCTGCTGGTTACCGGTCCCGCCAACAAGCGGAACTCCAGAGTGCTGCGCAACCTCTACGACCAGATGCCGGAACCCAAGGTAGTGATCGTTATCGGTACCTGCGGCTGCAGCGGCGGGGTGTTCCATAACTGCCCAAATGTCATCGGCGGAGTCGACCAGGTGATCCCTGTCGACGTCTATGTACCGGGATGCGCCGCCCGGCCGGAGGCTATCATCGACGGTGTCGTCCTGGGACTAAAAGTGTTGTCCGAAAAAGGCGTCAAGCAACCCGAGAAGGTGGAAAGCGTTGGAAACTGATCTCAGTAAACTTGATAAACTATTAGAGCCTTTCAAAGGCCAGCCCGACATGCTCATCCAATCATTGCTGGCAATCCAGAAGGAATACGGCTGGCTGCCAAAAAAAGCCTTGCTGCGGGTCACCGAAGCATTGGGAGTTCCGCTTAACCGCGTTTATCATGTGGCTACGTTCTATAAAGTATTTAGTCTCAAACCCCACGGCCGCCATCACGTTATGGTGTGCATGGGTACCGCCTGCCACGTGCACGGGGCGCCCAAAATACTTGAAAAAGCCGCCGATAAAATAGGCGTCGGGCCAGGGGAAACCTCCGACGATATGCGTTTTTCTCTTGAAACGGTGAACTGCCTGGGATGCTGCGCGCTGGGACCGGTCATGGTAGTCGACGGCGAGTACCACGGCAAGCTGCCCCCGGCAGAAACCGAGAAAGTCCTTGAGCAGTACAAGTAAATGACGATGAACAGGCTGGACTCACCCGGGGCTCTGGCGAGCCTGAGGCAAAGAATAATTGAACAACGGAAGCATGATAAACCATGCATCTCTATCTGCGGCGGTACGGGCTGCCTGGCTCTTGGAGCCGGTAAACTAGGCGAATTGTTCATCGCCGAACTAGCCGCTCAAGGGTTAAGCGACAGCATCGACATCCGCCACACCGGCTGTCACGGTTTCTGCGAAAAGGGAACAGTGGTGGTTATTCACCCCTCCGATGTGTGTTATTTACAGGTTCAGCCAACTGATGTCCCCGAGGTCGTCGCCGCGGTCAAGTCAGGCAATATCGTCGAGCGACTTCTCTTCACCGATCCCGCTACCGGCGAAAAGATCGCCAAACAATCTGATATTCCGTTCTACCGTTACCAGTACCGGCTGGTGCTCGGCGACAATCAGCGTATAGACCCCAAAAACATTGAGGACTACCTCGCCGTAGGCGGATATAAGGCGCTCTCCAAGGTTGTATCAGGTATGACCCCGGATCAAGTACTCTCAGAGGTGGAACAAGCTCAGCTTCGAGGACGGGGCGGCGCGGGTTTCCCGGCCGGTAAAAAATGGTTCACCACCAAGAATGCCCCCGGCGAACCGAAGTATGTCATTGTCAACTGCGATGAGGGCGATCCCGGCGCGTTCATGGACAGATCGGTCATGGAGGGCAACCCGCACTGCGTCCTGGAAGGCTTGATGATCGGCGCCTATGCCATTGGCAGCCACGAAGGTTACGTTTACGTGCGGGCCGAATACCCACTGGCGGTAACCAACCTGTTCAGGGCTATCGCCCAGGCCGAAGAATACGGGCTGCTAGGAAAGAACATCCTCGGCAGCGGTTTCGATTTCACCGTCAAAGTGCATCAGGGCGCCGGCGCTTTTGTATCGGGGGAATCATCCGCGCTGATGACCGCCATCGAGGGACGGGTCGGCGAGCCGAGACCGAAATACATCCGAACTGCTGTCAGAGGACTATGGAACAAACCCAGCAATTTGAATAACGTTGAAACTTGGGCTAACGTGCCTCAGATCATCAACCGCGGCGCCGAGTGGTTCAAAAGCATCGGCACCAGCGGATCGTCCGGAACCAAGATCTTCGCCCTGGTAGGCAAGGTGAATAATACCGGCCTGGTGGAAGTGCCGATGGGCACCACCCTCAAGGATATCGTTTTTAAAATCGGGGGCGGCGTCCGCGACGGCAAGAAACTGAAGGCGGTGCAGACGGGCGGTCCGTCTGGCGGCTGCATTCCCGTAGAATACATGGATACGCCGGTAGATTTCGATGAATTGGATAAGCTGGGGTCGATGGTCGGCTCCGGTGGCATGATCGTCCTGGATGAAGAAACCTGCATGGTCGACCTGGCCAAATACTTCCTCACTTTCCTGGCCGACGAGTCTTGCGGCAAATGCCTTCCGTGCCGCGAAGGCTTAAAACAGATGATCGACATCGTCACCAGGATTACCCGCGGCGAAGCGGAAATGGAGGAACTCGATACACTCGAGGAGTTGGCAGAGACTCTGAAGGATGCCTGTCTCTGCGCCCTGGGGCAGACCGCGGCCAACCCGCTTCTGACAACTCTCCGCTATTTCCGCCCGGAATACGAAACCCATATCCGCGACAAAAAATGCCCGGCCGGGATTTGCCCGGATCTTGTCACCTTCTACATCGATGCGGATAAATGCAAAGCCTGTTCGCTTTGTATCCGCACTTGCGCCTCTTCGGCGATAGTCGGTTCCAAGCAGATGGTCCACGTCATAGAGCAATCGAAATGCATCAAGTGTGGCGCCTGCGTAGACATCTGCCCGCCCAAGTTTGGCGCTATTCTGAAAGTACCCGGTCGAAATGCACCGGAAGGCACCCCCAAAGAGCCGATCAAAGTAAGGCATAAGGTAAAATAGATGCCTGACTTAAAACTTACCATCGACGGGCAGGAAATAATTGCCCACCCCGGAATGACCATCCTCGAGGCGGCTCAGAGCGCTTGCATCCACATTCCGACTCTTTGTCATCATAAAGACCTTGAACCCTACGGCGGCTGCCGATTGTGCAGTGTGGAGATACGCCAGGGCGCCAGAAAACGGATTGTAGCTTCCTGTGTTTACCCTGCAGAAGACAAACTTGTGGTCTTCACAGAAAGTGAACGCATCCGGCGCATTCGCAAGGTCTTGGTCGAATTATTGTTGACACAAGCGCCCGGCGCCAAAGTCGTCAAGGACCTGGCCAGGGAATACGGCGCTAACGTCAACAGGTTCAAGAAAGACGGCACCTTCTGCATTTTGTGCGGCATGTGCGTGCGCTACTGCAACGAGGTAAAAAAGCTGGGTGCGGTCAGCTTTATCGGGCGCGGCGCTTCCCGTGAAGTGACCTTCATGCCAGAGATAGCTGCAAAGGAATGCTCAAAGTGCCGGGAATGTTTCAGGATCTGCCCGACCAACGTGATCGAGGGCAATTTCCTTTTAGCCCAAGCACTGGATTTCAACACCGAGGCTCCCGCGCATGAATAACGAACGTGTCGTGACCGCCGAAAGATTGGTTCCCAACGCGTCGGTAATGCGTTCCGCCGGCGGCATGTTCTGTACTGCCACGGCCATTGATGCTGACGGCGGATTTGAGATCATCTATCATTTCAATCTTGACAACAGCCAGCACATGGAGCACTGGCGGCTTAAAATCGCGAAAAATGACACCGTACCCAGTCTATCTTCGGTCTACTTGTGCGCCAGCCTGATCGAAAACGAGATTTCCGAACTCTTCGGGATTAAATTTGAGAACCAATCTCTCGACTATCTCGGCGGTATGATGGTGACCAAAGACAGCCCTAAAACCTACCTAGTGAAGCCGCCTGATTACCAACCCAGAAAAGCAATCCGCCTCAACGCCCCATGTCATCAATCCTGCCCTGCCGGTATCGACATCCCCCGATACGTCCGATTATGCGGTGAAGGCGAATTCGATGCCGCGCTGGCTGTCATCCATCAGTCAGTGCCTTTTCCAGGTATCCTTGGCCGCGTCTGCCTGGCTTCCTGCGAAGCCGCCTGCCGGCAGGATAAACAAAATGAAGGTATCTCGATCAAACTGCTCAAACGATTGGCCTATGAGCGCGGCCATTACGTGGAACCCTCGCCTCTGCCATCCACCGGTCACCGAATTGCAATTGTTGGTTCCGGACCTGCCGGGCTCACCGCGGCTTATTTTCTGGCCAGACTAGGCAACGCCGTAACAGTTTTTGAAGCGCTGCCTGAAACTGGCGGTCATCTTCGCTACGGCATCCCCGAAACCGAACTGCCGCGATCTATCCTGGATGCGGAAATCGGGGCGATTGCCGGATTTGGTGTCAAAATCGAAACCAACCACCGTGTAGATAACCTGGAAAATCTCCTGGACGAAGGCTTCGATGCGGTTCTGATTGCATTCGGAGCCCATCAGGGAATTCGCAAATCCGGCGTTATCGCCGCGGTAAGTGGAAAAGTGGATCTGTTGAAGCGTCTTGGCCTTGAAGCGGAACAACGCGACGGCCATAATATCGTGAGTGTCGACAAAGAGACACTAAAAACCAATAAAGACCGGATATTTGCTGCCGGAGACATAACCATGGGACCGACTTCGGTAATTGAAGCTATTGCATCAGGGAGACGGGCTGCCGAGAGCATACAAAAATTCCTTGGCGGAACTATCGACTGGCCGGAGACCCCTCCACTACCTGCTGAAGCGCTCTCAAGAGATACCATTTTTGACCGGCGGGAACCGCGGAAAAGACAACAGCAGCCAAACGTTCCATTCGGAAAGGTTGACGAGGTCGGCGAGGAAGAGCTCGGCTTAACTCCTGAAATGGCGATAAAAGAGGGCCGCCGTTGCTGGCGCTGTGACGTGGAGGTTTAGATGGCGCGCACCGTAATACCCTTCGGCCCCCAGCATCCGGTCTTTCCTGAACCGGTGCAGCTTAAGTTGGAATGTGAAGATGAGATCGTTACCGGAGCGACCCCGGTTATCGGCTACGTCCATAGGGGAATCGAAAAAGCTTGCGAGTTGAACCCTTTCCGCAACAATGTCTTTCTTGTGGAACGCATTTGCGGTATATGCAGTATTCAGCATGCTTTGTGCTACTGCGAAGCGGTCGAAAAACTCTGCGGGGTAACCGTTCCAGAGCGTGCCCGGTATCTGCGAACCGCCTGGGCTGAATTATCGCGCCTTCACAGTCATGCTCTGTGGCTTGGTTTGTTGGCTGATGCAATGGGTTTTGAGAGCCTGTTCATGCAGATCTGGCGTGCCAGGGAAATCATCATGGACATCCTGGAGATGACTACAGGCAACCGGGTCATCCATTCCGCAGTGCTGGTAGGCGGAGTGCGCCGGGACATCGATCCCGAAACAGTGAAGACGATCAAGACAAAACTAGCGGATTTCAAGAATTTTATGGATAAAACGGTCAAACCGACCCTGTTGAACGACCCGACGCTCAAAAAACGAGCCATAGGCAAGGGTATACTAACCACCGAACAAGCGCGCTTGCTGGGGGCCGTCGGCCCAACATTGCGAGCCAGCGGCGTCTCCTCCGACATAAGATCGACGGGTTATGCCGCGTTCAAAGACATCGGTTTCGAGCCGGTCGTGGAAACCGCCGGCGACAGTTATGCTCGTGCGCTAGTCAGGGTAAGAGAACTCTATCAATCGATCGAACTGGTCACAAGGTCCCTGGAGATGGCGCCGTCCGGAGAATTGTTGGTTCGCGTCGACACATTCCCGGAGGGGGAGACTATCACCCGAGTTGAGCAACCCCGCGGTGAACTATTTTATTATGTCAAAGGCAACGGATCCAATAACCTCGAGCGTTGCAAAATCCGTACTCCAACCTTCGCCAATATTCCTACCCTCCTCGCGATGCTGCCCGGCTGCGAGCTTGCCGATGTGCCCATTATTACTCTTTCCATCGACCCCTGCATTTCTTGCACGGAACGCTAGGAGAAACGAATGCCCTGGATGCTGCCGACCGTAATCAAAAACCTGTTCAGCAAACCGGCAACGGTGTGTTATCCAGTTGTTGTAAAAGAACCCGTTGCAGGATTTCGTGGCAAAGTCCGTTGGGATAGCAATAAGTGCGATCTATGCAACGATTGCGCTCGATTGTGCCCTTCGGGCGCCATAACTATTGATGTGCCATCTCGCCAGGTGCGCTACGATCCGTTGAAATGTGTCTACTGCGCAAACTGTGTCGATGTCTGCCTGCAGCAGGCCATCAGTCACGACTTGGTCTATGCCGCCCCACGTATTCACAAAAAACAGGAAGTAACGGTGATCTACCACAGAGGACCTTCCACGCATAATATATAACAATTTGGGTCCTCGGAAGATACTAGATGGAAAAATACATTGATGTGGCAAAGACCGGAGATATTCTTGACGGGCAGATGAAGTCCTTTTTGGTATGCGACAAGAAATTGTTGGTTATCAACTCTAGCGGCAACTTCTACGCCATAAACGAGACTTGCAGCCACCTCGGTGGCGAATTGGCCTCGGGAAAACTTGAGGGAAAGGTTATTTCCTGCCCGATCCATGGCGCTAAGTTTTACATCTCTAGTGGTAAATGCCTTTCGGGATTTAAATTCGGACCCTTCAAATTGCGCACGAAGGATGCCTGTATTTTTCCTGTGGTTGTCGAAGGGGAAGCGATCAAGGTGCGAATGGAAATCCCCATGGGGACCGGCGAGCTAGAAACGGAAATGCATCACGGTTGACTTATCCTTTCCTTGTAGTTACTCTGATAAAGACCCACCTGCAAATCCCCTTGGAGCCGGTATATGAAAATTCTCATGGTTTATCCCCGTTATCCAGAAACCTTCTGGAGTTTCCGTCACGCCCTTAAATTCGTCAGTAAAAGGGCGTCTTTCCCTCCTCTTGGTTTGTTGACCATTGCAGCGATGCTGCCGAATGAATGGGAAATCAGACTGCTTGACCTCAATGTCACCAGTTTCAATCAAAGAGATTTGGATTGGGCTGACGCAGTCTATATTTCCGCGATGGCGATCCAGCGAAAATCGGCGGAAGAATTAATCGAAAAAGCCAGGGCGGCCGGCAAAACCATCGTCGCCGGGGGTCCTTATTTCACTACCGAGTACGATAGAATCTCGGGTGTAGATCACTTCGTATTGGATGAGGCTGAAATTACCCTGCCGCTGTTTCTTGCCGATTGGGCGGCGGGCGAGGCACAGCCGGTTTATCGATCCGAGGATAAACCAGATATCACCGCTACGCCCCTGCCAATGTGGAAACTCCTTGATAAAGCTGCTTATTCCTCGATGTCGCTGCAGTACTCACGGGGCTGCCCGTTCAATTGCGAATTCTGCGACATCGTCGTCCTCTTCGGCCGCAAACCGAGGGTCAAAACCGCAGATCAGGTTGTACGCGAATTACAATCTCTGTACGATTACGGCTGGCGTTCCGGTGTATTCTTCGTTGATGACAATCTCATCGGCAACAAACGGCACTTGAAGGCTGAGGTGCTTCCCGCCATCACCAGCTGGCAGGAGAAGAACAAATTCCCTTTCAGCCTGTCGACCGAGGTATCAATAAACCTTGCCGATGACGACGACCTCATGAAAGCCATGGCGGATGCTGGCTTTTTCCAGGTCTTCGTCGGTGTCGAAACCCCCAACGCCGAGAGCCTGGCGGAATGTGACAAAGGTCAGAACGAAAACCGTGACATGGTAGCCGCCGTCAAGAGAATCCAGGCTGCCGGCCTCCAGGTCCAGGGTGGCTTCATTGTCGGCTTCGACTCTGATCCACCCTCGATTTTCAAATCGCAGATAGCTTTTATCCAGAATAGCGGCATAGTCACTGCTATGGTGGGTTTATTAAACGCGCCCCGGGGCACCCGGTTATTCCAACGCCTCGAGAAGGAAAACCGGATGATCGAGGATTTTGGCGGGGACAACACCGATTCCACTCTCAATTTCGAACCAAAGATGCCACGTAAAACCCTCATAGAGGGTTACCGGCACCTGCTTGAAACCATTTACTCACCCAAACACTATTATGAGCGCACCAAATTGTTCCTGCGCAACTACAACCCGCGAATTCGGGGACGCCTTCCTCGTTTCGAATTTCACCACATAGCGGCGTTCTTCCGTTCATTATGGAAGCTCGGGATTATCGAAAAAGGTCGTACTTATTATTGGAGGCTTTTGGCGTTCAGCCTGTTCAGGAGGCCCAAAGTGTTCCCGCTGGCAGTGACGCTCTCCATAACGGGTTATCATCTACGGAAGATCACCGAGACATTATTGAAAACACCGATATCCGGAGGATCGAGTAGCGGAAGCGCCTGAATTGCGCCGGAGGCCGGCTGACGAGGTTCCTTGCCTCAGTTAAAACCTTCAACTATACTTTGCCTATCTTGAATTAAGGTGATGACCGTGGACCCCGTTATTGAACTGGAAATGCAGTGCCGTCGCGCCAAACTGGCCAGCCGGAAACTGGCTTACACCGGAATCGCGGCCAAGAATTCGGCGCTGGAAAATATCGCCGCTGACCTCCTCTCCCAAAAAGAGACAATCCTTGAAGCGAATGCCATTGACCAGTTGGAAGCCAGAAAAATCGGTATGGCTCCGGCAATGCTGGATCGCCTGGCTCTCACTCCGTACACTATCGATTTGATTGCCGCCGACGTGCGGAGCGTCGGCGGTCTGCCGGACCCCATCGGCGAGATCTTTGACATGCGCACCCTTTCGAACGGCTTAACCCTTGGGAAAAAAAGAGTTCCACTCGGGGTAATCGCAGCCATTTACGAATCGCGCCCCAACGTCACTGTCGATATTACCGCATTGTGTCTCAAGGCTGGCAATGCCGTCATCCTCCGCGGCGGCAAGGAAACGATCAACTCCAATCGCGCGTTAGTAAAAATAATCATTGGCGCTCTTGAACGCGCCGGGATCGATCCGAACGTCGTCCAGTTCATCGATAACACTGACCGCTCCCTGGTGCCGCATCTGTTGAAAATGAACGACCGGATTGACCTGGTCATCCCTCGGGGCGGAACCGGTCTGATCAAGTTTGTCAAAGAGAATTCCACTATTCCGGTGGTTGCCGGCGGCGCAGGTGTCTGCCACACCTTCGTCGATGCCTCCGCCAGGATAGACCGCGCGGTTGCCATCGTTTACAACGCCAAGGTGCAGAAGCCTTCCGCCTGCAACGCCCTCGATACGATCCTGGTCCACCGGGAAATCGCCGCGGCGTTCCTTCCGAAAGCCGCAGCCGAATTAGCTAATACGGGTGTCGAACTGCATTGCGACCCAAGATCCATGGCCATACTGGGCTCTCAGCCGGAATTGAAACTGGTATCAGCTGTTGACGAAGATTGGGGCAAAGAATTTTTAGCGCTGACTGCCGCGGTCAAGGTCGTCGATTCCCTTGATGAAGCCCTCGATCACATCGCCGCCTACGGAGACGGTCATTCAGAGGCCATAATAACTGAGGATTATTCCAACGCGCAACGGTTTTTAAACGAGGTGGATGCGGCCGCGGTTTATGTCAATTCCTCGACCCGCTTCACCGATGGCGCCCAGTTCGGCCTCGGGGCGGAAGTGGGTATTTCGACGCAAAAGATGCATGCCCGCGGCCCGCTCGGTCTAAAGGAAATCACCAGCTACAAGTGGCTGGTATACGGCTCCGGCCAAACTCGTCCCTGACCTCATTCGATAATCTATAATGCGAAAGGTACAAGTATGCCCAGATTAGACGGCCGTGCCCTCGATCAGTTGCGTCCCATTAAGATTACCGCCGGTTTCCAGACCTATGCCGAGGGTTCGGTGCTAATCGAACAGGGCAACACCAGGGTGGTGGTGTCCGTTACCATGGAGGACAGAGTACCGCCATTTTTGAAAAACAGCGGCACAGGCTGGGTAACAGCCGAGTACGCCATGCTGCCGAGATCGACTTCCACGCGTACGCCTCGGGATTCTGCCGGTAAGATTTCAGGCCGCAGCCAGGAGATACAACGGCTGGTTGGCAGGTCACTCCGAGCGGTGACAGATCTGGCAGCCCTGGGTGAGCGCAGTTTTACCGTAGATTGCGATGTGCTTCAAGCCGATGCCGGAACTAGAACCGCCTCGATCACCGGGGGATATGTCGCTTTGTACCTGGCGTTCTCCAAGCTGCACCGGCTGGGTATCTTTAAGAATATGCCGCTTAGATCGCAGGTGGCAGCCGTTTCGGTCAGCGTTTATAAGGGCAATATCCTGCTCGACCCGGCTTTTGAAGAGGACTGCAACGCCGAGTCTGATTTCAATCTCGTGATGAATTCCAGGGGGGAATTCATAGAAGTGCAGGGGACGGCGGAGAAAAAAGCCTACGCGAAAGAAACCCTCGAGGCGGTCATCGCCATGGGGGAAAAGGGTATCAGGCAGTTATTCGAAATCCAAGCAGCCGCTATCAAGGGGTTGTAGCTCCACCCAGGCGCTCGATCGCCCATTTTAACGCCGCTGCCGCGGCTGATTCCCGGTTTTTATTGCGGTCCCCTTTGAAGATGAACTTGCGGTTCCAGACGCCCTCGGGAGTCGCCAAACCCAGGTAGAACAGCCCAACCGGCTTGTCGGCCGTCTCGCCGCCGGGACCGGCAATGCCGGTATCGGAGATGCAGATGTCGACGCCCAATGCTTTGCGCCCGCCGGCTGCCATCTGTTCCGCCACCTGAGGGCTGACTGCCCCGTAAGCCAGCAGCGTTTCGTATTTAACCCCCGCGAGCCGTATCTTCAATTCATTTTGATAGGTAACCAATCCGCCCTTGAAATACTTGGATGAGCCCGGGATCGAAGTCAACCATTCGGCGATCATGCCCCCGGTTGCCGATTCCACGGTGCCGATTGTTAAGCCCTTGTCCTGAAGCAATTTCGAAAGTTGGGTCTCAAGTGAAGGCATGGCTACCTCTCGCAATGAGTTGCTTTTCAACAGGTATTATATCAGACAGTTTGGGCCATTTTAGAACCGTGGCTGATTGCCGTTGGCGGCACTATTGTTATATTATGTCTGCGGTATTTGCTAAAATTCAGCGATTGAAGTTGTATCTGAAAATACATTGAAACGATTAACACTCGCACCGATTCTTAAACTCCTGACCCCAAGGGTAAACCTGTTTTTCATAAGTATCTTTTTGAAACTGGGATTTTCCAGCCTGACCGGCGGGCCGTATGTCGTTTCCCCGAGCAAGTCTATTCTGGGTATCATCTCCTGGATCGCCTGGTTTGGTGTCCTGTGGTTCGTAGCTCTTCCGCGGACTGACGTGTTATTGGCCCGCTGGAATGATCACTTGAAAAAAGTAACCGTAACGATCGTCGTTTTATTAGCCTTTGCCGGGGTGTCTATCGCCGGTATCTATATTGGACTGAAAACCGATATTATCAAGCCTGACTCCTTCAGCGACCCGATAAAATCGGCGCTAGCCTATTTCAAGACGCAGCCGCGATATTCTGACGGCGCCGCCTTAACTCAGCAGGCTACTGAAAATTTCATCGGTGGGAAAAATCCCTACGCCTCATCAAATATCATCACCGCCATGGAGACTTATGACGGCCTGGCTAGCGATAACAACGGCCCCTTTGTCAACTTAACCCCCATCCAGAAAGGCCGGTTTACTGAAGTTTTCCCATATCCCAGCCAGGAGGCGCTCACCTCCCTATGGGAACAATCAAAATCCAATCCCGCTGCTGTGCCGGTTGAGCTTGAATCGCGCTTGTCGTATCCTGCAGGCTCGTTCCTGATTTCAGTTCCTTTTGTCTTGGCAGGCATGGACAATATGCAGGTGGTTGTCGGGATTTTTTTAGTGGCGGCCATCGTGTTCGGCCTTTGGCGTGTTCCCCGCGGCAGCCGATTGATTTTTGCCCTCGCCGCCGCGGTCAGTCTCGAATTATGGATTACCGGTCTGATTGGGCTGGAGAAACGTCTCGTTGTCTTCCCGTTCATGGTCGCCGGCTGGCTGCTCATCCCAAAACACCCCAAACTAGCCATGCTCCTTCTGGGCGCCGGCGCTGCGGCTTACCAGACTGTATGGTTCCTGGTACCGTTCGCCACTCTCTATGCCTATCACCTTTGGGGAATAAAGCGGGCTGCGGTCGGACTCAGCCTGGCAGTTGCGGCGTTCGCCGCTTTCAACCTCCCGTTCATTATTGCCAGCCCGGTTCTGTGGTTCACATCGGTGATGGCCCCGATGATCGATCCTCTCTACCCGCTCGGCGTTGGCCTGGTCAGCCTGACGGAGACGGGTATTGTCAATATCCAATCGTCGGCGATATTCACCGTTCTTGAGATCGCCGCCCTCGCTGGCGGATTATGGTGGTATTACAAGAATGGATCGAAGTATCCGTCGACGGGGCTGCTGCTGGCTATCCTGCCGGTGTTTTTTGCCTGGCGTAGCCTCGGTTCCTATTTTTTCTACTTTGACATCATTTTGCTGGCCGCCGTGCTGATAGAATACCGTTCTCGAAACATCACGCCGGCAGCGATTGAAGCTCGGGTTTGAACCGGTCCCTGATCGATATCCACGTCCAGCCCGGCGCCCGGAAAACCGAGGTGGTCGGGCTTTACGGAGAAGCGGTCAAGATCAAGGTGGCGGCAACACCTGAGCGGGGAATCGCCAATGAGGCTCTCATCGATTTTATTGCCGAACGCCTCGGCATTGCCAAAAACGCCGTCAAGTTGGTGCGGGGCCGCACCGGCCGCCATAAAACCGTCGCGGTTGAAGGGATGGACGAATCCGAGGCCCGAAAAAGATTGCTGGGAGCCGTCTAGCTCTTTTCGACCTCGGGACACTCGTTGTTTTTAAGGGGCAAGGCCACCGTAAACGTCGCCCCCTCCCCGTATTCGCTTGTAGCGCTGATTCGTCCGCCGTGTTCCAGGACGATGCCATGGCAGATTGAAAGCCCCAAGCCGGTCCCGCCGCTTTCGGTACGCGTCGTAAAGAAAGGATCGAACAACTTTTCCAGGTTCTCGGGTTTTATGCCGGGTCCGTTATCGGCGAAGGTGACCAGTATCTGGCCTTCGAGCACGCCGGTGGTCACCGCCAGCCGGTCACCTTTTTTGGCTGCCGTCATCGCCTGTTCTGCGTTGACGATCAGATTAACGAAAACCTGCTCAATCTGGTAATAATCCGCCATGAAACATGGCAGATCCGCCAGGTGGGTCACGACCTGAATCCCGCGATGCCTGAGTTCATACTCGCGCAGAGCGAGGGATTCTTTGATAATGTTGTTGATGTCCACCGGTTCCTTGGACGGTTGCCTGCGCCGGGCAAAGGTCAGGAGGTTTTGGACCACTTTCGCCGCCCGTATCGCCTCGCTGTGTATCCTCTTGAGGTCTCCGCCAATTTTCTCATCAGGTATCTTTCGGATCAGCCGCTCGGAAAAACCGATGATCCCGGTCAATGGATTGTTGATCTCGTGCGCAACTCCCGCTGCCAGTTCTCCTATGGAAGCCAGCCTGGCTGAAACGCTGAGCTCCGACTGAAGCTGTAGTTCGCGCCTTTCCGCCTGCTGTCGGGCGGAAGCATCCCTGGCAAAAGTCCAATAATAGTTCTTGTCGTTAAGCAGGATGTAGTTTATCAAGACTTCGACCGGGATGACATGACCGTCTTGCCGGCGGTATTCCGATTGCCACACCATGGAGCCAGATTGCTTCAGTTCCTTGAGCAGCCTGAGCCATTCGCGCCGCGAACGACTGGTGTCGATGTCTGAAATGTTGTGAGACATCAACTGACCGACGTTGTAGCCCAGCATGCGGCAAGCCGCGCCGTTGGCATAAAGGATGGCCCCCCCTTCGCTCAGCCAGAGGATCGATTCCGGCGCATTTTCAACGGCGAAGCGGGTCAGCCTGCCCATCTCCTGGGCTGTTTTCAAGTGCGTGACGTCGATGCAAGACAGCAGTGAAAGATCGGTGCCTGGGAACATCGCGACGGTGATCTCTATCTCGTGACTGCCGCCGTTCTGGTCGATCAGTTTGAACTCGTAATGCTCCGGGGCGGTGCCCGGATGGCTGCGGCGCAGCCGATGATAGTCCTGGGCTTTTTTGCGGTCGGCTTCGGCTACGAACTCGAACCAGGAGTGTTTGCCCTCGATCTCAGGCACAGGGAGATCAATAAGCTTGGACATACTTTCGTTCGCCATTACCATAATGCCGGCGTCGTTCAATACGGCTACGGCGGTGCCTGAACGTTCGAACATCGTCCGGAAGGTATTGGCTGCGTCGCCGAGCAACCGTTCCTCCACGACCTGGCGGATGGTTATGCCGCGACGCTCAGCCTCACGACCTGGCATGTGTGCTCTCCCAGCAATCGGTATATCGGAATTCGCCAGTGATCACGGCGGCCGCCTTAGCTTCGGCCGATTCGAATAAAGCTTTTTACGGCGTTCAGGACGTCAGCCTCGCCGAATGGCTTGTTCATCACTCCGAATGGCCCCTGCGCCAGCGCGGCGGCCATGGACTCGCTGTCGGGGAACCCGGTGATGATAGTCACCGGCAGATCGGGATCGATTGCCCGGATCTTCCTCAGCACATCCGCCCCGCTCATGCCAGGCATCTTGAGGTCGAGAAAAACCAACGCGAAATCCTTGGCTTTAATGTATTCAAGTGCCTCGGCACCGCTGCCGGCGGTGATCACCCGGTGTCCGGCATCCTCGAGGATATCACGGAAAAGGTCGCGGATGGTCTGATCGTCATCGACAACCAGGATGTTGGCTTTTGCGCCGACCGCGGTTGACTTCAACCATTCGTCGATCGAGGCTTTATCGAACCGCCAGCTATGGCTTACCTTCAAAGCTGGAATCGATCCCTGTTGCAGCAACCTGTATACCGTCTTTTGGGTAACTCTCAAGTAATCCGCGACTTCTCTAACTGTAAGTAATTCCGGCATAAAATCTCCTTGCCCGCGCCTTTCTGACTGAGGGGCGGCGTTGAGTATACTATTATGGACATTTGTAGTCAAGAGAATGATGGTTTTAGTACCAGGTTCATTTCGAAATAAAATTGGATCCAGTGGTTCAGGGGTTATCCAGGCGAGTAGCTGATCACCCTCGCCTTCTCGATCGTGATCAGCCCGCCCGTCATCAGTTTTCCAACTTCGGGCAGTACCTCATCTAGGTGCTCCTGGGAATCAACCACCTCGACGATTACCGGCAAGTCCTGTGACAGTTGCAGCAGGTGAGCGGAATGGATCCGGCTGTGGGCCCCGAATCCGGCGATTCCCCGGAGAACAGTCGCTCCGGCCAGACCTTTTTTCTTGAAAAGTTCCAGCAGAGCCATATGGAGCAGCTTGCCGCCGGCGATATCAGACTCGCCGATGAAAATGCGCATCAATACCTGCTCGCCTTCAATAGTACGCATCAGGTCCCTCCCGCAAAGAGCCGCCCGGTATAAATCCCGGCGATTACGGCTGCGATTCCCAAAATAAGGCTGGTAGCTATATTAAGCGCAGCGGATCCCCACGCGCCGTCCTGGATAAATTGGACTGTTTCGTAGGTGAATGTAGAAAATGTCGTGAAGGCGCCGAGGAAGCCGATAGCCACCACGGTGCGCAGGTGCGGCGGGATCAGGTCTGTATTCAAACCCATTTGCATCAGCAGTCCGAGAAGGAAGCTGCCGATAACATTGACCACCAGGGTGCCATAGGGAAAGTTCTGGCCGAGCGCGGCGTAAACCGCGCCGGAAAGCGCATAGCGGCACACCGATCCCAGAGCCCCCGCCCCGGCGATAAGAATAACTATCTTCATCGCGACATTTTAGTCAATTTTGCGAATTGCACAAAACAAAGAGCCCCCATTCAGGGGGCTCTTTGAATTTCATACTCGGGGAAATTAGTAGGCGCTCTTGGATTTAGCGAAACAATCGCTGCAATAAACCGGGCGGCCGTTGCGGGGCTCGAAGGGCACCTGGGTCTCTTTGCCGCAGGCAGCACATACGGCAGGGAACATCTGGCGAGCGCCTCCTGAATTGGAACCGCCGGAACCGCCGCGAGTCTGCTTGCGGGCCTGGCGGCAGGTGGGGCAGCGCTTGGGCTCGTTGGTGAAACCCTTGGAGGCGAAGAACTCCTGCTCAGAGGCGCTGAACGTGAAATCAGAGCCGCAGTCTGCGCATTGAATGGTTTTGTCTTGGGCCATGAATGACATTTGCTCCTTTTTTTTATATACTTTGGTTTACGGTTTGGTCATCCGGACCGTGGGACAAAATACCTTGGCTTGGATACCAACTTTCAACCGCACTAGAGTATGCCACTACGCTAGTTGCGCTGTCAACAGGAAAATCAGGTTTATTTGTTCGTGAATATCCGTCAATCCAGGAAAGTCAAGGTAGTCTGTTATGACCCGGCCTGGCCTACAGTATTCAATTCTGAGGCCGAAGCCGTTAAGGTTGCCCTGGGGAGTCTGGTTACGGAAATTCATCATATCGGTTCCACCTCGATTCCCGGTGCCGCAGCCAAACCGATCATCGACATGATGCCGGTGGTAACGAATATCGATCTGGTTGACGCCGCGAACGGCCGGTTGGCCGCCGTTGGATATTCTGGCAGGGGCGAATACGGAATTCCCGGTCGACGTTTCTTTGTTAAGGAAACCTCGGGCGAACGGAGCCACCACTTGCATGTCTTCCAGTACGGTAATCCGCAAATCGCCCGCCACCTCGCATTTCGTGATTACATGATGGCCCATCCCGATGAATTGGAGGCATATTGCCTCCTGAAATCCACTCTGGCAAAACAATATCCGGGAGATATCGAGTCCTATATTGCCAGCAAGGATGCCTTCATTAAAGACATAGACCGGAAGGCGGCCGGAGTTTGAATACAGACCCTTCACCAGCTAGGGCGAGATTGCCTTCAGCCGCTATCTCGATTGGATTATCGGCTGCCGCTATCAGCGTCATGTCTTTCCTGATTATCTATAGTGTCACCGCTTCATGCAGCATTTTGGCCATATCTCTTTTCGTCGGTTTGGTACTGGCTCTTCCCTTTCTCCTAATACCAGCCGCGTTCCTTGGAATCAAAGCATCAAGGCAACAAGACCCGGGGCGCCAATTGACGTCCCTGCTGCTCCTGCTCGACATCGCGTTACTCCTGGCTTTGCTGGCGCTGCTAGTGGCTTGATGGCCAAATTCTTCATTCATTAGGACGATTATGGACGAAAACCAATCTGAATATTTACCAAACGCCATTCTGCTCCTCGGACCAACTGGTTCCGGCAAGACGCCTCTAGGTGATCTCCTGGAGAACGAAGGTCTTGCCGGCCGTAAATGTTTCCATTTCGATTTTGGCGCTCAGTTGCGTGGTTATGCTGCGAATCCTACGGATTTGCTTTCCGAAGTTGAATTGGAAATCGTGAAAATCTCTTTGGGCTCCGGCGCCCTCCTGACCGATTCGCAGTTTGGCATTGCAGAGAAGTTGTTGGGCGAATTCATAGAAAAAAATCGTATCGGAAGTGGTGACCTCATAATAATGAACGGCATGCCCCGTCACGCCGGACAGGCTGCTGGCCTCGAACGAATAATCAAAATGAAAGCCGTAGTCGTCCTGGGATGCGATGCGGCAACGGTGCGGGAACGGATCTGCACCAACGCCGGCGGCGATCGCGAAGGGCGAGTCGACGATACCAAGGAAGACGTGGTGCGAAAACTGGCGATCTTCGCTGAGAAAACGCTGCCACTGTTGAAATTCTACGAGGGGTACGGTATACCCGTAATCCACATCGACGTCGGTACCAACGATTCCGCGATAAAATCGCGGGGCGCCCTCGTCGTTAAAATAACCAATATCTTTGATTGACTCGAGCGTCTTTCGTCTTCAATGTGACATTATTCGCAAAGCGTTCCAATTTGAGTCCTTGCCCCATGTTCGTATGAGGACTAGAATATTCCGATAGAATAAAAAGGAGACTAATCATGGCCGATCCCCGTATCCAGAAACTGGCCGAACTGGTGGTTAAATACTCCACCAAGATCAAATCCGGAAATAAGGTCGTCATTAACGCGCCGGTTGCCGCCCAGCCGCTCACCCGGGCAATTTACACAGAGGTTGTAAAGGCCGGAGGATTCCCGATCGTTTTGCCCCGCGGCGATTTCGAGGACATCCTATACCGCTTCGGCACCGATGAACAGATCCAGTACGTTCACCAGCCTCAGCGCTATATTGCCGAGGAATATGATGCCCGGTTTGCCGTCCTGGCCGACGATAATACCAAGAAATTATCGAATGTCGCCCCTGAAAAAATGGTGCTATTCGATCGAGGCCGGTCCGGCCTGATGAAGACGATGATGAAACGTTCTGGAACCGGTGAATTCAACTGGGTGGTAGTCCCTTTTCCGACAGCGGCGATGGCCCAGGACGCTGAAATGAGCCTGGAGGAATACGAGGATTTCGTCTTCGGCGCCTGCATGCCTGACCTGGATGATCCCATCGGCTATTGGCTGAAGCAAAGCGACCGCCTGCAAAAAGTAGTTGACTGGCTTAAAGGGCGGAGAGAAGTGCATGTCACTGCCCCCGGTACCGACCTCAAGTTGTCGATCAAGGGACGCAAGTTCGTAAAATGCGACGGCCAGTACAATATGCCCGACGGTGAAGTCTTCACCGGACCGGTTGAAGATTCTGCCAATGGTCACGTTTATTTTTCTTATCCCGCCATCGAAAGCGGTCGCGAGGTCACAGGCGTCAGGCTGTGGTTTGAAAACGGCAAAGTTGTTAAGGCTACCGCGGAGAAGAACGAGGAGTTTTTACTGAAAACCCTCGATACCGATGAAGGCGCCCGGCGGCTGGGTGAGTTCGCCATCGGCACCAACGAGGGCATTACCAGGTTCACCGGTGAGATACTGTTCGATGAGAAGATCGGCGGCAGCTTCCACATGGCCTTGGGCGCGGGCTATCCGGAGACTGGTTCGGTCAACGAGTCCGCCATTCACTGGGACATGGTCTGCGATCTGCGTCAGGGCGGAGAGATCCGCGTCGACGGCGACCTGCTCTATAAAGACGGCAAATTCGTCATCGATTTCTAGGCTAAGGTAGAAAAGACGCTCCGGAAAATCTCCGGGGCGTCTTTGTTTTGTTCATTTCCCTGCCGCCGCCTGGTACCTGGGGCAGTCCAACAGGTGGTCGTTGACGATGCCCACCGCCTGGAGGTGGGAATACACGATCGTCGACCCGACAAACTTGAAGCCGCGTTTTTTCAGATCTTTGCTGATAATGTCTGAAAGCTCGGTCGTTGCCGGAATTTCAGACAAGTCGTTCTGCTTATGAACAATTGGCTTCCCTTCGACAAACCCCCAGATGTATTTATCGAATGATCCGAATTCTTTTTGAATTTCGATGAATTTTCTTGCGTTAGTTATCGCTGCTTCGATTTTGAGCCTGTTCCTTACGATGCGCTTGTCATTGAGCAGTTCGGAAACCTTCGTCTGGTCGAATTTGGCCACTGCCTCAGGATCAAACCCGGCAAAGGCTTTCTTGAAGGCTTCGCGTTTTCTGAGTATCGTCATCCACGAAAGTCCCGCCTGGAAGGCTTCAAGGATCATGAACTCGAAATGTTTCCGGTCGCTGTGGGTGGGAATGCCCCACTCCTCATCATGGTATTTGGCCATTAATTCATCTCCGTTAGCCCAGCCGCAGCGTTCCATCCTTTTTACTCCCCAAGGTTCCTATTCTGAGCCATCCAGCCCACAGCAAAATCGACCAGGACTCTAACGGGCATCAGCCGAGCGGTGGCCAGTCCAACTTTGCCGATCCGGAGTTCTCCGGCGCAAGATAACTCGAAATCCGCCCCGATTTTTTCGAAATCGTCCGAATCATCACCGAAGTCTTCGATGACTTTCCAAACTCTCTTCCTGTTCTCAACGACGGGCGCCCCTCCCCGCTCAACTCGTTTCCCGGGATAATTCGCCCGGAATTCCGCCAGGTGAAGCGAGGTGTTGTTGCCGTACCCGCAACCTAAAAGCAGGACATGCCCGCCAATGGCGTACAATTTCCCCAGCGGGCTATGGTCGCCGAGAGCGTATTCTAACGAGTGATCGGATATTATTTCGGACGCAGAGGGACCACGCGCCGCGAATGACACTTGAGGATGGTTGCTCCGAACTACCCCAGTCTGTTTTCTGAAAGTTTCGGCAATGGCTCCCATGCTTCGTGTTGGCGTCAGGTCGGGATCGAATGCCGGCATTTGGTCGCGGATCGTCTGCCACCATGTTTCAGGAACGGGAGGGTTTTTCCAGTAAGCCGGGTCGGAATATTCGCCGGAATGAGCCGGCATCACCAGGGTGCCAGTCTCCCCAAGAACTTCCTCGAGTGCCTTGATGACAGCCACCGCCCCTCCGCACACCCACCCCATCGCGGATAACGAGGAGTGAACAAGTATCGTCATTCCGGGCGCCAGGCCCAGCGCCTTCAGATCGCGGGTGAGACTTTCGATCGTGATTGGGAGTGGAGTTTTCCGGATGACATCGCCTTCGGACAAATCAGCCTTCCTTCGACCAGCCTTCCTCGATTTCATCGAGCTGCACATCGGTCATGCCGAAATGGTGAGCAACCTCATGACGCACCGTCTTTTCTACCTGGTCGATTATTTCCGCATCCGTCCTGCAGATCGCTTCAATAGGTTTCTGGAAAATTGTGATTTTATCCGGTAGCACCAGCCCATAGTGGGTGTCACGTTCTGTAAGGGGAACTCCCTCGTATAAACCGAGCAGCTCATTGCGCTTGGAACCGCGTCTTTGCCGGAGGGAGGGATAGTCTTCGACGACGATCTCGACGTTTTCCAAAAGGTCCAGGAATTCATCTGGCAGGTTGTCCAGGGCTTGTGACACCAGCCCTGAAAAGCTCTTGGCGTCCATGAGCTAGTTGTTCTTGTAGTTTTCGCCCAGAATGGTACGGATCTCGATGATTTTGCGCTCCAGTTCGGCTATGCGCTTTTCGATATGCTCACGTTTGTGAATTGCCTCGGTGGTAAACACCCTGCCGATAAGCTGTTTCTGGGCGATGAGTTTTTTCCGCTCCGCGAGGAATTCCGCCTCTTGTTTGCGATACATGATCTTGTAGTCCTCAAGGTCAGACATGGCTTTCCTCGCTTCGGAAACGATTATACCATCAAGAGAACCGGAGTATGCGCATTCCTTGAAACATCATTTCTTCTTTTTTGGCACGGCGTAGGCGATGGTCACCGATTTCTGGGCCCATTTCGGCAACTCTTCGGAGTTTTCGAAGACCTCTTCCGGTACTCTGAAATAGGGCATCGGTTTGTACTGGTTGCTACCGCGCGCCAGGTAGTCTTCCGGATTTGAATCGTCGGCTTTCAGGTAGAGAATGCCATTGGAGATCAAACCGAACATCTCCCCGTCGTGGAACACGCCGAAACCGCCGAACATGCTTTTGCCGGTGACGGTCCCCAGTCTTTCCAGGACTAAGTCGAGGAAAGCTTTGGTCGCTGACATACGCCCTATTCCTTCTTTTCTACGTCCGCAGGAAACGTTTCCGCGGTTGTTTCTACCACTGCCGGCCGGCGGAGAGAGGCGATAACGGCGACTCCCAGGATCGTGGCGATAATGAGCAGGGAAAGAACGGTCGGTATCTCGATAAATCCAGAGAGTATCATCTTGACACCCAAGAAGACCAGTACTGCAGCCAAGCCGTAATGCAGGTAGTGCAAGCGCTTGGCAAAACCCGACAGGGCAAAATATATGGACCGCAAGCCCATAATGGCGAACATGTTAGAGGTGTAGACGATGAACGGGTCCTGGGTGATCGCCAGCACAGCAGGTATCGAGTCAACGGCAAAAATGACATCGGTCAAATTAACAGCCATGAAAACCATAAACAGGGGCGTTGCCAAGCGGCGGCCGTTTTCCAGAGTAAAAAATTTCCCCCCGTGATACTTAGGAGTCATCGGCAGGAATTTACACAGTAATTTGACCACCGGGTTGGCTTCGGGATGCGGATTGTCGTCAGATTGTAAACCCATGCGAATGCCGGTAAATATCAGGAAGGCGCCGAATACGTAAATTATCCACTCGAGGGCGTGGAACAGGGCGATACCGCCTAGGATAAAAGCAGCCCTGAGTACGATAGCCATCAGCACACCCCAGAACAGGACGCGGTGTTCGTGTTCCTTGGGCACGCAAAAATAGGTGAAAAGCATTAGAAAGACGAAGAGGTTGTCTACCGAGAGGGATTCCTCGATGACATACCCGCTGAAAAAACTGATGGCATGAGTTGAACCTTCGAAGAACCAGATGCCAAGCCCGAAAATGACAGCTAGGCTGACCCAGACGCCAGTCCAGACGAGTGACTCTTTCATCCCGATAGCGTGGGCTTTGCGATTGAAAACGAGCAGATCCAACATCAGCATCGCTACCAGAAAGATGTTAAAAAGCACCCAGGGCAGGACACTCTCGACCATGCGTAATCCTTCCAGATTGAATCTTGGTGTGAAAAACGGCGATTTTTCCGGCAGAGTATAACCCAGCGACTGAATGATGTAAAACCCGGTAGTTTGGTGTGATACACTGAAACAAAGAACCATCGGAGGGAAGATTATGACGAGACAGGAATCGCTGGTCGGACGGGTAGTGGAACTGGCGAAGCTGATCGGCTATCAGGACGGGGCGGTGGTCAGCCGCACCGTGGCAGACAAAAAAGCCGGGACCATAACAGTCTTCGCCTTCGATGCCGGGCACGGCTTATCGGAACATTCGGCGCCGTTTGATGCCTTCGTTTATGCTATTGATGGCGAAGCCGAGATAAGCATCTCGGGCCAAAAGAACCGGGTGATCGAAGGTCAGATGATCATCATGCCGGCCAACGAGCCCCATGCCATCAGAGCCGTCACCCCATTCAAGATGCTTCTGGTGATGATCCGGGCTTGACCTGGTCGGACGGTTTCTCGATTCCCGGTAGCGTAACAAGGAAAGTGGACCCTTCGCCTGGATCGCTTGTCACCGTTACCTCGCCGCCTTGAGCCGCCACCATCTGTTTAACTATGGCCAACCCCAATCCGGCGCCGTTACCCTCGGTCCGCGCCCTCGAATCCTGAATGCGGTAGAATCGATCGAAGATATGCTCCAGCTTTTCCAGGACAATGCCTTCTCCGGTATCGGCTATGGCGATGGTTACCGAAGGTTTGCCCTTTAGGGTCGTTTGAGACAGATGAACGGTGACCGCCCCCCCTTCCGGGGTGTGCCGGATGGCGTTGGACAACAGGTTGGCCAGCACCTGTTCCATGCGCACCCAGTCGGCGGATACCGGCAACATTTCGTTCCCGTCCTCGAACTTGATCGTCACGCCTTTGGCTTCTGCTATCGGGCGGAACTGGTCGAGTTTCCATTGCACCAGGTCGGTCAGGTCGATCATTGAATTTTCCAATTTGAGCTTGCCGGCTTCGGCTAGGGACAGATCACGGAGGTCGCTGATCAGGCGAGTTAGTACCACCGTTTCACCCTTGATGATCTTTAATTGCCCCTCGTCTTTGGGCATTACGCCGTCGATCATGGCGTCCACCGTACCATTAATGATGGTCAGTGGCGTCCTCAATTCGTGAGCGACATCGGCCAGCAGCCGTTTTCGGGCTTGTTCGCTTTTTTCGAGCGACCCGGCCATAATATTAAATGATTCGGCCAATTTTCCCGTCTCATCCCTGGACTTCACCCTCACCCGGTAACCCAGGTTGCCGGCCGCAATCTCGTTGGCGCCAGCGCTCAGTGCGCGAAGCGGCTGGATGAAACTATAGGCCAGCGCTGCCGCCAGCGCCACGGCAATGACCACGCCGATGCCGCCCGAAAGCCATAGCCAGCGGTTGGTTTGACTCAAGAACGTCTGCTCTGCGTCGAGCACCCCACCCGCCTGCCCGAGATAGAAAAATTGTCCTACCACCTGTCCGTCGCCGGGACTGGGAAAGCCCGACGCTACTTCAACTTCATGTCCTCCGGTCAACTGGGCCTGGCCAACCGTCTGACCGATCGCCAGCCCCGCCGAATCGCCGACGATTATGTTGTTGACGTCGGCCACAATTAGCCGGTCGCCTTCGAAGGCCAGCATCTGCGGTAGCACATCAGCTAGCCCCGACCAGCCGCCACGGATATAGACCAGTCCCAGGGTTCGGGCGACAGTATCTTCGAAAGCCGGATTAGCCTGGATATAAGTATGGAACTCCCGGTGCGTATTCTCGTTTGTTAAGTATGCCATGACTGAGACGGCAATGAGTGCGGTCAGGACGAGAGCGCCGCCGATTTTCCAGGCCAGGCTTTTCACGCAGGCAGCTCCAGCTTGTAACCTGCACCGTAAATGGTATGAATGTAGGAAGGTTTATCCACATCGGGCTCTATCTTACGCCTCAGGTTTTTGATGTGGCTGTCGATAGTCCGTTCGTAACCCTCGTAGGCGTCGCCCTGGAGCCGGTCAAGCAAGTCAGTCCGGGAAAACACCTTACCAGGATATGACGCCAACAGTTTGAGTAATTCAAATTCAGTGGTGGTGAGTTCGATTATCCGGTCCCTGACTTTGACTTGCCGTCGCTCGGTATCCACCGTGATGTCTCCACACCGGACGAGTGGAACAGACGCTCTTGGTTCGGTTCGCCGCAGTATCGCCTTCACCCTGGCCACCAGTTCCCGCCCTTCGAAGGGCTTGGTCAGGTAGTCATCGGCGCCGATTTCCAGCCCGACGATCTTGTCGGTCAGTTCATCACGGGCGGTAAGCATGATGATCGGAACTTCCGATTCTTTTCGGATAATGCGGCAGACGTCGTTCCCGGATAGTTTCGGCAGCATCAGGTCGAGTACGATAAGATCAGGCTTATCCTGGCGGAATACTTTCAGGGCTGTTTCACCGTCGTAAGCGGTAAGCACTCGGAAGCCTTCTCGCTCCAGATAAGCGCGCACAATATCCACAATTTTCTGTTCGTCGTCCACTACCAGGATCTTTTTAGTCACATCCATAATATATCCTTGTTCTTTCGAAGGGCGCAATCAATTGATATTGGTCACGTCCTATGCGGACGTAAATGGAAAAGGCCCGGGTTCTCCGTTTCTTCCATCATATCAACCGAATATGGAGAGAGTGTGAATGCAATCTGTTGATAATAAGAATGAGATCGCATTCGTGGCCGACTGAGTGACCTTGGTCACTTACATCGTCTCCCACTGGGTATAAAATGTCGGTGTTCGGATCGATTCAAGAAGGAGGATCCAGTGTACAAGATCAAGAGTTGTCCGCGCTGTCACGTCGGCGACCTCTACGGCGACAGCGATGAATACGGCGCCTACGAGCAATGTTTTCAATGCGGTTGGGTCAATTATCCTGGCCGTCACCTTAGCCAGGAAGAAGCGATCGCCGAAAAAGAGCCGGTAGTTATTCCGGGTAAGATCGATCGCCGGCGCCGGGTCGTCGCCCAATAAGCAAGGTGATACCGATACTGAAAGCCCCCTCAATAGAGGGGGCTTTTTCATTCGGATTCGTCCGGGGATTGACTCCTACCCAGTGACTCTACTTCGATGTATACTCTGACACACTCAGGGTAATCAGCGTTGATGTTCTTCTCTATCCGGTGAATCGCGTCATGCATTTTTTCGGCGGTGATGCCTGTCTTGAATTTGACTCCTAGGTTGACCAGAAGATCGTGAGGGCCCATGTACATCGTCAAGATTTCTGCAGCCTGATCCACCGCTGGGTCGGATACTACCTTCAGGCGGATGTCAGCAACGGTTTGTGGATCTGCGCCTTCCCCTAGGAGTAATCCTTTAGTTTCAAAGGCTAAAACGAAAGCCACGCTCATGAGCAGCAAACCTATTATGATCGAAGCCGTACCGTCGAGGTACGGGTTGTGGAAGAGATGACCGAAGAAGACGCCGAGGAAAGCAAAAATCAAACCCAGCATGGCAGCGCCGTCTTCCAGGACGACGGTGAAAGTACTTGGATCCTTCGTACTCTTGATGAACTGCCACGATCGCTTTTGCCCCTTCGACTTGCGGAATTCTCGGATAGCTATCGAAAACGACCATCCTTCTATCAAAGTAGCGATGCCGAGGACAATGTAGTTGATCGTCGGATTCGAGGTTACCGCTTCGGGGGCGACGTGACGAATGTGCGAGATGCCTTCATAGAGTGACAATCCGCCGCCGATCCCGAAGATTGATACTGAAACTACCAGTGTCCAAAAATACAACGATTTTCCATATCCGAACGGATGTAACGCGTCAGCGCTCTTCTTGGATTCCTTCATCCCTAAAAGGATAAGGCCTCCGTTACCTGTATCCACCAGGGAATGGATACCCTCGGATATCATCGCCGAAGAACCCGAGATAGCTGCGGCGATGAACTTGATGACGGCGATAGCCAGATTGGCAATAATAGCGGCAATGACCGCCAATTTGGATTCACCATGTCCTTCCATTCGCCTTCCTCCAGGTTCTGAGGCTTGTTATCAAACAGTAATAATACCGTTCCTTCGCGAGCAAGTCACTTCCGGATTTTGAGCGTAACAAAGAGTAGCGATATACTAATTATGAGGTAAAATAGATATGAAAGTGACCGTTTACACCACTCAGACCTGACCGCACTGCCATACCGTGAAAGAGTTCCTTTCACAACGCGGTATACCCTTTGAAGAGATTGACGTGTCTCGTGACGCCTCTGCCGCCCAAGAATTGGCCCGGCGAACCGGCAGAATGGCTGTTCCGGTTACCGACATCGATGGCAAACTGGTGATCGGTTTCGACCGTCAGCAGCTTGAATATTACCTTTCGCAAGCCAGGGCTTCCCAGGCGCCTTCGTTCGGCGCTTCTGTGGCTGATGCCGCCAAGTATAGCGCCGCTCATGGCCTGGGGGTTCTCTCGGGCGCCTACATCGGCGCAGTTAAACCCGGAATGCCCGCGGCACAAGCTGGTCTCAAACCCGGCGACGTCATCACCCGGATCGACGCCACGGCTGTGAACACCGCTTCAGACCTCAACCTGGCTTTATCACGTCTGGAGAAAGGGGCCCGGATCCGCATCGGTTTCTTCCGGGAAGGCCAGCCGCGTCAGGCTGAAGGGCTGTTGTAACTTGAGGCGTCGGGTAAACTCTTTGCCGGCTGCTGAAGTTTCGATCCAAACTGAAAGACTCCGGCTTCGGAAGCTGAATCAGGGTGATGCCGGGGCGTTGTTCTCATACCGGTCGCTTCCGGATGTTTACCTCTACCAATCGTTTCACCCTGCCGCGATATCCGATGCGGCCGCCTTCATCTCCGGCACCGCAGATCAGCTTGATCAACCGGGAACCTGGTACCAACTGGGTATTTTCCTCGGCGACGATCACATCTTGATAGGCGATATCGGAATCCATTTCGTTAACGCCGAGCGTGGTGAAGTTGAACTGGGATTCACCCTAGCTCCGGAATTTCAAGGCAAAGGTTATGCCACAGAAGCAGTGCCGGCGGTCACCTCCCATCTGTTCAGTGCCCTGGGCAAACGCAGAATCACTGTCGACGTCGATCCCCGTAACTTCCGCTCTCGGAGGTTAGCCTCCCGTCTGGGCATGGTCCAGGCTGGATATTACGCGGAATCGGTCCGGGGCGGCAACACTTGCGAGGGCCTTATCTATACCCTGGACGCGGATAGATGGCCATATTCTTCACAAACTGCCGGACCGGGGTAAATGCATTTCAACTCTGGGGAACAGGCTTTTTGCGCCGCTTGTGAATGAGATGGTTGATGGCCAGCAATGGGTGTCTTGAGATCATCCTGGGACCGGCATATCGCATAGCATCACGGATCTTCCGTCGCATCTCAGGCTTGTGACAATGCACCTCGCACAGCGAGCATACCGTTTTGCCCTCGCCGAAAGGGCACTTGTCGAGCCGCTCCATGGCGTAATTGGTCAGTTCCTGGCATTCATTGCACAGCTCTTTTGAACGGTGGATTTCACCGCAATACATGCTGACCATCGTCCGGACAGTCCCGGCTTCGTTGCGCAAACGCGCCCGGCCCTTGAAATCGGCTTCCAACAATGACCTCGCTCGAAATATCTTACAACAAATCCGGTTCACTGCAGAACAACAGAAGCCAGCCGAGTTATTGTCCTTTCGGCTGGCTTCTGTTGCCAGGCACGGGAAGATAGGGTTTATGTCTAATCCATTTCCTGCTTCTCGGGGATCGTCCGTTTAGGAGATCGATTCCATGATCTTTTTGCGGTATTTATCGGTCTTGCTGCCCACCAGGTCACTGAATTTTTCAGCACGCTCTTTGACGGTGTCGGTGAAGTCTTCAGCCCTGTCAATGATCTCCTTGCGGGTCTTTTTACCCGACTGAGGGGCATACAACAGTCCCAGCCCAGCTCCGATCGCCGCCCCGACGATGAGTCCGATTGCCAAACCTTTGGTCACACCTTTTTCCATTTGATTCCTCCTTTTATTTTTTACAACGAATCGCAGCTCTTTAAGTTATCCGTACTTTGCCATCATATCCCGGCGGTAATCGTCAGCGCCTTCCTTGACCGCCTGGCAAAAGGCTTCATCGCGTTCTTTGATATCAGCAACAAAGCTGTCGGCTCGCGCTTTCAGGTCTTCTGCTCGTTTTCGGATATCGCTCCTAGTTTTTCGGCCGGACTGTGGAGCCAGCAGCAACGCTGCGCCAGCCCCAAAGGCCGCCCCGGCTAAAACACCGGCAGCAATTCCCATGACTTTTCCTTTCTCCATAATCCAACCTCCCTTATTTATCTCGCGGTTTAAGGCTCTGCTTCTCCCGAACCGTCACCTCCTATTGGATGACCGATTGCGGCGACTTTATCCCGGATTGAATTGCCCAGGGATTCAGCGCGGCTTTTCATTTCATCAGCACGTTTTCGCAGCATGTCCCTGGTTTCGGCGCCGCTCCTGGGAGCGTACAATAAGCCCAGACCGACACCGATAGCTGTCCCCATCAACAGCCCTGCCAGTAAACCTCTGTTTGTGTTCTCTTCCATTCTGTCCCTCCTCGTTCACCGATTATCGAATTCTTGCCACGTCGGCGGCGGCTTTGTTACCTCTATATTAACCCTCCGGGACAGACTTTAAAATCCGTAGAATTACTCAATTATTCGATGCGGGGTACCTAACTCGCGGAAGTTGTTAAGGCTGGGGAACCGTCGTTGAATACGTACCCAACGGGCGGAGAATAAGTATGATTACGGATAGCGGATGAGCGCCCGACACACGATAATATATGCCGTCGGGTCGTGAGCAAGGTTCTGACTGACTCCGGCGATAAGATGGATTTTATATAAAACTATTGATAACAAGGAGGAATGTTACCCCATGGATGTGTTGAGAAAAGCTGATCTGCTGACCCTGCTTCAAAAACCGGATGGTCCGGCAGTCTCTATTTACATGCCCACCCACCGCGTTGCCGATATGGAAGGCGATCCCCTGCTCCTGCGGCATCTCCTTGATGATGCCGAAACCAAACTCACTCAAATGGGATTGAAAACCGCGGAAGCCCGCAATCTGCTTTCGCCCGCCCGGGAATTGCTCCGGGATGCTCTGTTTTGGCAGCACCAGGAGGAAGGACTCGCCCTCTTTATTTCTAGAAATTCATTCTCCCATTTCAATCTGCCCTTTGAGGTCGCCGAGACCGCGGTGGCATCCGGCGAGTACTTCATAAAGCCCCTTTTGCCTCTAGTGATCAACGATGGAGTCTATTATCTTCTGGCCCTAAGTCTGAACCGGGCGGCTTTTTTCAGGTGCCTGATGGGTAATTGCCAGGAAATCATTCCGGTTAAGATGCCGCATAGCCTTGAGGAATCCATGCGTTATGACGAAGCTGAAAAACAGCTCCAGCAACATACCCTAGGAGCCGGGGCTACCATGTTCCACGGACAAGGCGCCCCCAATGACCTGGAAAAGGAACGCGCGGCCATATTTTTCCAGCAGGTAAACCGTAGCCTGGAAACCGTATTGGCCGGTGAAAAAGCGCCCCTTGTCGTTGCTGGAGTAGAAAACCACCGTGCTCTATTCCGAACGGTTTGCAGCTACGACAATTTGCTCTCCGAAGGCATTGAAGGCAACCCGGACCGGGTAAACCCGGATACTCTGCAGAAAAATGCCTGGAAATTAGTGCGCCCATATTTCATGCAGGAGCAGTCTAAGAGGCTTTCCCAATATATCAATGCCACCGGCCAGGGTCCTTCGATCAGCGATCTGGCGCAGGTCATTCCGGCAGCGGTCGACGGGCGGGTTTATTCTCTTTTCTTCGCCGAAGGACTGGAGCGCTGGGGCGCCTTCGACGAAGCCGAACATTGCGTCAAGGTAGTCAAAGAACCATCCAACGGCGCTTACGATCTTATAGAGTTTCTGATCAAGAAAACACTTGCCACTGGCGGCAACGTGTATTCTCTCAAATCGGATGAACTGCCGAGCGACACCGGTGTCGCCGCGGTGCTACGCTATTAGCCGCCCTTAATTTATGCTATCATAACCTACAATTGAATAGGATTTACTGGGGGAGCCGAAAGGCTGAGAGACCCGATTATTGATCGGGGCGACCCTTGGAACCTGGTCTCGGTAATGCGAGCGTAGGGAAGTAGATAAATTCCGGAAGCGCATTGCCTTCCGGAATTTATTTTATGTAAGGAGTTTATTAATTATGGCCACTGCTGAAATGCCTGAAATTGGCAAAATCTCTCCGGAAATTTTCCGGGAGATAATTTTCCCCCGTCTTGGCGCCAAAAGTGATAAGGTTCTGGTCGGTCCTCAGCATGGTGTCGACGTCGGCATCGCAGAGATCGGCGGCAAGGCGGTATCATTCACTACCGATCCTATTTTCATCGTGCCTCAATATGGCTTCGAGCGCGCCGCATGGTTCGCCATTCACATCATCGCCTCGGATTCGGTCACTTCAGGTCTCAAGCCCAAATTCCTGTCGATCGACCTCAATCTACCGATGGACATGACCAAGGAACAGTTGGCTTCAATGTGGGAGGTCATGCACCGGGAATGCGAAAAGATGGGTATTAATATTATCACCGGCCACACCGCCCGTTATGAAGGCTGCAACTATCCCATGGTCGGGGGCGCTACCATGATTGGCACCGGTGAACTTTCTGAATACGTATCCCCGCGTTTCGCCAAGGAGGGCGACAAGATCATTGTCACCAAAGGTCCCGCCATTGAAGCCTGCGGTATCTTCGCCGCGGTGTTCCCGGGTCTGATCGCAAAGGAATTCGGAGATGATTTTGCCCGCCGCGCCGAGGGGCTTTTTTACCGGATGTCGGTGGTCGATGACGCCCTGGCCGCGGTCTCGGTAGGTGTCCGCGACAACGGGGTTAGTTCTATGCATGACGCCACGGAGTGCGGCATCTGGGGCGGCTTATTCGAGGTAGCCCAGGCCGCCGGCTTGGGCGCCAGGATCATTAAAGACGACATTGTCGTCGCCGACGGCGTGCCCGAAATTTGCCGCCTGTTCGGTATAAGCGATCCTTACGCCGCCATTTCCGAAGGCACCTTGATCATCACCTGCCGGCCGCATAAGGCTTGCGACATCATCCAGGCGCTCAGTGCTAAAGGAATCCCGTCGTCGATCATCGGGGAATTGACCCCGCCCGAAGCCGGGATGGTACTCGTCGACCGAGGCCGAGAGACTCGCCTTGTCCATCCGATCGTTGACCCCTTCTGGAAGGCTTTTTCGAAAGCCGTCCAGGGAGCCTAGCACGGGCAATCCCGATGAAAAAAAACCTTCCACAGACCGATATCTACGCCATCCTGTCTGATGCCTGTTCGGGCAGCCGGGGCAATGTGGAGACCGCCCGTTTTTTGTTGAAGGCTGGAATCAAGATCATCCAGTACCGTGAGAAAGACTTCCCGATGCGCCGTAAGTATGAGGAGTGTGTCGCCATCAGCCGACTGTGCCGCGAATACGACGCTTGTTTCATCGTCAACGACGACGCCGGACTCGCTATAGCTTGCGGGGCTGAAGGCCTTCACCTCGGGCAGGACGATCTTCCCTCCGACGCCGCCCGCCGGGTCGTCGGCGCAGACATGCTCATTGGACTCTCGGTCGCTACACCTGAAGAAATCGACAAAGCTTTGACAATCCCCGAGGTCGATTACCTCGGCGTTGGCCCCGTGTTCGCCACCTCCACCAAGCCAGATGCAGCGCCCCCTGGCGGAGTTGCCTTGCTAGAATATGCCCTTAAACGTTCTCACCTGCCGGTCGTCGCCATTGGCGGCATTAACAGGGAGAATATCGGATCGCTGGCAGAAAGGGAATGTAAATGCTTTGCCATTGTCTCGGATTTGATTGGAGCTGAAGATCTCATTCAGCGCGTTTTCGACCTCCGGAGTGCCTTTTCCGTATAAAAATACTCAACCTACTACCGGGTGACACCCTCCCAATACATCGGGTAAAATGACCGCTGTGACCGAAAGCCTTACCCCCCTCCGCTCCCAGTACCTGCGCATCAAGCGTCGCTATCCCGAAGCGATAGTCTTCTTTCGCCTCGGTGATTTCTACGAGACGTTCGACTCCGATGCCGAACTCACGGCACGTGAACTCGAGATCGTCCTCACTGCTCGTGAAATGGGTAAAGGCGTTAAAGTACCAATGGCGGGCATCCCATATCATGCGGTCGACAACTACCTCGCCCGCCTCATCAACCGCGGCCATAAAGTAGCCATCTGCGAGCAGACCGCTCGCCCCGGCGATACCAAGGGACTCATGGACCGCGAAGTAGTACGCCTGGTCACCCCAGGCACGGTCATCGAGCCCGGGCTCCTCGACATCAAAACTAACAACTACCTGGTGGCCGTAGTCCCAGGGGAGGAACAGTCTGGACTGGCCTATATCGACATCTCGACGGGGCAATTTGCAGCCACGCAGTTCCCAGCCGCCCGACTCGAAAGCGAAATCGAGCGTCTCGCCCCCGCCGAGATTATCGTGCCCAAAGGTTGCGGCTACCGGCCTTCATCGCCCGTACCGGTTTCTGAACTCGATTCTTATCGATTCGATAATGCCACGGCAGCCGATCTGCTTAAAGAGCATTTCGGCGTCGCCACCCTCGAAGGTTACGGTGTAGGACACTGGCCTCTGGCTGTTTCCGCTGCCGAGGCTATCGTCGCATATCTAAAAGAGACTAATAAAGATTCAATCGCAGGCTTAAGCCATCTTTCAGCCTATTCGACCGGCGAATACATGGCTCTTGACGAGAACACAGTAAACAACCTTGAGATATTCAAAAACGCCACCACCGGTGCCATCGCCGGTTCTTTGCTCGGGGTCCTTGATTCCACCAAATCACCGATGGGTGCCCGTCTGTTGCGCCGGTGGCTTGGGCAGCCCCTGCTCGACTCGAAGAAAATTATCGAACGGCACATGATCGTCGAGGCTATCCTGAGCAACAACGCCGCCCGTGAGGAAATCTCCCGGTGGTTAAAGCCCGTCGCCGACATCGAAAGGTTGGCCAACCGAATTCGCAACTTTGCCGCTTTGCCGAGAGAACTGATTGCCTTAAAGCGCAGCCTGGAGGCCGTCCCGGAACTGGCGCGGGCGCTCCGCGGGGCACCGCTCGAGGGATTAAGGTCCGAACTGAAAGAACACCCCGATCTCATCTCTTTGATCGAAAAATCCGTCGAACCCGAACCCTCCTCCGCCGTCGGTGAAGGCGGCGTCATCCGCTCCGGTTTTTCCGCCGACCTCGATCAGATCAAGGACCTGGCCACAAATGCCAAAAGCTTCATTGCCAGGCTGGAGGCTGAGGAAAGAGTCAAAACCGGCATCAAGAATTTGAAGGTCGGCTATAACCAGGTTTTCGGCTACTATCTGGAAGTGTCTCAGGCAAACTTAGCCCAGGTCCCCGACCGTTTCATCCGCAAGCAGACCCTGGCCAACGCCGAGCGTTACGTAACCCCTGAGCTCAAGGAATACGAAGCGCAAATCCTGAGTTCAAAAGAACGCTTGGCTGAAATCGAGAGTTCCCTTTATCGCCAAATTCTTGGCCAGATCGGCCAATCAGCGGATGCCCTCCTCACCCTGGCGGATGCCGTCGCCCGGTTGGACGTTTTCACGTCATTTGCCGCAACCGCTGCCGCCAATTCATATGTTAAACCCGAGATTAGGGACCAGGGGCCCATCGCGATAACCGCCGGTCGTCATCCGGTGGTCGAACTGTGCGTTGGCCCGGGCAACTTTATCAGCAACGACCTGACCCTCGAGAACGAGGGAAGTCAGGTGATAATCCTCACCGGCCCCAACATGGCTGGCAAATCCACCTACCTGAAGCAAACCGCGATCATCGTTCTGATGGCAGAGGTGGGCTCGTTCGTGCCCGCTGCCAGGGCTGAAATCGGCATTTGCGACCGGATTTTCACCCGAATCGGCGCCCGCGAAGACCTGGCTTCGGGGCAGTCCACATTCATGGTCGAGATGGTGGAAACGGCGGCAATTCTATCGAGCGCAACGCGCAGAAGCCTCCTGATCCTCGACGAGATCGGCCGTGGCACCTCTACTTATGACGGGCTAGCTATAGCGCGCGCCGTGGTGGAATTCATCCACGACCGGATCGGTGCCCGGACGCTGTTTGCGACCCACTACCACGAACTCGTTGAACTATCCGAAAAATTGCCTCGCGTCCGGAACTTCAACGTAGCCGTAACCGAGGACAAAGGTAACGTGGTCTTCCTCCACAGGGTCCAGCCCGGAGGGGTTGACCGCAGCTATGGAATCCACGTTGCCAAGCTGGCCGGGCTTCCCAAGGCCATCATCAACCGCGCCAACCGCATCCTGCTCGAACTGGAAACCGCCAGGGTGGTGCCGGCAACCCGCAAGGTGGCAGGAATTGAAGAAGCGCCCCAACTCTCGTTCTTCAGCCGACCACCTAAAGTCGTCGATGAAATCAAAAAGCTTGATCCTGATTCTATGACCCCCAAGGAAGCCCTCGACCGCCTGTACGAAATCAAGCGTATGGCAGATGAAAATTAATCGTTTCTTTGAGCGCGATTTGTCGATGTGTGATAATGCCAGATATGCCGAACACGAAAATCCGAATATTTAGACGCACCAAGATCGTCGCCACCATCGGTCCGGCCACCGGTACGCCGGAAGTAGTGGCTGATCTGATCAAGGCCGGAATGAACGTTGCTCGGCTGAACCTCTCCCACGGTACTCTTGATGATCACACCGGATATATCACCAGGGTTCGTTCGGAGAGCGCCAAACTGGGCATCCCCGTCGCCGTCCTCATCGATATTCCCGGACCCAAATACCGCTCCGGACCGCTCAAAGCCCCTTCAGTCCAGCTTAAAAAAGGCGATCCGATTACCTTAACCACGAGGCAAGTTCTGGGAGACGGGTCGCTGGTTTCAGTCAATTTGCCTACCTTCACCGATGACGTCAAACCCGGCGATATCATTCTTCTGGACGATGGTGCCCTCCAACTGAGATGTGATACTGTCGAACAGACAGAAGTCGGCTGTACCGTCCTTGTCGGCGGCAAGCTAACTCCCGGTCGGGGCATCGCTGTGCCCGGCAAGACATCGAGCATGCCATTCCTGACCGGACAGCTTGAAAGCTATATTGACTTCGCCGTCAGCCAAAAACCGGATTTCATCGCCCTTTCCTTTGTCAGTAAAGCCAACGACATGATCCAGGTACGGGAACTCCTTAAAAAGAAAAACGCCGACATCCCTCTGGTCGCCAAGATTGAGCGCGGCACCGCTGTCAAGGCCTTTGATGCCATCCTCGCGGAATCGGATGCCATAATGGTCGCCCGTGGCGACCTGGGCGTCGACATCCCCCTGGAAAAGCTCCCCCTGGTTCAAAAAGAGATCATTCACAAGTCCAATCGCGCCGGCAAGCCGGTGATAACGGCAACCCAAATGCTTGAATCCATGATCAACTCGCCCCGCCCCACCCGGGCTGAGGTCAGCGATGTCTCCAACGCCATTTTCGATGGCACCGACGCGGTGATGCTCTCCGCCGAGACCTCGATCGGCAAATACCCGGTCCAGGCGCTGGCGATGATGGCGGCGGTAGCCGTCGAGACCGAAAAGGATTTGCCCTACGATCAATGGATCGCCGAGCGCGACAGTTGGCTCTCGAACCAGACTGAGGAGCTCATTTCCTACAATGCCTGCCTCACCGCCAGACGGTTGGGATCTGCTGCTATCGTCGCCTTCACCTCATCCGGATCCACCGCGGGCCGGGTCTCCAAATATCGACCCAGCACCCCGATCCTGGCCATTTCTCCCAACATCGATACCTGCCGGCGGCTCATCCTCAACTGGGGCGTCCAGGCGCATCAAATTTCCACCCCGAAAACTGTTGACAACCTCTTTTCAACCGCGGTCGATATCTGCAAAAAGATCGAGCTCGCCAAAAGCGGGGAAAATATCATCGTGACCGGCGGCATTCCGCTCGGTAAAGCCGGGACGACCAACCTGCTCAAGGTCCAGGAAATCGATTAGATCATACTCTTACCAAACATGACCGCTTTCATTGAAGTCCGCGAACTTAAAAAAGACTACCACCTGGGGGAAGAGTTCGTTCACGCCCTGGCCGGCGTCAGCATCGATATTCCGAAGGGTGAGTTCGCCGCCTTCGTCGGACCCTCGGGTTCGGGCAAAAGCACCCTCCTCCACCTTATCGGCGGCCTGGATACACCCTCATCGGGCAGTATCACCGTGGACGGGCATGATTTGAGCCGCGCCTCGGACAAAGAACTTGCCGTCTATCGCAATCGCAACATCGGTTTCGTCTTCCAGGCCTTCCATCTCCACCCCACCTACACCGCCCTGGAAAACGTGGCCATTCCGCTCCTGTTCAGCGGTACTGACAAAACCGAAAGGCTGTCCCGGGCGCGGATAGCCCTGGAAGCCGTGGATTTGAGCCAGAGAACGGATCACCGCCCCAACCAGCTTTCCGGCGGTGAGCGTCAACGTGTTTCCATCGCCAGGGCCTTGGTGACCAACCCCAGCATCATTGTCGCTGATGAGCCTACCGGTAACCTTGACTCGGTCAACGGCGTTCGTATCATGGAGCTTCTCGGCAGCCTGAACCGGGAACACGGCATCACCCTGATCGTGGCCACCCACGACGCCGAACTTGCCAGGCGCGCCCGGAGAGTCGTCACCCTTCGCGATGGTTTATTTATCGGGGACACTCGTGCGGTTTAGCGAAATTTTATCGATGGCTTTTTCCAACCTCTGGCGGCGCAAGCTCCGCACCGTCCTGACCGTTGCAGCGGTGGTTATCGGCGCCACCCTCATCGCCCTGATGGCTTCTCTCGGCGACGGCTTGAAAGGCTTCATCGTCGGCCAGTTCGGCCAGACCTTCCCAGAGGACGCCGTTATCGTCTCTTCCGGCCGGGACATTAACGTCTTTCGAGGCAACGGCGGACCTCAGGAGATTACCAGCGTCAGCACCGTGGTGCAGCCTTTCACCGCTGAAGATATTTCGAAGATAAAATCGGTTCCCGGCGTCGAACGGGTGGATTACCTGGTCAGCGTTCAAGCACGTTACGTCCAGCCCGAAGGCAGCGACAAGATGTACACTGTCGATGTAAGCGGCGTCCCGGCCTATGAGGCCGCTATCCGGCCCCTGTTTCTCGGTTCGACTATCGCTGACGCCGACGTCGGGAAATGTCTCATCTCCTATGACTACCTGACGGCCTTCGGCTGGAGTGTCGATCAATCGGTTATCGGTAAAACGGTTACTGTGTCCGTCGGCAAGCAGTTTGCCTACAACACCGACACCCGTAATTTCACCTTCACCATCGTAGGAGTAATCGACAAAAAAGTCTCCTCAGCCGAAGTGATCATCACCCAAACCGATGCCATAGAGATGGCGCGCTACTACCAGGACAACCCCTTGCGCTATTCCGAACAGCAACCGGGTTTCACCGTCCAGGTCAAGGCCCGGAGCGCCGCCGAGGTCGCCTCGGTTGCCGCCACGGTTAAATCGCTGGGCTTCAACGCCCTGACCGCGGATGACATCCTGGCCGAGATCAACAGGGTGTTCAGCGTTATCCAGGTCGGCCTCTCGGCTTTCGGCATCATCGCTCTCGTCGTCGCCGCCATCGGCATCATCAACACTCTGCTCATGGCTATCCACGAACGCACCCGGGAGATCGGTGTCATGAAAGCCGTCGGGGCCACCCGCGGCAATATCAGGGCGCTTTTCACCGCCGAAGGAGCGGCTCTCGGTTTCCTGGGCGGAGCCGCCGGCGGCTTACTGGCTCTCATGCTTGGGCAGGCGCTGAACGTGATCGGCGCCCGTACGTTTCTGTCTAACTTCCCCGGGTTCGAACTCTCGGTATTCAGTTTCTGGCTAATCCCCGGCGTCATCGCCCTGACCACCGTCATTTCTCTTCTGGCCGGGTTGTATCCCGCCGGACGCGCCGCCCGGCTCGACCCTGTTGAAGCTTTGCGGTACGAATAACGTCCGCTAATAAAATCTTTGGGAATCGCCCAAAAAAATGATTGCCTAGTGCCAGTTGGCGGTATATAATCTGTCACTACCTAGTGAAACCGGAGGACCCCGAAATGCGTTTATCCTGCTTGCAAGAGAACCTTTCTAAAGGGCTGGCGATCGTTGGACGCGCCGCTGCGTCGCGTTCGACCCTGCCGATAACCAATAATGTGCTTCTGTCCACCGACGAGGGAAGGCTGAAGTTGTCGGCCACCAACCTTGAAATGGCCGTATCCTGCTGGATCGGGGCCAAGGTAGAAGAAGAGGGCGCCACCACCGTTCCCGCCAAGCTCCTCACCGACTTCGTCGCCACCCTGCCCAATGACAAGATCGAAATGGCCCTTTCCGCCAAAAAGATACTGACTCTGAAATGCCGCCGGTTTGAAGCCCGCATGACCGGTGTCGACGCCAAGGATTTTCCGCCGATTCCTAAGGTGGAGGGCGGCGTCTCGGTCAAGATCGATGTCAATGAATTCAAAAAAGGCATCGCCCGGGTCGTTTTTGCGGCCGCCACCGATGAGAGCCGCCCCGTCTTGACCGGCATCAATGCCGAGTTTGAAGGCGGGGTCCTGACCCTGGCCGCCGCCGACGGCTTCAGGCTGGCCGTTTATAAGATGGCCTTGACCGAACCAGCCTCGCAAAAAGTTAAGGCGATCATCCCCTCCAAGACCCTGTCCGAGGTTTCGAGGTTGATCACCGATGGCGAGGAATCCATCGGCATAACCGTAGACTCGCAAAAGAGCCAGATACTCTTCCGTCTTAAGAACATCGAGTTGGTGTCTCAACTGCTGCAGGGATCCTTCCCGCAATACAACCAGATTATTCCTCAGTCCCACACCACACGTTCCGTCATCGAGGTTGCGCAGTTCCTGATGGCCGCCAAGACCGCCCAGATTTTTGCCCGGGACGGCGGCGGTATCGTCCGCCTCATCATGACCCCGGGTGGAGGCAAGACGCCCGGCCGTTTGTCGATAACCGCCAGAAGTGAAGAGATCGGCGATGACCAGGCGGAATTGGACGCCGCGGTTTCCGGTGAAGAATCAAAGATCGCCTTCAACGGCAAATACTTGCTGGATGTCCTGAGTGTGCTCTCGGAAGACCAGGTCGCCCTCGAGGTCACCGGTCCTTCTTCACCCGGTGTGTTAAGACCAGTCGGAACTGACAACTATGTCCATGTTGTGATGCCGATGTTCGTTCAATGGTGACTAAATCCTTAACACCTTTAGCGTAGTCACTGTACATCGGGTCATCGGTATTAGGGCATAGTTCGCCCGCGCTCGTGTCAACGTACGGCATCTCCTCAAGGAAATCCGTATAGTCAATGTTGGCGTCGTAAAAGCAAATCAGCTTGAAGCTGCCCGGCTGGGCGATAATCTTTACTCTTAAGGCCTCAAGCCATTTACGTCTGTCCTCAAGGCTTGAAGTTGCCGACAGCTTCTTGTCTACCATATTCGCTATCTGTTCGTCGCTAAGATGAATACTCGCGGCCTTGCCTGCCCTGTTGCGGGTCTCAATGAGTCCCTTTAACTGCTGCTCTTCCTCGGCCTTTTTCTCTTTGAGTTTGCTCACTGCTTCAAGTACATATTCCGGTGTGACTTGCTCATGGTTTAAGAGTCCGTACAGGTTCTTTTCTTTCTGTGGGTAGGCTTTGAGTTTCGTTCTTAGCTCTGTGATCTGCTTCTCAAGCATCGGCAGTAATTCTCGTTGGTCTTTGTCCGAATTGCCGAAAGCAAGAGTTTGAAGCGGGTCGGAAGCTACACCTACAATCCTGTCCCAAATTTTGGCCTCAATCTCATCGGCTTTGATGTATCCAGCATCGCAAATCTTGCCTCTGGTCGCTGTAGGCTTGGAACCTCGGCATTGGTAGTAGCGGTACTTCCCCGACAGCATGGTGCCCCCGATGGTTGAACCGCATTTTGGACACTTCATAAAGCCCGTGAGCAAATAAGCCGCATTGGGTTTTAGTGGCCTTACTGTAAGTCTATTCTTGATGGCGTCCTGTGCCTTGTCGAACATCTCTTGGGTGATAATGGGCGGGGTGACATCCGGTAAAAGTATCCAACTCTCTTTCGGTTGCCCTATGACTTTGTTCTTGCCAACTCGTTTAGTCTGCCCGTAATAGGTGTTACCAGTATAAGTTTGATTGAGCGCAATTCTTCTCACGGTCAAGGGAAACCAAAGAGAACCCGATTTCGTCGGTATCTCGTCTTTGTTCAAAGATAAGGCAATGCTATTAACACTCTTTCCGGCGACAATATCGGCAAAGATTCGGAGTACCACCTTCGCCTCATGCTCGATGATCGTCCGGCATCCGGTGTCCTTGTTCCATTGGTAGCCATAGATACCGATGCCTGTTCCCTGTGGTAGCTTTCCGGCCTTTGCATGTGCCATCTTGCCGCGCATGGTTCTCTCTTTAATACGCTCGGCTTCAAGGTTCGAAGCATAACCTTTAACGTAGCTAATCAGCTTCCCTAGTTCGCTGCTCTCAATCGTCTCAGTGACAGCCTCAAGTTTAATTCCCAGTTTATTGAAGTCCTCGCCCAGGATAACTCCATGGGTGGGGTTACGGGTCAGGCGGTCAAGGCAGTAAATGACAATGACATCAAACTCGCGTGCTCTCGCTTTTCCTTGAAGGTCTCGGAGTTTCAAACGATCTAAAGTCAGGCCGGAGAAAGTCTCGATAAACCGATGGGTGACGTTAAAGCCTTTCTGCTGGCAGTAGGTCTCACAAGCCGCTTGCTGGGTCTGCAGGCTCGTCCCTTCCCTTTCTTGGTCATCGGTGCTAACCCGACAATAGATGGCCGCCTTCAAGGCTTGGGGCATGGGCGACTCCTTCAAGGAAATATTGCGGCACTCTACATCCCTTTCAGAAATAAGGCAAGAACTTTTTATTCCGCAAGTCTCGTTTGCCATCGTTCCCTCCAAATTGATTTTTCCTTTCGGACAGCCATCCGGAAGGAGCGCACGCGGATAAGCAGGCGGTCAAGGACGCATGAAATGCGGCTGCGAAGCAGCTTGCCTTGACGGGCTGCGCGCGTGTGCTAGGCTGTCCCGTTCGAAAGGAAAACAAGGTCGGACCATCGGACTCATTCTAACGTTGAATGCCTCCCCTTGAGAGCATCAGCAAACCGGCGCGATCTGGCGGCACCGGCGCGCAGGATTTCCAACCGAGCACCGGATGCCACCGCGCCGATGGCTGGTGAATCGAGGCGAGAAGCTGGGGCCGTGTGGTTGTAAAAATGCCTGTTTTATTGGGGCTTGTCATTAGCCGCATATTAGAAGAATAAAGCTAAATAGGACGGGTTTACGTATAAACACCTTGACACTAGGCGCATATTTCAAGGGAGTGCCTGTTTTGTGGACTCGGTCTCCACGTTTGGCGTATAGTGTAATACAATAAGGAGATTCCATGACAAAAGGCCGCAGCACTACTCCGGTTACTGTCCGAGTCCAGGACGAACTTTTGGCGAAGTTCAAAGAGAAGGCAGCCAAGAAGGGGCTGCCCTATACCGTCCTTATCCGGCATCTGATGTACAAAGAACTAGGGCTTTCCCCAAAATAGAAACCCGTTGACTACCGTTGGGGCGCACAAAGGTCAAAAAAGGTCGACCAAAATGGGGAGAAAGTATGTTTGAAAGTACTTTGGCATATATAGGAACTCTTCTAATTGCTTTTGATATAGTTCGAAAGGTATCGAATCTTGACGCAGTATTAGGAATGAGCTTCATGTATCCGGTTACTTCATTAGTCAAGAAGCATGATAGCTGGGTCAAAGGCAATCCTGTCAAGGAAATAATATTCTGGCTCGGGGTACTTATAGTCTTAACAATATTTGGTGCTTTAACCCTAGTGATAAGCACTCTGTTAAAAATAATTTGGGTGATTACTCTAACTCTGAATGCATTCCACAACTCAGTAAATAAATATAGATTTAAGCTCTACAAAGAGTACGACCCTTATGTGAAAAAAAGTGCTCGGTTAATCTTGGACGCTGCAGGAGATAGGAACCCCAAGCATGAAGCTAAAGTCATACGCACCATTAAATTGGATGAGTTGCCGATCATTCCGATAATCGGAATCGTTTTGTTAACTATCTCATTCATCCAATCGCTAGGTTAACCCCCTCACTCACTAACAGGGGGGTCGCCAACACCATAAATAGGTTCAAATTTCAAAAACAAGGACAAACCAAGGAGTCCGTTTTTTCACAAAAACACTAAAGCAATTGCAGTCGTGAAAATAAAAGGATAAAATGTGTATTTGTAACCTCATTCTAATCGCCCGATAATTGAAATACCCGATCAAGAAGAAATCGGTTGGATAGCAAACAACAAAAACAACATAACCTCGAAGTGTCGGAACTTCGCTACCGTCGCTTGTTCGAAACAGCGCAGGACGGAATTCTCATTTTAGATGGCGATAGCGGCAACATCACAGAAGTGAACCCATTCCTGTTACGGATCCTCGGTTATTCCAAGGAAGAAATCATAGGTAAAAAGCTGTGGGAAATCGGAGCCTTCAAAGATGTCGCTGCGAGCCAGCAGGCATATGCTACGCTCCAATCCAAGAAATACGTCAGATACACAAACTTGCCTCTGGTAACCAAAGAAGGGCGGTTATCCCAGGTTGAGTTTGTCAGCAATGTTTACATGGTGGACGGAGATAGGGTCATACAATGCAACATCCGTGACATTACGGACACAATAAAAGCCAAAAAAAAGGTTGCCAGTATTCAGAAGGCGCTCAAGAAACTAAATGCCCAATTAGAAGATCGGATCAAAGAACAAACCAAAGAACTGTCGTCAACAAACGCGAAACTGGTTGAGCAATTGGAATATCGGTCACGAGATGCAGAATCATTACGTTCCCTATCAAAACGGCTTTTAAATGCCCAAGAAGAAGAGCGCCGGTCTGTAGCTCGTGAACTTCATGACGAGGTAGGGCAAAATCTCACGGTGCTCAAACTGATGTTAGGAAGGGCTAAAGTAAAAGCACCAGAAGAACTTAAACCAGTCTTCGGCGAACTCTCGGACGCGGTCAATGAAGTCGTACGGCAAGTACGGAATCTGTCGATGTCTCTTAGACCTGGTGGTTTAGACGAACTAGGTCTCATCCCAGCATTAGAATCACTATTTGATAATCTGAATTCTCAGGCGGGGCTGAAAGTTCATTTCGAATCGCAGGACATAGTCCAATTTTCACCGGAGGTTCGTATCACCATATATCGTATCGTTCAGGAATCGCTAACTAATATCATGCGCCACGGGGAAACCAAAGAGGCATGGGTGCGGTTATTGAGACTTGATGGTCAATTGTTCCTAAGTGTCAAGGATCGAGGACAAGGCTTTGATATTGACTCAATTAGGGTGAACCGTTCTACCGGACTATTGGCAATGCGAGAACGCGCGACCTTAGTTGGTGGTGAATGTAACATTGAATCAATAATTGGAAAAGGTACTAGCGTTAACGTCTCTGTGCCCTTACCCGGTTAGTGTTATCACTTATCAAATAGGTCAATTGTCTCATTTCCGGTAGGCCATTCGTACGTCCTTTGAATCAGACATCCCGATGTTTGTCCAGTGGTGATTAGCTTTAGATCAACGTAACCCTTGATATCAACGCTTTCAGGAGAAGCCTTTACCTTGAGGTCTAAATAGGTGAAGGCTTCTTTCTTGTCCGCAGCCGTGCAATTATCTAAATCCCCAACGACAAGCGAGCTTAGTTCTTTGAGTTTGGTTTCGAGATCGATAGTCTTTAAGATGTGTTCCTTCATATCGTTGAGACTGGCGAGACGGTTTTCGTCAGCCGCTCTTTCCCGCTTCATTTGATTTAGTTCGTCCAGAATAACGTCAGGAGTAGCTACTTCCATCCTCAGAGCGTTCATTAGCCTACGTTCCTGTCCGGCATAACCTTTGAGCCTTCGGGATATTTCTCTTATATCCTTGTCCAGATCACCAGACGTAAGGGCTTCATTTTCGACTTCGGTTTGCTTGCGTAGTTCAGCAAGCAATAGTTCAGGCTGGCTCAACACTTCCTTGACCTTATCCCAAACAACACCTTCAAGCCAATCTGCCTTAATGTACCTGGCATTACATACTCTTTCCCGTGAGGACGTCGGACTTTTCGAAACCGACTATGATTTTCTTCGTCAAACAAGAGGTGAAGATGAAGAAAAAGTCGTCCTGGTATTTTATCCTCACGGAAATTTGGCCATTTCACGAAGCATATTTGGTGATGAGCAGAAAGTTTCAAGAGACGGAGTATCCCTGTTAGAAAATGTTCTTCGACACTGGGTCGAATCCGATCATATACCAGTTTTTGTGAGCGAAGGATCATCGACAGATAAACTGCGTTCAATTAAAAGAAGCCATTACTTGGGGTCAGTTTACAATGATTTGAAGCAAATTAAAGGAAACATAGTGTTTTATGGTTGGTCTGCCAGCGATCAAGACAAGCATATTTTTGAAGCTCTTGACCACTCAGGGATTGATAAGATAGCTTTTTCTGTGTTTAAGGGCGGCCAACCAAGCAAATTTATCCATCATGTTTGCGACACTCTTTCTGATTATTCTCATTTGAAACACATTAAGCCTGATTTTTTGATTCTCAGAGTAAAGGAAGCTGGATTTGGAGGTAGCATTTTTTATCACAAAGACATCAATCACCCCACTTCCAAATCTGCAGCAACATTTTTGCAACCAATATAAATGTTCAATTGAGCGCTTAAAACACGCGTATTGCGTATTTTAGCGCTTGCTAAGCGTGTATTTCTCTAGGCCAATTGGAAATGTGCGTGTGTTTTCTTATGTTCTGGTAATCACCTCCCCCAGTACGATCGTCTTCTCCAATTTCAGGTTATCCACCCCAGGGTTGAACCCCCAGTTCCATTTATGATAAAAATTCCATTACGTTTCTTAAAATCACATCATCATTATGAAAAGGAATAACTGGACGATGAAGAAGCTGTTGAAGGGTGCCGCGATATACACTTTGCTGACCGTTATTGTATTGGCAACTGTGACCGGTTGCGGAAATGGCAGCGAAGCGGCGACGAAAACCACCGACACCCCCGCAAACACAGCCGGCGTGACCGGGCTCGAACTCTACACCAACAACTGCGCCAGATGTCATGCCGATGACAGGACGGGGACTGTATATGGGAAAGGCATTACCGCGGCAAACTCCACGATAGCTAACAGCACGGTAGATCAACTCTCCACTTTGATCGCATTCCATCGGGCCGGTTTACACCTGACTCCGGAACAACTGACCGCACTCTCCAATTACTTGAAGAACTGATAGGCTGATAGCCCAACTCGAGGTTTCTAGAGCTTGAGAGCCCAGTTATCGGCGAAGTGTGCCGGGTTTATCGCCCGGATTGAACGGTAGCAATGCAGGCCAGAATTTCCCTCTTCTTTCTTTCAGCTTCCATGTAGAGGGCATCAAGTCCGTCGTAGACAGCTAGTATCTCTTTCGAAAAGACCGGTGAATCTCCGTCCTCGCCGTGACTGTGATCGTAATTCTTAGGCAATAATGTCGATTTGGCCTCCCATAGTTTATGGGCAATGTTGGTCCATAAAGTCAGGGCTTGTTGCATGCTTTCAAACGAATCGCTCAATCGCTTTCCCCGATCTTAAAACTGCCTGATAATTCTAACAGTCCCCGGATCAACTCTTCAATTTTTTCCTTTCGAGGCTTGGCGTCGAGCTTGAGTCATCACACCGTTTTGTCTAATTTTCCGATTAAAATTATAGACTTGAATGTATTCACATGGTACTATAATCCCCAAATAGGAGGCCCTATGAGAGAGAACATATTCAGCCGGGTGACACAGTCCATCGCTTATGTTGCTGTCGGTGGGGCTCTGGTGGTTGCTTCGGATCAGACTTATGGAGCTTTTGCCCTTCTGGCAGGGCTGATTTTCATCGTAATAGGCTTTCTGGTGGCTATTTCGACGGCATTTGACTATATTCCCCGCTGGATAATCGGAGTTGAAACGGTTACATCAGTCGCTCTCTATATCGCGGTAGTAGCCGCCCTGATCAAAGTCGGAATCATCGACACGGTCAGCGATAATAAAGCGCTCATTATCATTATGTTCGTCTTCATCATCATGATCCCCGCCATTCAGGCTATCCGCATTTTACGAAGCCCCAGATAGAAATCACGTTTACGTACTACTGAAACTGGTGGGCAAATGCCCACCAGTTTTTTTATCTGAAGACAATACTCGGTTTGTTTTGTGCTCGCCGAATTTGGGTGTATAAATGAATTGCGTATCAAAAATGGAGGAATTGATCATGGAAAAGAATGAAGTCAAGGGAAAAATGATGCAGGCTAAGGGCAAGGTCCACGAAACCGCCGGCAAAGTTATCGGCAGCAAACCTCTGGAATTTGAAGGCAAGGGTGAACAGGTGGTTGGCAAAGCCCAGGAGACCGTCGGAAAAATCCAGGGTTCCATGGCTAAAGCCGAAAAAAGCGCCGCAAAAACTGCGGTCAAGGCGAAGAAAACGGTTGCCAAGGCTCAAAAGAAGGTCGGCCAAGCTGCTAAGAAGCTAACTTAAGCTGCAAACCGGCCCAGGCCTTTCGATATTCATCAATCAGAATCCTCCGGCACGGATTCAATTCCGTGCCGGAGGATCTTTGCGCCAATTTCGCGTCTGGGTTCTTCCTCCATTATAATTAGTGGACTTTGCCTCTCCGGAGGATTTTTTGAACATCCCGGTGAAAAAAGCCGTGATTGTTGCCGCGGGGTACGGCACCCGGTTCCTGCCCATCACCAAGAGCATCCCCAAGGAAATGCTTCCCCTGCTATCCAAACCGCTGATCCAGTACATTGTCGATGAAATTATTGCTTCGGACGTTCGCGACATCATATTCGTGATTTCGCAGGGCAAGGAAATGATCGTCGATTACTTTCTTCCCTCGCCGAAACTCGAAACATTTCTGGCAGGCAAAGGCGACAGCTCCGGCCTTCGGGACCTGCATTCTCTGCCTAGAGCCGATAAGTTCAGTCACGTCTTCCAGTCCGCTCCCTTAGGTCTGGGACACGCCATTGGCGCCGCCCGGGATGCCATCGGGCGTCAGCCCTTCGCCGCTATATTGCCAGACGACATTATCGATTCGGCCATCCCCGTCCTTCTGCAAATGATCGATGTTTACGAAAGGCATCCCGGCAACATTCTCCTTGTCGAGGAGTGTAAACCCGGAGACACTAACAGGTACGGGATTATCGATGCTGAAGGCCTTGAGGAAGGCATTTACAGGGTAAAAGATCTGGTCGAAAAACCTCGTCCCGAGGATGCCCCTTCGAACCTTGCTATCGTCGGCAGATACATTCTGATGCCGGAGATTTTCGACACCATAGCCGTCGTCAAGGCTGGCAAGGGTGGCGAGATACAGCTTACCGATGCTATCAAGCAGTTGCTAAAAACCCAACCGGTTTATGCATGCAAATTCGAGGGCACACGATACGATGCAGGAACCCCTGAAGGTTGGTTAAAAGCTAACGTGGCTTGGGCAGCCAAAGCTGGGTTTGCGGGACATCCTGGGCCGTATTAGAACAAGCTTGTTAAGCATTTGATAGTACTTTGGAAAAGGTTCAATACTTCCCCAATTATTCTGTCTAGATTGATTGCTCTCCGAACTCCTGTTATTCGAAAAAATGATTTTGCGCTATCGTTGTCCATTAGCTCAGTCCCCAGGTAACTGCACATTGCTTTTACTCTTTCCTTCCGGACTTAATTACTTAAATTGATGTTCACGTTATTCTTTTGTAGCTCCAAACTCGGCGTCATTTCTAAGATCCTTCTCAGTTTAACTAGCCAAGATTCCTTTCCGTTAGAACCATCGAACAAAGCGTTCAGGAAGTTCTTTATGAGGTAAAGGAGCGAACTGAAAAATTGCTTTGGTTCTCTAACGGCATTGATGAAATAAACTGGGTTGTGACGCAGCATGAAGAAAAGGCGCCTCGAAGCAAAAGTCGCCCTAAACCTGGATAGGGTATCGTCCATTAAGCGCTGTGGTATTGCCGAGAGGTTGCCCTGGGTAGCATAGTGCAGCTGGAACCCGGACCAGTCTGCCAGTTTCTCAGGTACTGATATGAGTTTGTCTTTGGCGCAACGATCAAAAAGAACCGTCTTGGGGTAAGGCACAAACTTCATGAAGAGATAGGGCGGATTGTCCAATCGTTTAATGAACTCAAGAGTCTCTTTGAAATCTTCGGCCGTCTCGGTGGGGAAGGCGTACTGGATGAAGAGAGTCGGGATGATGCGCTGCCTGACCAGGTTCCAGAAGGTCTTCTCAAACTCCTGGACATTGCCCTTGGTCAGAAGGTCAAGTATCTTCTGGCTGCCGCTCTCGGTACCCAGAATGACCGCGGTGCAACCCGCCTTAGCCATGAGCCTTGCGTCTTCTTCAGTCACATAGCCTGAGATCTGGCAATTCCACTTGAGCTTCAGTTTCTTCTTGATCATAATGCGGCAAAACTCGTGCAGCCGCTCCTTGTTGATCCCGAAGTTATCACCGGTGTACATAATGTAGTTGATTCCGAATTCCCTGCGCAGGCGTTCTGACTGGGAGGCGATGCGTTCCGCAGACAGGTCGCTCACATTCCCCTTGTAGAATGTTGCATCGGAACAGAAGGTGCAGGAGAAGGGGCAGCCACGGCTGGTAATGATCGAGACGTCCCAGTATTTTTTCGGGTGTACCATGTGCCAGGCCGGATCAGGCAACTCGTCAAGGTCATTGAGGAACGCTCGGGGTTCATTGATGACGATGTCGTTGCCGTTTTTCCATGCCAGTCCTTTGATCTCGGCAAGGGAACCCGTGCCTTTTTCGAGATATTCTGCCAGTTCAAGGAGGGTATACTCCCCGGCGCCGATGATGACGTAATCGACATACTCTTCAGCTAGAGTCTGCTCCGGTAAAGCAGAAGGATGGCGGAAACCCCACACAGTCTTGATTCCCGGGAAGGTCTTCTTGAAATCAATAGCCTTTTTGATCGAATCGGCAACGCAGCCTGTGGATACCGAAAAACCCACAATATCAGGACCAAAATCCCTGAACGATTCGGCGGTCCTGTCTCCAAGATTGGCATCATGGAGCATCACGTGATGACCGTTCTTCTCAAGCACCGCCGCGATGGACAGCAGTTCGTCAGGGAACTTGGTGTACATCCCATCACGCAATGGGATGCTTAAAAGGATCTTCATCTCAAACACCCACTAAAACGTTCGTGTGTTTCCTTAAATCGATGAAAACCGTCCAATCTCGCTGGAAGTCTTCAAAGGGATCTAATAGAAATGGTATGCGGCACTCAAAGAAGTTTGATGGATCCTTGAGTATATTTGTTTGACCAGCTTCTTTTGAATTAATTATCAAATTTAGGCTCCGAAATCTATCTGCGCAGTGTTACAATCCGGGGGAGTTTGAAACTCCCCCGGCGCACCGAGAATCTAGTGAGATTAGAAAGGTTTGCGACTGGTATACGCCACTCTCGCCGTGTCGATACCGTAAACTGGCAACGACATATCCCACCATGATTCAGAATCCGCGAAATTACCATAACCAAACTGCTCACCCATTTTGGCGAAGAAACTGTTGAAGATACCGATGGTAGGAATGGTTGATTTGATTACGGTATGCACCATGGCCGCTGAGTCCTGGGCAAACATGCATTCGCCGTGACAGATGCCACAGCCATGCATGGTAGTATTTTCAGCCGACCAGATACGGCACGTGAACATGTTGGACCAAAAGGCTTTGACACCTTTATTGTGAGATACATCCTCCTTGCCATTGACGGGAGGTATCTCCCATGAAGGTTGTTTGTCTGAGGAGATAGATCCCGATGGGCAAGTAATTGCGCACTTGCCGCATGAGGCGCAGAACTTCCACATGCCGGCATCGATGGGATTAGTCGGGGCAAGGGGGAAGTCGGTGTAGCTGGTACCTGGATTATGATTGCAGGCAAACTCGGGAGTCAACGTGTAACCATCCTGCCTGGACTGTTCGCCGGTCCCCGTGAGGACGGCGGTGGCACCCCAGTTCAGTGTAGAACCTCCGTGGTTGTACGAATCGAGCACTTGATAATCGCCAAGCGCCTTAAGGAAGTTGATCATGGATGGTTCAAGACCGACGTGCCGTGTTAATTGTGAGTCATTAGCCTGCCACTCTTGCGGCTGACCAAGTTTTATGATCGACTGAGATTCGATGGTGTCAACATGGATAACCCACATATTTTTGTTCGGGATGACCTGTTTGTTTGAAGTCGCATAACCTCGATCGACATTCTCGAATACTGTCGGTTTAGAAGCGGTGTCCGGAGGTGGCCAGGGGGAATCGATATAGTTAGTCCCACTTATTGAACCGCGTGTGTAAGTAAGCACCAATTTTGTTCGCCAAGTATTATCGAGCTCTGCATAACCATTTAGCGCAGAGCCGAAATACCTTAGCGCAGCTGTAAGAACCTTGCTGTTTTCCTCAGGGGTGCCATTCCATTTGGGGAGCCCAGTCTCAGCAGGGGTAATGCCTTTTTTGGGAGTAGCGAGACCTTCCCAGGCTTGGGATGCGCTCGAACCTGGGGTTAATCCATTCCCTAATGCCTGGAACCTGAGCGAATAGTTTTTCCCTTGGGTTTTCTTTAGGTTCTCGACAACCGCAGCCCCTTTGGCGGCCATGGCTAATACCCTGTCCCTGCCATAGTAAACTGCCTGGGAATGAGCAACCTGGGCATTATTGCGTCTGTCGAAGCGGTTCATCATGCCCCAGTCGATTTCAACCGTTGGATTCATTAGCGGCCTTTCTTTAACGTACCAGGGCCGTTTCTGGATAGCGGAGGTGGATGACATCATTTCATCTAGATCGTGGAACACCGGTGCAACCAGCGCCGCACCTCCTATTCCGACACTACTCATACCGAGGATCTTCATAAAATCGCGACGACTTACATTGCTGTGGAACTTTGACATCCTATTTTTTCTTCCTTTCGTTTTTCTCCTCGGTCTCTTTCCGATGTCATTCAGTCTCTCCTGAAAGCCAAATACATTAACCCTCCTTCAGACTCCGACCAGTTCTCTGCGTTCGTCCATTGACTTTAGAACAGGCAGATATTCTAGGTCCGCTCGTCCTAAACCAGGTGGGAATAAGCTTTCGACCTTCCATTCAAGCTTCTCTTCCCCGGTGAAGTGATAAACCGTGCTTAAGTGTTGCTTTGCGGCCAATGCGGCGCTTTCCAATTCCTGTTTAGTCGGCCTGCGCCAGGGATTTTCTCCGGACTTAAAGTACGGCAGGATAATGAAAGGAATCTCATTGCTCACGCTCGCCACGAACCGGGCTATCCGCTCGATTTCTTCAACGCCGATATATTCCGGGATAAGCACTGACTCGACGATGATCTTTTTTCCCATACGATATGTTTTTATGAGGTTCTCAAGCACAGGCTTGTTGGATCTGCCGGTATAGTGAATATTGAGGGTCTCCGAAATGGCTTTGATACCGAATTCGACTTTGTCGGTGTGGGTCAGATCGGGCAATTGATATCCGTTTGTGAGTAGTACGTTGTTGGAGCCGAATCGATTATGCAAAGCCTCTGCCACTAGTGGGTAAGCAGGATCGAGCCCGGCTTCTTGGCCTTCGAGAACAACCTGTTTGAGTTCGAAGGGATCCAGAATCTCCATAACTTCCTCAAGCGTTAAGAATTTGTTTGGTGGCTCCGCCAACCTCGTTGGGTCCTTGAGGACGTTAGGTCCATCATGGTTGAAATCTTGAAGCATCGGGCTGTAGATGCGCCGACGGCAATAGCAGCCGCGGCATTCCAGGTTGCAGCCCCAAAAAAACAGGCAGACTTCATTCGTGTCAGGCGTATACGCAATGTGATAGATATTCGTCGGGGTTCTCTTCACGGTAGGCTCCACACTTTCTGAATTCATTGATAATGAAATCCGCATTGTCATGAAACGTGACAAGGGGTTGGACAGTGAACTCGCACAGGCAATACATCGGAAAATCGATCAAGTTCTCCACTAACTCGTTGTGTGAACTGACGTCAAAGACGATGAACCCGCCGCCGGCTGTGAAACTGTATGCGCTCTCTACTATCCCTTCTGCTTCTTTTCGCTTGAGCCATTCTTGCGACTTGCGCAAGAATTCGACTTTTGTCTTATAATCCTCCGGATAAACTGTCTGCTTACCACTCGCGAAATATTTCACTGTTGCCCTCCGTCCTCCGGCACAATCTCGCCGTTTTTTCACCTGTACTTATTAGACCTGTTACAGGTTTTAGTAATGGGAAGTGCGGATCTTCCTAGCCGCAATCAAAGACACTACGATCATTAGAAAGAAGATTATCAATTCGATCGGCACGGCGTTCCTCCTCTTTTCGGTGTTTAATCAACTGCAATAATTCTGATTTGTTTATTGGTTTGAACAGATAATCGCTGGCTCCTGAATCAAGTGCATTAAGCAACAATTTTGGGTCGATGGAACTGTCAGCCAGGATAATCGTACAAATTCGATCGTGGATCAGAGCCAGGATTTTTTTCAGGTTCGCAATGCCAAGAGTCTCCAGATCCAATAGGATCAAAATGGGGAGGTCATTTGAAAAATATTGGGCATTTTCGATATTGGAAAGACTGCAATTTTGGAATAAAATTCCGGTGTCGTATTTCAAAATGCAGGTAATCTCTTGAAGAGTTGTGGAATCGCCTCCTACACATAAAATTTGCACTGCAACAACCTTTTTACTTGTAGTTTAGAGAATGAAACGCCCGAAACAGACGACTTAAAGGGACAATTTGATGCCTCGATAACGACGGAGAGCGACAAAAAAGCAATAAAAAAAGACCCTTCCCGGGTCAGATCTACAATGTCTGGCTTTCTATCAGGGGACTAGCCGAAAACCGACGCCTCTTTCATTTATCAACTCGGGAGAGGCTGCGACGGTGCCGAGTTTCACTTTTAATCGATCGATGCATTTACGGATGGCCTTATTGGAACCGGGATAATCGTCGCCCCAGAGTTGACACGCGAGGCTCCGGTAAGAAGCGACATGCCCGGCATTGTTCATCAGGTGGTGTAAAACGATATTTTCTGTACGGGTTAGGTATATTTCTTGGCCTTTGAAATAGGCTTTATGGATAAGCGAATCGAGACGGAGCATTCCAGCGACTGTTTCTTCCCGGTTCAGAAAGCCGTTGACACGCCTGATCAAGGCTTTTGCCCTTGCGATAAGAATTATTGGATTCACCGGTTTTGGCAGGCAGTCGTCGGCCCCGTAGTCGATCGCTCGCACTAGGTCTATGTCTTCCAGCCCGGATTGAATTGCCAAAACAGGGACTTGAGAAAATAATCTCATTCGTTTTAGGAATTCAAACCCGGAAATATCCGCTAATTTCAGATCGATGATCGCAAAATCAAAAATTTCCTTGAACAACAAATCTAGTCCTGGCTCACCTTTGTCAGAACAGATTAGGTCAATATCGGGAAAAGGTAATCTAAGAGTGGAGCCGAGAATTTCGGCGGTCTTTTGCTCAGATTCAACCAGCAATGCCTTCATTTTTCCACCAAGCTTCTAAATCGAAAAATGGAAGATTTTTCAGCCTGGATAAATATTAATCCATCGGGGTAACAGATCCCGTCTAAAGAGCGTCGCAATCTATGACTGAAAAGAGGGGTAACGCAGCAATCATGTTAATAACCGTGACAATTAGTGACAAAACAGGATTGAGATGGAGCTTGAAGGGTTTAGCCAGTCTATAGCCATACCCTGTTTCAGTCAAGATTAAAGATGGATTCCTGGGATTATCACCGAGCTTTTTTCGGAGGCGTTCAATGTATGTTCGAATCGTACCGTTAGCTTCAACAGTTTCATCACCCCATATAGCTCGTGCCAAACTGTTGTGGCTGACCACCCGCCCGGCATTTTTCATCAAATGGCTTAGGACGATACTTTCTGTACGTGATAGCGGGATTTGTTGACCGCCCATCTCCGCTCGGTGTAGCAGGGCGTCAAGTCTTAGCAGGCCAACCTCGAGAGGTTCGTTATCTGAGTCCATCCCGAATGCCCGGCGTACTATTGCCTTACAGTGATATAGCAGTTCCAACGGTTTGAATGGACTCACGAGATAGTCATCAGCACCTAGATCGATAAACTTCATTAACGCATATTCGTTGGGATTGCCATCTATCACCACCACCGGTACATCTGAGAACCGTCTCAGATCTTTAACTAAATCAAAACATATGTCTCGAAGATTAACGACGATTATGACGAGATCGAAACGAGATTTCTCAAATACTGAGAGGGCATGTTCGGTTGTCGTAGCCACCTTGGTACACGACCCAGGCCACAAGCTGTCGAATACTGATGTTATTGTTTCAGTATCTTTTTGGGAAGGATTGAAGATCAGGACATCCATTCACAGCCTCCACCGTGGCCATTGTTTCGGGGTGGCAGGAATAAGCCTCGTCGTTAGGATGCGTTTTCATTGGTTTGCCTTTGATCGTATCCGGCAACGCTCAGTCTGACCGACGTAAAGGGAAGGTACTAGTATCCAGGATACAGGTCTTAGTACTGATGGTATCACTTAGTAAGCACAGTGTCAATATAATGTTATTAATGGTTATTAAATCGTAATTATTACTTTTATATATCTATAGGTTGAGATCTGATACCAACTGAAACATTGGAGGGATTGTTGTATTCAGGGTAGTGGGAGATAGCTGTAAAATAATTCAGAGAAACCGTTTTACGTATTGGGATTCTTGGTGGGGCATATAGGACTTTCCCACACGCATTTTGAGTGCCATCCTCCCCGTATTGATGAGTATCCAGGCCTACCTTAATCCTCATCGTCTTTAAATCTTCGGAAGGGAATACCCGAACATTTAACAACCTTATGATGTTAAATTTGTCTTCAAAACTGGCTGACTCTAGATTAATGTGCCGCAGTTCTTCAAGTTGACGTTTTAGCGATTCTACGCTTCCTAGAACACAATCGCCGTTATTTTGGCTGCTGAGCTTTTGGATTTCTTTTTCAGCAACCAGAATCCCTGCTTGGCAACCTTTGATTCGGTTCTTAGCCTCGACAGCGTCGTAGACACCTTCTTCGTAACCCACCTGAACTTTAGCGATTTTTGATCGCATAATGTTAATTTTTCGCAGTTCCGAATCTATCAACTTTGTTGAAGCCTGGTGATTGGATCGTTCCACTTCAACCTGTTGCTCGAGCCAAACATCATCCCACAGAAGAGCATACACAATATCCCAAACCGACTCGTCCCAGCTTCCGGGAATGAATTTTCGGTTGCTGCAGGCGTTTTTCTCATCCCAAGCCCGGTATCGGCGGGTGCAATGGTAAAAGACTTTGTGATCCCGCCCGTCGCGTCTGACCACCATTGGAAGAGAACATACTGGGCAAAAGATCCGCCCCCGTAACAAAGCCTGAATAGCCTTACCCTGTTTACCCCTTCCCCTACCTCTTTTTGCGACTGTATCCATCGCACTTTGCCATAAATCCTGAGTGATTATCTGGGGTACTGAGAACTCTATCCATTCCTCTTTTGGCTTTGGCCGCAAAATGGTTCTTCTGACTTTGCCAGTGACATCACCCAGCGGACGCGCCGGATTGGGCACCATGGAGGCGGCGTTGTAGAAGTGCTGACCCGTGTAGCAACGATTACCCAACAGGCCACACACTGTGTTTGGCCTCCAGACCCCTCCTCCCGGTTTGGGAATTCCAATTTCGTTGAGTGTTTTTGCCACCCAATGGGTTGTCCGGTTTTCCCGCCCGGTCCACCTGAAAATCGCCTGCACAACCCAGGCTGGGCTATGCTCGATAATCTCGGAGTTTTCATCCAGATTATCGATTTCCCACCATGCTTTCTTGATAAGTATTTTGCCAGCGCTGGTGATTTCAGCGTCGCGGCGGTACCTGTAACCGTACGGAGCCTTGCAGGCTGGTACTAAGCCCTTGAGAACCCGCCCGATGTTGCCGGCTCGAGCGTTGTTATGTGTTGCCAACCTAGTTAATTTATTACTGTAGGTGAGTGCTGAACGTACGAACTGGGACGCGGTGTCCATACCGGACGGAGCATCGCCGAAGATTAGTTTTATGCCGCGAATTTCGCATTCACGTTCAAAGACTTGCTGCGGCGCGGGCTCGCGGGACAGGCACCTCAGGTCGGCAAAGAATATCCCTAGCACCTTACCGTGGTCAACAAGATCGTGCCGTAGGAATTGCATCGCCGGGCGGTCGAGATGTTCACCTGATACGTGATCATACAGCACATATTCTAATGGAACTATCGCACCTTGGGCTTTCGCCATTTTGGCTAAACTAAGTAAATATTCAGGTAATCTGTTATTCAAGCCTTGCGCATCCAAGCTCTGGCGGCAGTAACCAGCCCACCAGAAAGGCTGTTTTAGATCGCAACCCTTGACGCCGAAACCCTGGGAATATCCAGCCGCTTTGGCTGCGTCTTGGATATATCCATTAAGTGCTTCCGGGGTCACCGGACAAGTCGCCGGAGTGCTCATCTTCCTGCCTCCTGTGGAACAGCCATGCCCCCACCTCAGTTAAGGTGCCGGCCTGTTCTTCTGCACCATGCTTGCCGTCAAACGCTACTCCAACGATCGTGGGCTCACTCTCGATTTGCCTAAAAAGGGAATGAACAGCCTTGTGAACGGCTTTGCGGATTTCCTTGTCCTGTATTTTGAGTATGCCTGCGCCTAATTCACTGACCATATTTTCATCTTGTGGCATTTCAAACAAACCTCCTCCTTGCTCTGAATACAACATCATCAATCTCGGTTCATAAATAACGAGGCTCCATTCGGATTCCCTGTTTCACCGTTGTCCTTCACCACATATTTCGCATCAAGCTGATAAATCCCATTAATCATATGAACGAAATAATCCCGCCGCGAACTGTAGTATTTGTAGGAAGGATGGTTTGGTGAGCTTGAGATCACCCGGGTTAAGAACGAATTCTTTTTCAGTTCCGGGTATTTTTCATGGGCGATATCGTAGAGTTCAGGGGCTAAAAACCGGTTGTAGCCATTTCTTCGAATAAACTCCCTTGCGCTCTCAAGAATAACGTCATAAGTTGTTCTGCCCCGCTCCAGGGCAGAATGCCTGGCCCCGGCCGGGGTTTCGGGTTCGAACGAAATGAAGGTTTCCGATCTGTTGATGGTGATGGTGATCGAACTGCCGTCAATTTTGACGGTACCGGATACGGGCACGCTGAATGGGATTTCTTGCATCTTTGACCTCTTTCGTTATATTGACACTACATGTACATCAATGTATTATACATTATACATACTTGTCAAGACCAAGTATTGCCATTTCTTGGAGCCTAGTCAAATCAAATGCGAAACTACCGCAAAGTACAGGTCCTGGAATTTCTCTACAACGGTGGAGCTTACTCCTGGTATGTGTCGTGGGAAGTCGCCATCGCTTGTGACCTGAGCATCACCAACGCCTCTGAGCTTCTACGGCGCTACCACCGGCAGGGCTTGCTCGCAAGGCACCGCAATCAGGCGGTGCCGAAGGGCTTCTGGTACCAAATCACCGACGCCGGATATCGGCGCCTGATATACCTGCAGGGATTGTTCGAACTCGAGGGAACAGACTAGATGATAATGAACGATTTCGTGACGGAGGACGATTATGGCGCATACCTTAGAAGAAAAACTCGACGTCGCTAAACATTACCTATTGGGCGACACTGTAGATGAAATTAAGAACAAGACCACGTTCTCGCATGGCAGCATCGTCGGTGTCACCGATGACCTTGTTACCGGAAAACTTCAAATACCGGGTTTACCAACCGAAGAAATCGGCACTCTGCGCCAACTTTCCCTGCAGTTAAAGAAAAACAATCTTGGTCCTGCTCAGGCTTACCTGGGAACACTTCTATTTCAGCGATGCTACGAACTAGGCATTGGCATGACGCAATTGAACGAGTGGGCTAACCTGGTAAAAAAGCACTCCCAAAACGGGTTTCCGGCCGATGAGTTTCTCCTGGCGGCACTACATCTTCACGACCTGGAGAAAACCGAGAACCTGTCATTCCCCGAGCTCATCAAGAAATATTCCGATCTTGCTGCCAACAAGAAAAAACTTGAAGTTGAAATTCAATCTTTGGAGCAACAAAAGGTCAACCTCGTTACCAACATGGCGTCACTTGAATCCACCCTTAAGGTTTCACAGGCCAATGAAGCCAAATTAAACACCCAGATAGCCAAATCCCAGGCTGATTTAAAAAAGATGAATGAGTTGGCATGCGCTGAAAAGGGCATTCGAGACTATCTCCTGAAGGAGAATGCCGGCCTCATGACTAAAAATGCCCAACTGGTATCTGAGATCGGTGGGCGGGAAGCAACGCTTCAAACGCTCAAGCAGATCGGGCTGTCGGAGACTCACCTCCTCCAAATCAAGGACCTTGTTAAAGACCTGGCCGCCGAACAAAACCTAGGCCCGGAAGAAATCAAGGCCATTTTTTTTGAAACCTTGCACGAGTTCGGGGGTCTATCCGGTCTTAAGTCGGCGATGGAAAGCAAACAGCAGCACCTGAAAGAATTACATATTCAGGCTTCCACTCTGACTGGTGAGATCGCCTCGCTTGAATCCCAAAAGGCTACCCTGAACGGGGAAATTAAAGCAAGTTGTGCTAACGCATCGGGTTTGATCACCCAGTCCGCCGAAAAAGCCGCGTCTACGATTGAAGGTTACGTTAACGGTGTAGGGAAAGACCTCATGTTACTGATGGAGAATGCGATTGTGACCGGCATCGCTGTCGGTGAGGAAACTGCTATTCAGAAGACGAGTGAACAATCAGCCACTGAACTGGCTAAACTGGTCGATGAAGTAAAACGCCGGATGGGCCAACAACCGTGACTCTGGAGGTCTGGGAAAGTGAGCTATCTGGTTTTAAAAAGAACCTGACCCAGATCAGGGAACGGGCGGCCACCAACTCCCAGGTGTTATCTTTAACCCGAAAACAGGCTGAAGTTGCCAAGGTCACAATCCTGATTAAAGTTCTGGAAAGCAGGCGCAAAACAATCGCTGCGGGGCGCGGTTTGCGGGCTTTTTGGAAAGATGGCATAGGATTAGGGCCTGTTCTTCTCGAATCCGGGATTGGATTCGTAGGTACGGCTTTGATCACCCATAATAAGAATGGAGCTTTCTCCGCCGGATTAGGTGTTGCCCACCAGGGCGTCCAGGCACGAGGAGAAGTCGATTGGGTTGTGAACATTTCTACCTTTTCCATTATTCCCGAATCCGAGATGCCCACTGGACCGGGGTGGGTAAAATGGCCTGGTCTTTTCGCCGCTCTCCACCTTCTAAAAAACCGGGCTGAAAATGGCGTACCTTTAGGTGATCTAAACAACATTACCGAATCGTTGATGGAAACCAAATTGCTGAAATTCATCAGGCGATTTCTCACAGGTACAACCAATCTGATAATCCCCTGAAACCCATTTCGCATCGATCCACAAAGCGACTACACAGCAGGCGCTGTTCTCATATCCCGTAACTGAAACTAAACAGAAGTAGAATATTTCATTCAACCAGCCATTATTTCCCGCTGGTCATTTTTTAGTCAAAATTCGGTCGGTGTTCAACCGTGTGCTTTCAAATGACCTGTAAATCCACCGTCCTGGCAACCACTTTCCTGGTGTCCTAAAATTAAGTTTCAACCTTTAACGTGGGGACTACTTACCATCTCCAGGCAACTAAAAGTATTGACCATTTTGACCACACCGGAGTGACCTGGTACGACCTACCTTCCCAGCTTCACCAATTTCCCCTTTTATCACGGAGTAGACCCTGCGTAGGCCTATTGTCCGTTGTCGCCCGTGAACCAGTCTATGGTAAGCAAGTTGAACAAAAGCAGATTTTGTTCAATCAAAGATTGTTGGATGTGAGATGGGACGAGATGCCAAGTTTGATGTTATCATTAAGACGCGGACCGCCATTCCTGCTTTTACTAACCTTCGTGCTATTGGGTCGAATTCTATGAAAACCTACCCCTAGCCCGATGCAACAAGAAGCCCCTCTGATCATAACCATTCGACAGATTCCTTTCGCCAACCTAATTATCCTCGCGCAGATGAACTTTCAGAGCGCGCTTGTGAGCAGGCTTCAATAATTTCCTGAGAGTTAATCTTGCAATATATGATTATCACTTGAAAGATCTGCCGTCATCTGATTCCATCGCCTGTTTTCCTCCCAGAGTTGTTTCAAGCAACGCACTTTAGATGGCTCCCAGGCTACCGTATCGTCTCTCCTTCCAGTGATAAAAGACAATAGCATTTGGATACCTAACGATGTTCGACCTCGACATCGGTTATCGTTATTCAATTTACCTTTATCTTGCCTATTCTTACTTAATTAGTACTTTTGTTTACCTGTAATAACACATTCATTTGTTATGATACTAGCAGCTAAGTTAATTCCACGGTTTGGAGCACTCGGCATGATGAATCGAAAAAAATTTATGCTCAGGCTTGAAAACGAAACTCTGAGACCAGCCTCTCTAACAATTTTATCTGAACTAAAATTGAATTATCGGCATAATTCATCATGGTTGAATAATCTGTCTAAACTTAGACAGTTTATCTTGAATATGCAATTTAACCGTATGGATGCAATAGCCTCTGATAGAACAACCTCAAACTTTAAACAGGAAATAGATGGTTGAAGCGAAAGACAAACGATCTTAGATAATGATGATTTGTAAGACTTTCCGATATTCGTATTTAACCATCGGAGATATTGCAAGTGCCGCGGTGGGGGAAACCAGGGTGTCGGGTTGTTGCGACCAACCCGGCTTAATAGCTGTGAAACCCCTCCCGTGGGCTCCCTGGGTGTAATCGGGGTTCATTGCAGCGCTTGCCATATTGAAAAAGTTGGGCAGAGGGAATCGATGAAGGATGTTAAGGAAATTGAATCGATCTTTGAACGGGTTCAGGCTCCGATAACGAAGGATTGCCTAGTCCACCGTGCAGAATCCAACGGAATACCTACTGACCTTTTGCACCTACTATATTGCCTACCCCAGGGCTGTTATACCGCTTCTGATGTGAACTTTATGGTCACGTTCCCCAGCAGATTTATTTCCGGAGGGTTGTGATACTGCATGCTTGAAGTCTTTGAACCTGCCTGCAAAGTTAAACCGAATCTCTCTACTAATGCTCTTAGGGTATTGGAAAAACGTTATCTACGTCGAAACAATCGAGGTGAAGTCACTGAAACCTCGGAGGAGATGTTCAGGAGAGTTGCCCACTCAGTAACCCGAGCCGAACTCTTCTACGATACAGCTGCAAATGTTCAAACAATAGAAAACGAATTCTTCGACCTGATGGCATCCATGGAATTTCTCCCGAACTCACCAACCATACTTAATGCTGGCACACGATCCGGTACACTGTCGTCCTGTTTCGTATTGCCTGTGCCAGATTCGGTTGAAGAGACGTTTGATACAGTTAAGCACACCGCCATCATTCATAAAAGTGGCGGGGGCATCGGTTTCGACCTCTCGGCTCTTAGGCCAAAGGGTAGCAGTGTAAACGGGCGGCCATATGCAGCTGGCGGTCCGGTAGCCCTGGCGAATGTCCTCTCAAGCTCGGCTGACTATATTCGCCAAGGGGGAGTCAGGCGCGGCTGCAATTCGATGGTCCTATCAGTCGATCATCCGGACATCCTTGATTTCGTCATCGCTAAAGCTGACCCCAATACCCTTACCAACTTCTACAACTCGGTTGCTGTTTCCGATCACTTTATGGCTCAGGTGAAAGCTAATGGTGACTATCCGCTTATCGATCCCCACACCCATAAGATTACCCGTTGGCTCTCAGCCAGGGAAGTATTTGGTCGGATTGTGGATCAGGCATGGAGAACCGGAGATCCAGGATTAGCTTTCATCGACCGGATTAACCGCGACAACCCAACTCCCAGCCTTGGCCAACTCTCGGCTATCACCGGTTGTGGTGAGCAGTCTCTCCTCTCCTATGAATCGACTAATCTCGGTTCAATTAACCTTGTCAAAATGTTGAAAGATTCGGGTGATGGCCTAGAGATCGACTTCGATAAGCTAGCACATATCGTACCCCTAGCGGTCAGATTTCTCGATAATGTTATTGACATCAACCGTTTCCCAGTACCTGAAATAGAGTGTGCCACCAAACGCACCAGGAAAATTGGCTTGGGGGTCATGGGTTTTGCCGATATGCTCTTGCGGCTGGGTATCCCCTACAACTCCACTAAAGCCATCGCCGTGGCTGAGAGTTTAATGGAGTTTGTCACCGACACCGCCCACGAAACCTCCCAGCAATTAGCCAAGGAACGCGGTAACTTCCCCGCCTGGGGTGATAGCCTTTATGCCAGACACAACATCCTTATGCGGAATGCCTGCTGCACTACCATTGCCCCCACCGGTACTCTCTCGATCATCGCCGGTGTGTCCAGTGGCATAGAGCCGATCTTCGCTTCGGTTTTCGTCCGGAACATTTTAGACGGAGAGAACCTGCTTGAGATCAACCCCTACTTCGAAGAGGTGGCTAAAGCCAGGGGTTTCTTCACCCAAGAGCTCATAGAGCAGCTAGTGACTAATAATCACCTCCACAGCCGTACCGAGATCCCAGAGGATGTCAGGAAGATCTTCGTTACCGCCCATAGGGTTACTCCTGACTGGCACGTGCGGATTCAGGCCGCCTTTCAGCGACATACTGATAGCGCCGTATCAAAAACAGTCAATTTCCCCAAAAACGCCACCAGAGATGATATTGCGCGAGTGTTCAACATGGCTTTTGAACAAGGTCTCAAAGGAATCACTGTTTACAGGGATAGGAGCCGGGATTTGCAGCCTTTGAGCATGAGTGAAACCGGAATTCAACTGGTAGATTGTTGGTTCGATGCAGAGAAAGAGAGGAGAGCAGCGATATGACAATGCTACTGGCGAGACAAAAGGGGGACGTAAGTGGAAATATTACGAAAGCGGTTAAATTTACGGACCTGAGTTTTGGTGATATCGAAGCCTGCGCCAGAGACATGACCTACCCGATCAACAACCTTGAGTTGGTCCATCAAGCGAAACTCGATGGAGCTTCAAGTGATACGGTGAAGTTCCTCAATCTCTTACCTGAAGGGAAATGCAACCATTCATCGCAGATTGTGTTCATGGCCTGGGAATATTTTCTGGTTTGAAAATTCAGATGTTAAACAAAAAGTGAGGCCAAATGAAAATGATTACAGGAGAGACCCACAAAATTTCGACTCAAGTAATAAGAAGGAGGAGATTACACGTTAAAGATATACATTCAACGCGTGGAGATTAAAGAGGCTACATTTATCAGCTACTTCCTATGATAAGAATGCCAAATATATTTTAAAGCGAGGAAGATATGCAAGTGGCATCCGGGAGAGACCGGAACAACATCTAATGAAATACTAAAGATGTTGTACAAATGATACGCACGTTTGGATAGGACCAGAGAAATTCAAGGGGTACATCTAGTTAATGAATAATGGAAGGAACAATAAAATGCTCGTCAAGGAAAAGCTAAATGAAAGGCAGAAGTCTTTCAGTCGCAGAGATTTTTTAAAAATTGCGGGTGGGGCAGGAATAGCTGGTGCGGTATTTGCCACAACGACAGCAATGACAGAGGTTCCAGGTAGCAATCAAGACATGATTGGCAGCAGGCTTAAGGACCCATACCTTCCGCAATACCCATCCGATTACCCTTGGTGGGTCAAGGAAATCGATGATACTCCCAACTCCTTAGGGACAACGGAAATAGTGCCATCTGAACTTGTTTTGGGGGCAACCAAGATTTATGGCAAATATCAGGCGTTTACTGATGGACGACAAGACGGTTTTCAAGCTGTTGGTAACGCCGTGACAAATCAGGATTGGACAGGGGAATGGGGACAAATTGCCAAAGATGCTGTTGACAATAAAAACAAATGGTTAGCCACATTAACCCCAGATCAAATGTATGACTATCGATTTGGAACAGCCATGGTGATGGCTTCAGATCATTGGCACGTAAACACGTCCGAAAATAACTGGATCAAGCTACCCGTCGCGGCAACAAAGGTCGAGTTGAGCGCCGAAGAAATGACAATCAAGTTAAAAAATGTTGCACATTGGTTTGGGGTAGATCAAGCTCGGGTCTGTGCAATTGATGACAAGATGAAGCCATTTTTCTACAAAATAGCTGCCACCTCCGGTACGTTACGCGGTTATCGACCAAAAGGTTGGGTCGACCCAGGCAGACCAGTTGCTTGGCCATACCCTTATAAATATGCCATCGTAATGAGTATCTTCGTTAGTTTGCCAACACACAGAGCTGGCGTTGGACCTCTTGCTAATGCTTCAACAGCAACGACGTGCAGTGATCAAGATGTTTTTGCGAAATATATGGAATCGACTATCCGGGGCTTAGGTTATGAAGCCTATGGCATGATCATTGCCGATGAAGATTGTTGTGAAACACCCTTTGCCGTCCGGGCAGGCCTAGCTGAAGCAGGCCGCATTGGTTTAGCGATTGCTCCTTGGGGGGCTGGCTTGCGTACCGTAATCGTTGTGACAAATGCCCCCTTAATGCCTGATAAACCCATAGATTTTGGTCTTCTAGAATTCTGTAAGGTCTGTGGAAGATGCTCGAAGAACTGTGTCGCCCAAGTAATCGGTAACGATGCTGAACCAACTTTGATAAACGGGTCATATAAGTGGGAATACGACGGGCTAAAATGCATGCAACAAAGGACTTCTTATGGCTGCCAATTTTGCGTTAGCGTGTGCCCCTGGAGCGCTCCAAATACACCTGCGCATGATTTTGGCCGTTTTTTTGCTAGCATACCGGCTTTAGCACCTGCCATGGTAAAAATAGCAGAGATGAGTTATGGGGAGTACCCCAGAGGAAAAGATGCTCCGCCATGGCAACCATGGCATTCAAGCGATGAATGGGCTCCATGGAGAGCTTAGATTTGAATAACGAAAGGGGAGTTTAAAATGAGTGCAATATTATTCCTCGGCGGAATGATTCTTGTTTCAGTTGCGGCTGGACTATATGTGGTTAATAAAAGGTTCTATGTTTCTTGGTGGCATTACTTAACGATTGTGATGTTACTAGTGTGGATTGGGTTCGGCACTCTTCTCACATTCGATTTTGCGATTGAGAGGGTGTCATCTGGTACATGGATTGCCGCTGTATTCTTTGGTGTAATCGCAATGCTCGTTGCCTATTCTCTTTACAATTCGATATCGCGGCGTAAAAGAACATCAGATTAGTCTTAATCATTCGTGTAGACATCCAGACACCCGGGTTATTTTAACCCGGGTGTCTGGATTTTATTGTATTGTTCTACCCATGCTTTTCGAATATTAAGCCAGATAAAGAATATAAATCCTATCACAATCCCAAACACCGCAGGTAACGTAGCTATAGGTTCGAATAATTTAAAAGCTATTACACTAGCCAAAGCCCATTTTTTCATAGTACCTAATAGCACCATGCTGACAATACTGGATTCATTAATCAATAACTTTTTACCGAAAGTTAGTATAAGGTACCCCAAGCCAAATGTTGTTATTACTGCAACAAGGAAAGGGGCAACCACGTATTTGGGAAAGGTGAATATCATATCCCTATTAATACCAATCATGGAAAAACATATAATTGCGATGCACCAATTAATAATCTGTCGATGGTAACTTTCGGTCCGCTTCCAAATATTACTTAAATAACGCAACTGAGAGAGAATCAATGGTAGGACAATTAATTGTCCTAGCGTAATGAGAAGATCTCTGGAATCTATCTCATTCCCAAATCTAGCCTTGATAATTAATGGGAGTAAAATTATTGAGGCTAAAAAACAGCTTGCTATTCCCACGAAAGAATAGAAGGAGTTTCCCTTCAATTTATGTGTGAATAATGGTATTGCTAACGAAGCGGGAGCAACAGCAAGTACCAAAAAACCGGCCCTCAAGTTGTAGTCGTCAGTAAACAAATGCCCGAATAGAACAATCGCACCGCCGAGGACGATGAAGTTAAGGAAAAGTGCCATTGTGATAGGCTTAACCAATGATTTTAAAACCAATTTGGATAAGTCCACATTACTAATAGATAATGTTAAGGTTATGACAAGAAATGGTACGATGAATGGCTGGGTGTATGTTGCTAAAGGTGCTAATAAAAACCCAGCGATAATAGCGATAACAAGTGGATAATTATCCTGATGCACCAAAATGTCCCACAATAACTTCATATGACATCAATATTATGCATAATTCTGTCCAAATGGATATAATGCTTTAATAGTCTGGATTATACATTACGGATATGCCCCACACAACCGAAATGGATAGGTTAATAATTATTCTTTGTTTAGTCTTTATTTTTGTAACTCCGTCTTTGGCGCAGTTATAAAAGGATGTTTTCCGATTATTAGTTCCGCCAACTGGCAAACTCAACTGGTAGAATGCTCCCAAAGATCTACCTGACCGGCACCTGCTTTACTCATCTTTCCAGGTTTCACCTCTCTGTGTGGCATTATCCAAGGATAAAACCAGCTTTCATTCAAGCACTCGGTTCTGAAATCTCTTTGATGCGCTTGTCAGCCAGGGCGGCGCGGACGCCGGCCAAGAACTGCTCCTGCTAGCGATAGGCATGGGTGGCGCTTACTCTATGTCGCGCGCAGACGGCCTCTTCAGGGTCCTCCCCCTTGGCCATCTCTAGAACAATAGCTACCTTTTCCTCGGTGGATCAGATTCTCCGATTCATGCCACTTTGGCCACCTTTCCAGTGGCCTGACTATAGCTTATACATCTGTCCAGTTAAAACGGGGTGCATTCCAGCTTTCTTAATTCCAATTATTCCTTGCATTTCGTATCATTCATAGGTACAACGACACTGAGTTAAGCGATTATAGCTAGCCAATTATGAATTCAAATACTTGCTCCTGTTAGTGCCAGGGATTATAATCCAACTCAGTTTAGTTTTTCAGACGAGAGTTTATGTTTGATCTAGCAAATACTAACAACTCTTTGGCCGAGCCTTTTTCAAGATTAGTCGAAGATCTCCCTGAAAATGAGACGTATACGCTATTAGAGTTACGATCACTTTTAGATATGGCTATTGAAACTTGGCAAAATAAATCGCTAATTCCGTATCACCTTTTTATAATCGTTGATGCGATTAACAAGCGATTAAACAGTGCCATGGTTACCGCAACTAACAAGAAGCCTATCCTAATATGTTACTTTTCTCCTGTTCTCACAATGGGTGCTTTCTTGACCCAGGTTTTTCTCAAAACACGCATGCTTGAAACAACACTAATAAATATCAATTCTGATGTCGATATTGATACGTTAATCAAAGAATTAAACTTAACTAATTCGCCCGCGGTTATATTTAGTTTTTCCACATTTTGTTACGTTGATCTGATACAAAAAAGGATTCCTGAATTGGAATTAATTAACACTCGTTATTATGCTGGAGGAATAGTATTCACTTTGAAGCCCACATTGGCTGATAAATTGCCGGGTTTTATTTTCCCTCAGGATTTGCCCAATTTGATCGATTCACTAGGAGTAGATGTACAATGAATGACCGCATCGGAATAATAAGTTGTGCTTTTATACTCAACCACGTTAAACAGAGTCTTGGCAACCAATATGAATATAAAATATACCCACTCGTTCCTGCCTGTCTCTTCAATGTGTCACCTGAACTAATTAGACATGTGTTTGATCAATCATGTTTAGAAAACAAGATGACTTTAATTGCATATGGATACTGTCATTCTGAAATTCCTAAAATTCTTGAAGATTATTCTGGGCGCGTTTCTAAACTTGAAGGCGATAATTGCTGGGAGATGTTGCTGGGCAAACAGAAGGCTATCAGTTATATAAAAAATGGTTGTTGGTTACTGAGGAATGCACTATGCAATACCTGGCGTAACGAGACATTTATATCTTATGGCGCATATTCGCCGAATTACAATATCGTAAATTATTGTCATACCGATAAAATCGTTGCTTGCAGATTCGAGAAGGATAAGCCACTCGATTCGGAGGTTGCTTCTTTTGCGGAAGAATTTCATGTTCCATATGATATTGTTGATTGCAATCTGAATGAATTTAAACAACTTTTGTTAAACGGTATTAATACTGCAAATTCGCAGTCCAAAAGTATCATTAGTACTCAAATTGACAACACCGATAAAAGAGAAATTAAATCAATTCGTAATACTAATGAAGTAGAATTTCAAATCGATATATTTCAAAATAAACTAGCATTTGTGAGCCCAAGTATTTATGATTTTATTGGTTTTCACCAAAGTAGATTCTGCGAATTATATCATTCTGATCCCGACAATATTATGTATCCTGACAAGGATGTATTTCAAAAGATTACGCAACAACGCTTTACGTATATTTCTCGGTGTTTAACGCAAGGAATTCAACTTCCTTTAACCATGGAGTACAAAATTAAAAACAAGAGCGGTAGCTACATTTGGATAAAAGAGAGCATCTTTCCTAAATACACAAAATATGGTGCAGTAAATGCCTTCTTTTTGGGAAAATTGGAGAATATTACGGAAAGAAAACGTACAGAAGATAAATTGGCCATAATGTATCAAAAAGAGATGAAATATCGAGCCGCCCTTGAAAGAGAACTCAAGAATAGAATAGAGTTTACTCATGCACTAGTACATGAATTGAAAACCCCATTGACACCAATAATTTTAGCATCTGATGCCCTGGTAAACCACCGAAGTGGGAAAGAAATGCTTCCATTGATAAACTGTATCCATCGCGGCGTGGATGACTTGAGCGGCAGGATAGAGGAGTTATTAGATCTTGCTCGAGGTGAGGCAGGGGTCTTAACCCTTAAGATAGAACCATTCGACTTAAACAAGACAATTGGAGAGGCAGTAAAATATTTTAAATCAGCTGCAGAAAAGAATGGGCAAATCATTAAGACAAACCTTTCTAACAATTATATTAATGTAGTCGGCGATAAACAGCGCATAAAACAAGTGATAATGAATTTATTGGACAATGCCATAAAATATTCGGGCATCGATTCCGAAATAGCAATAGAAACCAGTCTTTTAGAAAAAAAATTAATTTTTAGTATAAAAGATAATGGGCTGGGTATCCCTCAACAAAAACATCAAGATATATTTCAACCCTACAAATCTGCACGCAACCATTTATCAAGTGGTTTAGGTATTGGATTATCACTCGCTAAGTCAATCATCCAACTACATGGGGGTAAAATCTGGGTCGTAAGCCAGGAAAATAATGGTTTTGCATTATATTTTACTTTACCCATTATCAGTAATGCTCTGATAGTAAAATAAGAATGAAGATCCTAATCATTGAAGATGACCCAAATATTGTTGATACGCTTAATTGCGTTCTACGCCTTGTCTGGGCTGATATTAAGGTCATATCGACACCACAAGGCCGGAAGGGCATAGAATTAGTAGAAACCCAATCTCCCGATATAATATTATTGGATCTTGGGCTACCCGATCTAGATGGTTACGATGTTCTACGGCAGATACGGCTATTTTCAAGTATCCCCGTTATTATTATTACTGTACGCGCAGAAGAAACGGCTTTGGTCAAAGCTTTTCAATTAGACGCAAACGATTATCTTATCAAACCATTCAGACAAATGGAATTAATAGCGAGAATAAAGGCGTGTTTAAAGAAACGAACGTTAAATGGGGAGGATTTAACAATAACTTGTGGCGACATTCATTTTGGCGCTTCTATTAATGAACTATTTGTAAGATCAAAAAAAATAATGCTGACGTCTTTCGAAGGAAGGCTCTTTTACCATTTAATACAAAAAGCAGGCAAAGTGGTTACAAAAAACGAACTCGCTGAGATACTTTGGGGTGAATCAGTTCCAGAGACCTCAGATAATATAAAAAATTATATCTGCCGGTTACGAAAAAAAATAGAGTATGATTCAGACCTCCCCAAGATTATTCTTAATCATCGCGGGATAGGATATACTGTAACGCCTCCCCATTCTGTGTAACGTGCCCCTCTTTTTGTTTGGAATTGAAGTACAATTTCCTGCGTTGCCGAGAATAAGCGGCATTGATTCATCAATGTGGCATTGAGATTGGGTTCAGTTGCGCATGCGTCCTCGTCCATCATTCGGCACCATTTTTATCCAGAATGCTTTCAAGAGCGAACACAGTCTCCTCGACGTCAATCCCATTTTGAGACTGGGGCGCGTCAAGCCTACGTCCTGTCTATCGATCTCCTACGACGTCACAACTATCATACCAATCAGCGAGATGTGCCCAAATGGATAAGAACCGTGTTTTTACCACCCATAAGTCAGTCCTGAATGGAATGTCAGGATGCGATCGATCTTCCAAGGCTTCACCGATTCGGCGGGATCCAAGACCGGCAGTTGTGACGCTAGACGCTCTCTTCGCCTTATGAAAACATTTAAACTGGGCTTAAAAGACCTCACCGGCTACCTCGACCAAAGCCGAGCATCACAACCATTTTACTCTGGCGATTTAGAGGTGCTATTGTTGGCGAAGACGTATGGATAGAAGAGTTATTGGATAACCCTCCTTCTCGGAAGAGTTTCTGGTTGCAACATGGCAAGAAATTACTCGTTGCAGGTGCAGTCATTGCCCTCATCAGTGCAGGATTTTACGGGCAGCTAAGCCGGGGGTTATCCGGCTATGAACGTTTTCTCCCGGGGGTCATTCCAGGGGCCAAAACATTTACCGTATTACAGACGTCAGCAGATACCATTCTATATGATGCAAAAGATAACTCCGGCAAGACCTTAGGTCTGATTACTGGAGCCACCAGCCCTGGCTATGGCGGTCCGATGACAGTGATGGTTGGCTGGACTGCCAGCGGTGTGATCACATCGGTTACCGTACCCCAACACCACGAAGACTTACCCTGGTGGAAAGTTCTTGGTAAGACAGGCTTTTTCAAACAATACATCGGGCGCTCTTATAGCGAACCCCTGCAAATTTCTTCCGATGTCGATGCGGCCACCGGATCCACGGTCTCCTCAAATGGTGTGGCAATCGGGGTACGTAGTGGGCGCTTCGTTTTAGCTGATTATCTGGGGAACCCTTATACTGGTCCCGCCGAACCCATTCAAATCGGACTTCCAGATATTGGCTTATTTCTTGGCTTGTTTGCGGTAGTACTCGCCAGAACTCTGCCAAAATTACGGAAACACAGTTGGCCGCGCGTCCTTACTCTTACCTATGGTTTCGTGGTGGTCGGGCTTTGGTTGTCGGTACCGCTGTCTCTAACCAACATTGCCTCATGGCTCGTAGGTTATTCGCCCCACATTCAAACCTTTTTTATCATCTATGTTATGGTTTTCGGTGTTATTGGTCTGGCAGTTATCTTGGGTAAAAACTACTACTGCTTCTGGTTGTGTCCTTATGTGGCAGTTCAGGAGTTATTTCATTTAGCCTTTGGCGCTAGCGTTCATCCAAACCCAAAATTGTTCAAGATTTTGCATAACACTCGTTATGTCCTTTTATTTGTCGCCCTGTTCCTGGTTTTGGCGCTTAAAACCCCATCTGTATCGGTTTTTGAACCTTGGAACGTTTTGTTCAGCTTAAGAGGCACAGCAGATCAGTGGGTGTTGATGATTTTCGCTTTAACAGCATCAATGTTTATCTATAATTTCTGGTGCCATTACCTGTGTCCAGTCGGCGCCGTCATGGAAATTGTTCTCAAAGTTCGGAAAGGACTCCTTGGAATATGGCCGAAACGCAAAATGACAAAAAACCCAGAACCTTTGCAAACATCTTAGTAATTTCTCTAGTTACTCTCGGTGCGATCATGGTGCTGGTGGTGATAGTCAACAAGCTGGTGGCGCTGACATAATTTGTTCTCGATTTTATGTTGCACCATCGAATATTCGAGTGTCATTACGTCGATGATGAAATCTTCTGGGACGGATAACAATTCCAATCGTTGTTATAAATTTATACCTATTGACGTATTGTGCAATAAAGGTCCCTCTCCTTCAAAGCTAGATATCATCAAAGCTGAGGGTCCCGACAAAGGAACATTTTCGGAGTCAATTTGATATTTGGCTTCTAATCCCGAAACGCGCAATTCTTCTCGGGACAAGGGATGGTCCTACATAGAGGCTCGATCCCTCTTTGTTGGAACCTACGCTTCCAACCGCCCACATCATACAGGTCGTAAGTATCTGAAATCCCATGTTGACGGGCACGCCTGGCGAGTGTTCTACCTTTACCCGCGAGACCTGAGTGGAACGCGCAAAAAGCGGCATTATCGAGCGCCAAAGCAAGATCGGGCTTCAATGCTATTGCTAGTTCAAATTTTTCTAGTGCAGCGAGAAATTCCTTTTTAGCCATCAGGCAGAAAGCCGTTGCATAAGCCAATCGCGAGGTCATCTTTGATAAAACGGCAGCCGCTTCTTCCACAATAGCCAGTGCTTCGTTATATTGCTTGCAGTTAAGGAACATTATCGCTGCTTCGATTCTGGGCAAATCCCAGGTGGGGCGCAGTTGAATAGCTTTCAAACACTCTTTAAAGCCCTCGGAGATGCGGTCAGAAGCCCATGGGTTATCTCCCAGCACCACGCCGAGGTGTAGATGGGCTTTAGCGCTTTCGGGATGCGCTTCGATTTGTTTCCTGAGTTTTCTCTCCAGACGTCGTTCGACCGGTATTTCGTTAAATTCTGATTTTTCCCAATACAGGAATTCATCGTCTATTGTCTGGTCAACCGCCAGAGCGGAGAAATGTGTGGCGACGGGCGTGACTTCATCGGGAGCGCTATTGAAAACTGATCCCCAATCACTCCGATCCAAAACACTTTCGCCGACAAAACGGAAATTCACTTGGATTAGTCGCGAAGCCCAATCGCGCTCAACGAATATGTAGTCCTTTTTCCACTCGCGGTCTTTTTCGGTTTCCCATAATCGCTTGAGCCAGGGTGCCCGACAAGATTGCTGTGCGCCGGAGAAGAGATGGATGACATGTCTTGTGTAGTATTCTTCAATAGGTTTGGGATCCTCGGCGAAAAGCCTTTGGATGCGTGCGGTTTGGTGGTACAAAGCGCCGACCAACTCCAACACCCTGTCCCAACCGATTTGAAAAGCTATGCGTTCACATAAAGCCGAGAGGGCATAATGCCTGTTGATCTCGATTGCGATATCTTCTACGCTGGCACCTGGAATTCGCTTCGAAAAGGCTGCGGCCAAACCGATGATGTATTCCTGGGATGGCCTGCGGCCATGATAGAACCAATTGACCTTGGTTTTTTCGTTTGCCGCGCCTACATCCTTGAATAACTCGTCGTTTGATGGCCATTCGATACAACGTTCTTTCAACCTTTTAAGGAATAAGATGTTTCCGCCGCGCTTTGCCCAAAGGGGAATAACTTGTTCCAAGGGCGGTAGTTTGGATAGATGGCGAAATGATGCCAAACGCAGTGCCAGGTCAACCGTTGCCAGCCGGAAGCAACCCAACAACACTGCGTCCTTCTTGGACTTTGGAATAACCCAATATCTCAGCTTCGAACAAAGGGCATCCCATCGCCCGGCGTATTCAGATATGCCCTGAACGAGCATGTTTTTAGTTCCCCACCGGCAGACAAAGGCTTCTTTAAAGATCTCAGGATAAGGGATGAGGTTACTATCGACCATTGCTTCCGCAAGGGTGAAGAGGATGTCCTTCCTCGGTGCGTCATCAATCCTTTCCCCGCGGAATAATCGCTGCGCCTCCTTTTTGATAAACCTCGGATAAGGCGCCCGAAGCGCTTTGAAAACCTCGCCGATGATCTGGCCGCTGTATGGGAGATGGTAGGAATCTTTCATATTGAAAACTCCGTTGGGTTTAATGATAGCGGCAGAGTCCGCTGCAGGCAATTGCGAACGGACTCCGCCGCCATCCGATTGTTAGTGGTTCAGAGCCGAGGTATCATTGTCGTTCTGGTGGCTTTCGTCTTCGGCGATGCGGTCCTCCCAATCATCCGGGCGCTCATCGTACCCCCTTGATTCCCAATAAGCGTCGTTGTTCGGGTTCATCTGGTCCGCGTGGTTGTCCATGTCACTGTGATGGCTCATCGTCCTCTCCTTTTTTAGGGTCAAGCCCCTTATACTGTGACACAAGTATAAGACGTGCAAGGGGGCAAAACAGTCCCATCAAAGTGGACAAACTTTTTCGCGAAGAAGTTTTAAGTAGAGACGTCAGCGGTACCCAAATACATTTCTCCGTAGTAATCGCAGGATTAATTCGTTAGTATTGACAACCCATCGTCAAGGTTGTAGTTTACCGGCATCAATATGCTGGGATTCTGTCACGTGTTCGAATCGCACCGGGGTACCAGAGGTCGTTCAAAGAAAAGCATCCAACAATTCTGACGATTGTTCACGCGGATAAGCAAGAATATATCGTTTTCGTCTTGATTCGGTGTAACATTAGTGGTACATTAACAAAGAAATGATTATTGCCCGAGAAGGTAAATACACCTTTATCATTCACACTAGGGAACTCGCTTATGAACCGCCGCACGTACACATCAAATTCGATGACGATCAAGTCAGAATCGAACTTAACGGAGGTAACTTCATGGAAACCCCTCCTTCAGGAGAGCGTAGCGATATCTGTTCAGCCTATGCGAAACATGTAATAACGATTAGACAACAATGGGACTCCATTCACAAGAGGTAAGTAGATGATGAAAATTGCGAAATCGGTGGCTACCTTTGATAAGTCTGAACGTATTATCGTAAGAGCCTTGGTAAATGAAGAGGGAATCTTGTGCACCTTTGCAGATGGGTGTACAGGTATTATACCCTTCCGAGAGATTCCCGAAATCAATGGTCTAAAAGATGTTCACAAAGTTGAGTTAAAAACACCATTCGAGATAATTATTAACGATTCTATAGAACTCCCATGGGACTTCGTGCGCAATTTCTGCGACACAACCTATCGGCATAGATCTGAAATCATTGCTCAAGAAGGCCGAGAGTCTTTGGGTGAGAGAATTCGTAGTCAACGAAAAGCACTTGGATTAAGTCAAGCCGAGTTCGCCAAAAGGGCTCATATAAGCAGACAAACCGAGATTAGGATCGAAAATGGTCAGTTTTCGCCGAGGTTCAGTACGCTTCAGGCTATGGCTGAACAACTAGGGGTTTCAATAGGAAACCTATTAACTACACCGATTCGCGGCACGAAATTCGTTCCGGAAATGCTAGAACATAAAACGGCTAACAAGGTCACCCGCTTGTCTAAGATAGAATGCATCGACCCCACGTTGGCCGAGAAACTCAATGCCGTGGGTATCAAAACGGTTGAGGGGCTTTTAGAAAAGGGCGCGACCCGCACAGGCCGGAAAGAACTCGCCGAAATGACTATGATCAGTGATGCGCTGATTCTGGAATGGGTAAACCGGGCTGACCTGTTCCGGATCAAGGGGGTTGGCGAGGAATTCAGCGACCTGCTTAAAGCCGCCGGCGTCGATACCGTGAAAGAACTTGCCCAGCGCAAGCCGGAAAACCTGCTTGAAAAATTGATCGAGATCAATATGCAGAAAAAACTGGTCAGGCGCATGCCCTTTACGTCAGCGGTAACTGATTGGGTAAAACGGGCTCAGGAACTGCCCTGGTTGGTAGAGCATTAACAAAAAAGGTTCACTTAATCTATCCAATTGGTCAGTACATTGTTGTCCTTACCACTCTGCCTAGAACCGTTCCCCAAAAAATATCCGTTGATATCAACTAATTGTTAGATTGTATAATCGACTTATTTCCCTCACTATTGGCAGCCAATTATTTAAAGACTCCTGGTTTCCAATCGATGATCGGTTTCATCGCGTTCCATCGCGCTAATCCCGATAACTCTGGCTTATAATTCGAGTCACTCATGAGTTCGTATGCACCTTTTGGGCAAATCATCACCCAAAGCTTAGGCATAAAACCTGAAAGTAGCTTCACACCTCGTTTATAGTTGTTTTTGGACCACACGACTATTATTTCTTCATTGGCATCCAAATAGCGTTCGTTAAAAGCAACCCAGAGGTTCCCAAAGTCTATTTTATGAGTGATGTATCCTCTTGTTATGCTGTCCAGTTTTTTGCATTCGATCGTGATAACAGCGTAGGGTAGCGACTTCGAACCATTTTGAACTTGGTTGCTTTCATTGATGCTCGTAACTAATGGGCTGAATTCGATGACTTTACATACCTCACCGTCAACGGCAGACCATTCTTTGTCGTGCAATAGGATCGTTTCTTTTAATCCCCTAGTTCTAATCCTTGACCGAGTCTTGCGAAGCCGATATTAGATCTGCGGGGTTCTGAAGTCAATACCTTTTATATAACAGAAGCATCATGAACGGCATCGATGATCATAAAAGTCAGGATTGTTGAGGAATACCCATCCTCGCCCGATTCCCAACTTCGTTAATTGAGATCGTTATTATTGATGGGTGAGGTTATCTTTTGAAACTTATTCGTTAACATATGCTAACACTAAATACGTATGATGGCGTATTGACATTTTAATAATAGGATTTATAATATTAATATAACTAGGCTATCGACGCCTGGTTTAAGATGTTTGGGAGGGCCAATGTTCTTATGGCATCCGGGAGAAAGACCGGATGGCGAGGGGAAAGACCCAATATAGATCATGAAAGAGAAGAAATGTCTACGTTTCACAGCACATTAAGTCGCAGACAGTTTATGAAAACACTTGGCCTGGCTGGAGCTGGGTTAGGTGGGGCAGCGTTGGTAGCTCCGGTTTTTCATGATCTTGATGAATTGATCGCGTCTCCTCAAGCTGGAATACAGCGTCCATGGTGGATCAAAGAAGTCGAAAAGACAACCTTGGAGGTTGATTGGTCCTTGATCCAACCTTGGAGCAATAAGGACAATAACAACTCAAACCCTGCCAGATACAATCCCAATTATGCAGATGTTCAAGCTCAAGCTAAGGCCTTAAAGGCTGAATGGTTGGCAGCAAACAAACCCGGATACTCGGCTCGAGACTGGGCTTTAGACGATAGCGCCGGTGGTTCCCAAGCTAAACCATGGGTGCTGGACTCAAAAGCTACCACGCCTACGACCTTAGGCATTCCCAAATGGGAGGGTACTCCAGAGGAGAATGCCAGGATGCTTCGATCCGCGATGAAGTTGTACGGTACCTTCATGTTGGGGTACGCACCGCTTGACAGCAACTCTAAGAAGTTGGTGTTCAAAGAACTGACTTTTGAAGACACAGACAAGGGTTATATGAAATCGAGCGGCGCTTATGTTATTCCAAGTAAAGCCGATCTATCTATGTTCACTTGGTCAGTACGATATCCTTTAGGGACTACACGCGCTGCGCCATCGAAGATCGCTAATGCGGGCAAGAGTTATGCTGATAATCTTAGCGATAATATTGGCAATTCAACACAGCGATTCCTTGTTCAATTAGGTTACCAATGCATGTGGGGTGGCAAAAATCATATGGCGCCGCAGCCTGCTTTTAACGCCTTGAACGGGGTCGGTGAGGGTAGCCGAGATTCCGGTCAGGTGATCTCACCTGAATATGGTATGCCCATGCATTCCAACGAGGCACTGACCGATCTTCCGATTGCACCGACATCTCCGATCGATGCAGGAATTTTCCGGTTCTGTCATGACTGTGCAAAATGCGCCGAGGTCTGTCCCAGCGGTGCACTGACGTACGACAAAGATCCGAGTTGGGAAACTGCAGCGTACAATTGCCCTGGCCATAGGCAATATAAGAATGATATTCCTAAATGTCGTGCCTTCAGTACACTGGCTCCGAACTGCATAACCTGCCAGGCTTCCTGTGTTTTTACCAAGGTCGAATATTCCGTTGTTCACCAACTAGTTAAAGCGACGAGTTCTTCTACTCCCATCTTTAATAGTTTCTTTAGGACTATGGACAACGCCTTTGGGTATGGAGCAAAGATAAGTTCGACTGAAAATCCCACTACAGGCGTTTTCAACGCAAAAGCTACTGATTGGTGGGATCTTGAATTGCCCGCGTTCAACTTTGATGTGAGTAAAAAAACCTAGGAAATAGCGAAGCTTAACGCGTTGCGGGAACCCTGAAGGGAGCCAGTGAATCAGACTGGCTCCCTTTTTTTAACTCCAGTTTATACCACCACACCCAATTCCGACTTAGTACTTGCCTTTTCCAGATAATTATTCTAATTATGGTAATCCAAATTAAATATTGAGTGCAGCAACATATGGTCATGTAAGTCCACAAGGGAGGGACACCTGAATGGTTGTCCCCAACCCAAGCATTGACTCAATTTCAAAGGATCCATTAACAAGCCCGGCTCTTTCCTTCATCGCCGAAAGGCCGGTAGATTTTGTTGCTTCGATTTCCATAAGGTCAATGCCACGTCCCCTGTCTTTAACACTAAATTGAAGACGGTTATCAGATCTATGAAGGCTTACCCAGGCTTCGTTTGTCCCTGAATGACGCATAATATTGGTTAAGGCTTCTTGAATAATGCGGTAAGCTGTAATCCTGGTGTTTTGGTGAAGCACTCCGATCTCCCCATCATCGAAATGAACTTCCAATCTAGCCTGATTATGTAATTGCTTAAAAAGCGCCTCCAGAGTAGGTGCCAACCCTAGCTCATCAAGGGAACTAGGCCGTAAAGAGAGGGACATATTTCTGACCTGACTAATCAATCCAGTGACATCATCTGAAGCCTCTTTGACCAAGAGCTTTGTATCAGCCGGTGACATGCGTTCGATTCGACCCAATAACAATTTCAAAACCGTAAGGCTTTGACCAACCTCATCATGGAGCTCTTTGGCCATCGTTCGCCGCTCTTCTTCTTGTATCTTGAGTAATCGATTCGATAGAGAGCGTAAAGAATCTTCCGCTTTAGATCTGAGTTCTAATTGCTCTTGCAATTGGTGATAAGCTGTCTCCAATTCGCTGGTCCGAGCTTTGACTCGATTTTCTAGTTCAACGTTAAGATTCTGAAGCGATTGCTCGGCTTGTTTGCGCTCATTTATGTCTTTGACGATATGGACACTGCCGGTACAATTTCCTAATTGATCGAATGTTGGCAGGGTGGTTGCCTCGATATATATGCCCAAATTGGGTTCGAAAAATTCCTCGCGTGCCGCCTGGCAGGTACTTAACGTCCGTGAATGGGGACAGAACACAGGCGGTTCGAGAGCGTTATGGACAATTTCATAACAATGCCTGCCCACCGCAGCGTCATGCTTCAGTTTGAACGTATCGGTGAAAGCCTTGTTAGCCCGGATGATACGATGGTTCCGGTCAAGCAGAATTATGATATCAGTGATCGAATCGAATGTGGATTGCCATTCCCTCACGGCGGCGTTGATGGCTTCTTCCGATTTCTTCCGCTCAACTGCATAAAACAAAACGCGGCGTAACAAACCAGATTCCACTTGGCCTTTCACAAGATAGTCCTGGGCACCAAAATGAATCGCCCGGGATCCAAGCTCTTCATCTGAGTTAGACGTAAGTACCACAATGGGCAGATCTGGGAATTTCGCACGCAATGTTTTAAGCGTTTCCAAGCCAGGGCTGTCCGGCACATTCAGATCTATCAGGGCTACTTCCGTTTCATTTTCGTTAAGGAAGTTGATCGCTTTATCCAAAAGTTCTGCCGTGCCTCCCAGAGATATTCCAGGCATGTCTTTGAAATATTCTTTTATCAGGCGAACGTCACCCGGATTGTCTTCAAGAAGAAACACTTTCATGCAACAGACTCTTTCATTGTCAATTAACATCTGACGGCGACTTTTAACAGCCCGTTTTTGGTGGCAACCTGACGATGGTCAGCCAAAAATCTTCAATCGATTTAGTAATGGTGAGGAACTGGTTGAAGTCCAGGGGTTTGGTGACATAGCAATTAGCGTGCAACTTGTAAGCCCGGCAGATGTCCTCGTCGGCTTTGGAGATGGTCAAGACGACCACCGGGATCGACTTCAGATCCTCATCCGCCTTAATCTCAGCCAAAACTTCACGCCCGCTTTTGCGCGGTAGATTCAAATCCAACAGGATAAGGTCTGGCCGAGGCGCTTCGGTGTGCTTACCCGTGCGTCTCACAAAATCCATTGCTTCCACACCATCTTCGACAACCCAAAGGTTGTTCCGGATCTTGCTGTCTTTGAGCGCCTCCCGAGTCAAACGAGCGTCACCAGGATTGTCTTCGACGAGCAAAATATCAACAGGCTTTAAAACGTCAGCATCCATCTTTTTCTTATCCTTTCTTAGGCGAGATGGGCAAGGTGAAATGGAAGACCGAGCCACCTTCAGGAGCAGATTCCACCCAGATGCGGCCGCCGTGACGCTCAACGATACGTTTGCAGATAGCTAAACCGATGCCAGTACCGGGGTATTTGGACCTGGTGTGCAGCCGTTGGAATATTAAGAAGATCCTCTCTCGGTACTCGGGAGCGATGCCGATACCGTTATCCTGGACCGAACAGACACATTCGTTGCCGCGGATTTCTGCCGAAATGTGGACCCTTGGAACATCATCACCACGGAACTTGATGGCGTTGTCGATCAGGTTTTGGAAAACTTGCGACAGTTGGCCGGCATCGCCGTATACCATCGGCAGAGCGTCATGGGTGATGATGACGCCGCTATCGGAGACCAGCATCTTGAGGTTGTCCAGGGCCTGATTCAGAATGCTTTCGAGAGGGGTTGGTTCAAAAGTGCCACCCCTGGTACCAACCCGGGAATAAGCCAGGAGGTCATTGATCAGGCGTTGCATCCGGTTAGCCCCGTCGGCGGCATAGTGGATGAACTCGTCGGCGTCAGCATCAAGTTTGCCCTGGTATCGTTTACCCAAGAGTTGCACGTAACTTGAAACCATGCGGAGCGGTTCCTGGAGGTCGTGGGAGGCGATATAGGCGAACTGCTCCAGCTCAGCGTTGGAGCGGGCCAGCTCTTCGGTCCGGCTCTTGATGGCCTCTTCCGCCAATTTCCGTTCGGAGATATCCATGCCGACACCGATCAGGCACTCTTTGCCATCGAGCACGACCAGTCTGCCAGTAAAATAATAAGGGGTCCTGCGGCCATCCCGGGAAACAAAATTAGCTTCAGCCGTAGATTGTCCTTTTTCAAAGACTTCACCGATCCTTTGTTCAATGAGCGTCCTGTCTTCACCCTCAAAAAATTCAAGGACGGTTTTTGATGGCATTTCCTCAGCGGTGACCCCAGTGACCAGTTCCCAGTTTTTATTCCACTTGAGGAATTTGCCCTGGGTGTCGAAGAGATAGAAAACTCCCGGGAGGCTTTCAATGGTGGTGTCGGAAATGTTTTTTTCGCGTGTCAGCTCAGCGGTGCGCTCGATTACCCGTTCTTCGAGGACATCACGGGATTGTTGAAGTTCTTCGTTCGATACGTTCAGGTCTTCCAGGATGTTGAGCAGCGCCTTTGAAGTATCATGCATCTGCTCCTTCTCAGCGTCGAAATCCTCCAAGATGTTCAACACTGCCCGCTGGGTGTCCTCGAGACGGACGTTGTCCGAATCGGCGGTCAGTCTATTCCTAGGGTCGGGGAAAACTTCCGATTGGTGAGACACTATCGTTGTCGTTTGAGTTCCTCAATCTCTTTTTTAAGCTCGATCATCTTGAGTTCACGGCCAACGGTGAGACGCTGGAACCGTTCAAGCTCGGCGAGCCTTTCCAGTTCCTTGGTGCGCTGCTCCGCAACCTGGGCTTCGGCCTGGCGCTGAGCGGTGATATCGCGAGCTGCAGCAAAGACACCCAATACCTTTCCTGAAATGTCCTTGTAGACTGAGGCATTATAAAGAACATCGGTAAGCGTCCCGTTGGAATTGCGAATGGTAAGAGGATAGTCCGTTACCGATCCGAGGGCAAATACCTGCTGGTAACCTTCCCGGGCTTTTTGCGGCTCGGTGAAATAGTTGGAGAAATCTGTGCCAATCAGTTGCTCTCGGCTGACGCCGGTGACCTTGATGGTTGCCTCATTGACGTCGGTGATCTTGCCTTCAGGCGAGATGGTCACTAGGGGATCCAGCGAAGCTTCAATCAGGCTGCGGGCGTATTGGGACGCCTGTTTCTGGGCGGTGACGTCCCGGGCGGCGGCGAAGATGCCGATGACTTTACCGGCGCTGTCTTTATAAACGGAAGCGTTGTACAGCACGTCGGTCAGCTGTCCTCCGCGATGGCGGATGGTGAGGGGATAGTCAGTGACGAAACCTTTGGCAAAAACCTGCAGGTAACCTTCCCGGGCTTTCTGCGGCTCAGTAAAGTAATTAGAGAAGTCGGTGCCGATCAGCTTCTCCCTGGGGATGCCGGTGACTTTTATGGTCGCTTCATTTACGTCGGTGATCTTGCCGTCGGGAGAAATGGTTACCAGCGGATCAAGCGATGACTCGATCAGGCTCCTGGCGTAGTGAGAAGCCTGCCTCAGTTGTTCTTCTGCACGTTTCTTCTCCGAGATATCGTTGCTCATCAGTAGGTAACCAATCGGATGGCCAAAGGCATCGTTACGCCGGGTGACGACGACGCTGGCCATGAAACGCGTCCCGTCTTTCCTGACGCGCTGGAATTCCCCTTCAGCTAGGCCGTTTTCATAGGCTTCCGACAGCAATCGATCGACCGCCCCCGAGGCGATATCCTCCGGGGTATGCAGAATACTCGAATCCCGGCCGATGATTTCTTCCGCTGAATAGCCGTAGTTCCGCTGGGCACCTTCATTCCAGGACAGAATCCGGTGGTCCAGATCTTTCCCGATAATGGAATATTTAGTTGAGCTTTGCAGGATGTTATCCAGGAAGTTCTTGGTCTCTATGAAGTTGCGGTTAACGGCTTTGGAGTCAGTGACGTCACGGGCGGCGGCGAACACGCCCAGGACCTTACCGCCAACGTCCTTATAAACGGAGGCATTATAGAGGACATCGATTAGCCTGCCGTCCTTGTTACGGATAGTGAGCGGATAATCGGTCACCGACCCCTTGGCAAAGACCTGCTTGTAACCCTCCCGAGCTTTCTCCGGTTCAGTGAAGTAATTGGAGAAATCGGCGCCGATAAGTTTTTCCCGAGCTACACCGGTGGCTTTGATTGTAGCTTCGTTGACGTCGGTGATTTTACCGGTGGCTGAGATGGTGACCAGGGGGTCAAGGCTGGCTTCGATGAGACTTCGAGCGTAGGTGGCTGCGGATTGAATATCCTTTGAAGAATCGGGGTTGGGGGAGAACTTTCTGTGCTCAACCATCACGTCTCCTTTGCATAGATAGAAACCAAGCAATAGGTGGGGCAACTATTACGAATGATTACATCATAGTCCACTGCGTAAGGTTGAGCAAACTATCAACAAGCCAAATCCAGCCGCAACAACGAGTTCCTGATATCCCCGATGACCGCAGATAGGTATCCTCAGAACTTAGACGAATAACTTTGTTAGCCAGCGGTTCTTTAGTTTTTTGTTGGGAGGACACAAGTTTACTGCAGATATCAAGGGTGAATGTACAACATACTATATTCGATAAGGTCAATAGCTCCTTTTAGGTTTTTTGTTATTTCCACACCGGTGGGCAGATCCCAGCCTCTGGTTTCCTGGCTCCCAACTTAGCTTTTAGATACGGGCTCGTCCGCAAAAGCGAAGGCCCATCATACCTCATGCGGGGTTGGCCAGGAGGGCAGGGGCACCATGTTGTGTACACGGGTTAGCTTGATATAAGCTCCCAAAATCTGACACCGGTGTCTCCCTGCCCACCTGATGTTAAGGAATAATCCTCCTAGCTGGCCACCGACACCAATTGAGGTGACCCGTAAAACGTCTGGTTTTTCACCATCGAAAAAGCTAAACGTAAGAGCTTGTTTAAAGCAGCACCGACGATTTCCCTACCGCACAGCGGATTTTCGTGGATCGGTCGTTCCCTTCTCTTTTTCGCCCACTCACGAAAATCGGCATTGAAACGTAGCATCGGGATAACAGAAGTCCAAGCGCAGTATCGTAAGACCGGGCGCCCCTGCTTGCTCATCGGAGTATGGGCGCTCTTCTTTCCAGCTGATTCTGACTCAGTTGGATTGCTACCCGCCATCTTTATCATCTGTTTTGCGGTCCGATATGCCTTGAAGCAGCCCAGTTCCGCGATTAGGCCAGCAACGGCGATGTAACTGAGGCCGGTGATCGACAGCAGATATTTACCCTCTTCGGTTTGGTCAACGAGTCTGGTTAGTGTTTGGTCTATTTCTTTGATGTGTTTTTTAATTAATTCGAGCTTTTCCACTAGAAAGCCCATCTCGGAGACCACTGATCGAGCCCCGGATGAAATGCCTATGGTCATCTTCGCTGCTTCATGAAGGTCCGCCAGCTTTCTACGCATTAACCGGTGTCCATGGTAATTGGCTTCTACTTTGGCAATGAAATTCTCAATGTCCATGCCAGCAACGTCCCATGGTGTAAGACAACACGACAAAACGCCTTGCGCCGTAACCGCACATGGATCTTTGAAGACATGAACGAATTCCGGAAACACTCCGTCCAGAAGACCCTTTATGAGGTTTGTTATCCTGGTCCGCTCCTTGACCAACCGCCGATAAGCGTTATGAGAGGAACGTAGGTCTGCATATACGCCTTGGGGGAGACCGCTTTCGACGAACTCACCGGTGCACAGGAGTTGAGCTGCAACCTCGCTGTCCCGGTAATCATTCTTCCTGTGGTTCAAATCCTTCCCTTCGCGCCTTCGCTTCAATGTGTATTGATTGATGAAACGAAATGGAATACCTTTCGCATCGAGGTAATAGGCGATATTCCGCCAGTAATGGCCACCTGTTTCGATCGCGAACATTACGCCGCGGCAATCTGCCCGAACCATTTCAGTCCTGACACGGCGTAGTAACAATTCAAACCCTTCCATTGCATTTTCAAACTTGAACTTGTCACGAATGGTGAAGTCTTGTGTAATGGCGACTGCAGCATGTTTGCTTTTATGGGGGTCGATTCCGATCACGAGGTAACCCTCAGGGACTTGCCGAACTTTCCTGGCAGCGGTATTCTGCATTTTGATAGCTCCTCCTATTTAGATTCGGTGTTTGGGAGACCACCGTTTCTATTTTAGCCGGAGCTATCTCTTACTGTTAGCCAATATACTAACATCTGCTTTTGTTACTTGTAAGGGCCGAATGCAAGGACTCGATATCGTCCTATCGAATTCCAGCAAAAACAAAAGGGGCAGACGAAAATTCGTCTGCCCCTTTTCCTAACAGTTTAGCTCAAGAAATACTTCACATTTTGAGTGTGGAATAGTCTTCAATGGTGGAGCTGAGGGGATTCGAACCCCTGACCCTTGCGATGCGAACGCAATGCTCTCCCAGCTGAGCTACAGCCCCGTGCAGGCGAATATTATAACATACCTTCGCGCGGCATATTAACAACAGAGTCGAAGGTTAGTCCAACAAAAGGGCGACCCCATTTAGGTCGCCCTTTAAATTAACGGATCAGCGGGCTCGTTAGACCTTTGGTTCTTTGCCAGGATGTAATTTGCGCCATTTGGCCAGCAAGGCTTCCCGTGATTCCACGTGAGCTTCATCGGCGACGCAGCAATCGACAGGACAAATCTCAGCGCATTGTTTGGTCGCAAAGGATCCGACACATTCGGTACATTTGGCCGGATCGATGATATAGATATTATCTCCCTCAGAGATAGCCGCGTTAGGGCACTCCGGCTCGCACGCGCCGCAGCTAATGCACTCATCGGTGATCTTGAAAGCCATGTATCGTTTGTCCTCCTAAAGTACTATATCCTTTTATACCATTATAACGAATAATTTAAATCCGGTAAACCTTCAGCATCCCACTTTTGCCAGGACGGCTCTGGCGACGAACGGCGGCACCAGGTCGGCGAAATCCCCGCCCAGGCGCGCCACCTCTTTCAGCATGCTCGACGATAGGAACTGGTATTCCGGGCTGGCCAGCAGGCAAACGAGTTCGATCTCGGGCGCCAGCTTGCGGTTGATCATCGCCATGTCGAATTCGAATTCGAAATCGTTGTTGACGCGCAAGCCCCGGACGACAGTGGTCACGCCCTCGCGTCGAGCAAACTCAACCATGAGTCCCGAGAACGCCTTGACCTCGACGTTGGGCAGGTCCTTGACGGCCTCGCGGCCCAGCTTCACCCTCTCTTCGGTGGTGAACATGAGCTTCTTTTCCGGCGTGTCAAAGACACCGACGATGACCTTGTCGAATAGCTTCGAAGTGCGGCGGACGATGTCGATATGCCCGTAGGTGAACGGGTCGAACGAGCCGGGGTATAAAGCTATCTTCATTCCGAAATCTCCTTGCGATAAATTGAGATGATGCTGTCGCCGTGGCGGCGTTCCTTCTTCAGCGCCAACTGACCATACTTTTCTTCCAGCGGCACCCTCGGTGAATGGGTTATCACCAGCCAGGTTTTCATTCCCACGAGCCGGGTGGCGGCAAGCTTACCCAAAAACTCACCGATGTCCTCGCGCCGGTAAGGCGGGTCCATCAGGATGATGTCGTACTCTTTGTCCAACATCGAGAGCGACCGTTCGACGGGCAAGCAGTTAACCCGGGCGCGGCCGGACAAGCCGCACTTTTCCAGGTTGTCCCTGATGATGTCGCAGCAGACCCGTTCCTGTTCGACGAAATCGACGTGCCCCGCCCCCCGCGACAGCGCCTCGATGCCCAGCGATCCCGACCCCGAGAACATATCAAGTACTTCATCCCAGTCCTCGGTCAGCGAGGCCAGCATCGAAAAGATAGCCCCGCGCACCAGTTCCGTCGCCGGGCGGGTGGCTTTTCGGTCAGGCACTTTTATCGGCCGGCCTTTGCATTCGCCGGCGATGACTCTGAGATAACCCACGCCGTCATTCTGAATGAAGAGTCCCTCGTCGTCAAACCCTGCACCGAAAACCGCTTTGACGTGGGTGTCTTTTGCCAACTAAAATAACGTGATGAAACGCGCAGCCGATACTTATCTTCTCCTCTGGGGCGGGCCGCTTTCGCCATCGTCGGCCAAACGGGTCCTCTACTGGGCGCTGAATGTCGATGGCGCGCTATGCGGCATCATCCTTCCGGCCGGTGTCTGGTCTTCGGTCGAGAAAACGCTCGACACGCCCCTGGGATTGTCCTCCTCCTACCTTTCCGTCGCCGTATCGGGCTTATCCACGCCTCAACCAGAGCTCCGCCTGGTAACTATCGACAGCGACACCCTTTATGACTTCTGTTATGTCAAGAACGCCGTTTACCGGCTGAAACGGTCGCCACAGAAACTCAAAGTCGATCCGGCCTCCCTCATCAACCACATCGGCCTGGCTGACACCCCACCCCTGGCCACCCTCCGGAGGTTCGGCAGCCTGCCGGACAAGGGCGCCTTCCACACCTTCCTCCCGGACAAGTCCCGAGTAGAGCTGTATTATCTTATCGAAGAAGGCGAGACTCCACCCGCCAAGCTTGGCGTCCAGGTATTATGGGGCCTCAAGGGTTTCGGCCTGCCGGTGGTCGCCAGGGGCGCCGATCACCGCCCCGGCGAGGCCGAAAAAGCCATCCTCGACCGCACGGCCGTCAGGCCCCTCCCCTTTTGGCTGCGCCAGTTCGGGCGACTCTTCAAGCGGGGTCGCCGGCGCTAAGCGCCTTCCTTCATTTCACTCACAAAATTCGTTGAACGTGGGTTCAATCCCAGTTTGCCCGCCTTTAGCAAAAGTGCTATATTATCCGAGTTTGTTTAGTTTAGGGAAATAAGAAGGAGGAGTAATGCCTGGTATCTTCTGGATCGTACCCGTGATCTGCCTAGTAACCGTGCTGTTCATTATCTACCTGGCCCGTTACGTCCTGGCCAAGGACACCGGAACCCCCAAGATGAAAGAAGTTGGGGACATGATTTTCGAGGGCGCCTGGGCGTTCCTCAACCGCCAGTACCGCACCATCGCTATGCTGGCGGTCATCACTGCCGTAGTCGTCGGGGTCGTTGTCGGCCTCCTGTCCGGCGACACCACCCCCGGTAATGTCGGACAATTCGGCATCATGTGGCGCACCGGCGTCGCCTTCCTGGCCGGCGCCATCGCCTCCGGCATCTCCGGCTTTGCCGGCATGTACATCGCCGTCAAATCCAACGTCCGCTGCGCCGCGGCCGCCCAGAGGAGCTGGCGTGAAGCCATCGACGTCGCCATGCGCGGCGGCGCCGTTTCCGGCTTCCTCATCACCACCCTGTCGCTCATCGGCGTTACCGCCATCTTCTTCGCCTTCGGCGGTGCCGACACCCCGGAAATCGCCCCCCATTTGATCGTCGGCTTCGGCTTCGGCGCATCGTTCGTCGCCCTCTTCGCCCAACTTGGCGGCGGTATCTATACCAAGGCCGCTGACATGGGCGCCGACCTCGTCGGCAAGGTTGAAGCCGGCATTCCTGAAGACGACGCCCGCAATGCCGCCGTCATCGCTGACCTGGTCGGCGACAACGTCGGTGACTGCGCCGGCCGCGGTGCCGACCTCTTCGAGTCCACCGCCGCTGAAAACATCGGCGCCATGATCCTGGGCGCCACCGTCTACGCCATCACCCAGGACGTCGCCTGGATCATCTTCCCGCTGGTCGTCCGCGCCTTCGGCCTGGTCGCCAGCATGATCGGCCTGCTTATCGTCAAGGCCAAGGAAGAAGAAGACCCCATGGCCGCTTTGAACCGCGGCTACTGGGTGTCCATCATCCTGTCCGCCGTCGGTATGGTCATCACCGTATCCATCATGCTGGGCAACGCCTGGCTGGCCGCCGCTGGCCTCGTCGGCATCGGCGCCTCGGTCGCCATCCTCTACATCACCCAGTACTACACCGATACCAAGTATAAGCCGGTTAAAGACCTGGCCCAGGCCTCCCGCACCGGTTCCGCCACCAACATCGTCGGCGGTATCGGCATCGGTTTCGAGACCGCCTTCCCCACCACCGCCGTCATCGGCATCGCCCTGCTGGTCGCCTATGCCTTCGGCAAGGCTTCCGGAGTTGAAGGCGCCGGCGCCTTCGGCACTGCTGTCGCCACCATGGGCATGCTGATGACCTGCCCCTACGTCCTGGCCATGGATACCTTCGGCCCCATCACCGATAACGCCAACGGCATCAACGAGATGGCCGGCGCCGGACCCCAGGTCCGGAAAATCACCGACCGCCTCGACGCCGTCGGCAACACTACCAAGGCCCTGACCAAGGGCTACGCCCTGGTCTCCGCCGGTCTTGCCGCCTTCCTCCTGTTCCAGGCTTACATGGACCAGGTCTCGTTCCTGCGCGGCACGCCTTTTGAAGCTATCAACCTGGCCCGCCCCGAGGTCTTCGTCGGCGGCCTGATCGCCGTCATGCTGGTCTTCCTGTTCAGCGCCTGGGCTATCCAGGCTGTCGGCGCCGCAGCCCAGAAGATCATCGAGGAAGTCCGCCGACAGTTCCGCGAGAATCCCAAGATCATGACCTGGGAAGCCAAGCCGGACTACGCCCGCGCTGTCGATATCACCGCCCGCGCCGGCCTCCGCGGCATGATCAAGCCCGGCGTTTTGCCGGTGATCGTCCCGCTGGCCCTGGGTGTCGGTTTCAACCTCATCCCGGAATATGACGCCGCCCAGGCTGTCGGCGCTATGCTGATGGTCGGCACCATCGGCGGCATCATGATGGCCGCCTTCATGAACAACGCCGGCGGCGCCTGGGACAATGCTAAAAAATACATCGAAGACGGACAGCTCAAGGATGACAAGGGCGTCGTCCAGGGCAAGCGCACCTTCGCTCATGCCGCTGCTGTCGTCGGCGACACCGTCGGCGATCCCCTGAAGGACACCGCCGGACCTTCCCTGCACGTCCTGATTAAGCTCCTGTCCACCATCACCCTGGTCCTCGTCCCCCTGTTCATCTAACCCTCTCAACAGGGTTTTGAAAGCGAGCGGCTCCTGTGAGCCGCTCGCTTTTTTTCCTGAAAAAGTATCCCTTCGCCTTCGCGTAGGGAAAAAAGGCTGAGCCTTTTTTGTTTGGGCGCTTTTTTCATGATTTGCCGAAACGACACGATTGAAAATGGTTTTTCCCACGATTGCGTCGTTTGGCGCGGACAATTCGATCAATTCATTCATTTCAAACAATTCATAGTACAGTTAACAGTCATCAGTTGTCAGAACGGCCGGAGGTTCCTTGGATGCCGCAGCGAGTTTGGCGGCCAGTTCTTTGGTCAACGGCAAGTCCACGGCTACCCGCCTGGCGGCGTTCTCAAGGGCTTCCAGGTCATCGAGGTGAACGCCGTACTTGATGCGCATCAAACGGGCGAGGCGGGCTTGCAGACGCAGAACAACTCGGGTGGTGGCCCCAGTGGAATTGACCATGACGGTTTGGAAAACGGCCAATAGGATCTCCCGGTCAATCCGGCCGTAATCCGTCTCTTCCCTCAATATCCTGCGCTGGGCTTCGATGATGCGGGGCGAACGGAGTCCGTGGTGCCGAGCGTTCAGATTCCCTTTCGGTGCGCCGCGTTTCCCGTGTCCCGCGCCAAGGATTTCTGGCGGGTTATTTGTTTGTACATTTGTTCTATTTTCAGTCATGCGGGTATTATAGCACGGCTGTTCAGGAGGATGTCAAGCGTTTCGTGTCGTTTTTCCGATAAATATTTACTAAGATTACCTTAGAGCAAGGAAATAGCCTGCCCTTACCTACTTAGTTCTCATTGATTAACCAAACTCCGCCTTTTTCCGACATCGGCACTTTTATTCAAACTCTGAATTTAATTTTTAAATGTAGATTTTCCCATAGAAGCATTTGCACAATTGTGGTAAAGTTTTGCAATTGGTGAAACGCAGTTTCCAAAATTAACCGGAGGTGAAAAATGGAAGAACTACCTCAAATTCCAAAATCCGGACCTTTAAGCACCCTATGTGAACAATCCGATTGGACAGGCGTTAGTGAGAATCTTTCTTATTCTGGAAGACAAAATCTTAGAAAATGTTTCCGAATACCTATCGAATCTTTGCATTTCAATATCGAAAATGGTCGTTACCACACAAACTTCCTTTTATTACAATCCGCCTATCCTGGGGAAAATATTGATCCAAAACAACCTCGTTGGAAAAACGAAATTCTGAATATGCTGAATGGCAATTGGATCGACAAAAAGACAGGAGCCAATACTTTCGAAGATAGAGAATATTTTCTTCAATTAGTCGAAGATTTACGGGTTAGAGGCCAGGAGCGACCTGGAGTCGTCCTTGAAAATGGTGGTGTGATGGGTGGCAACCGCCGTTTGGCGGCATTAATCACACTTTTCGGAGAACAAAGTGAACCGAAATTCCAAAGGTTCGAAGGCTTCATAGTCCCTGGTAATATGGACGCCGTCGATCGCTGGCGCCTTGAAATGTCTGCCCAAATCGGAGCTACCCGTCTCACGCGTGATTATAAAGCGGTTAACAGGCTTGCAAAGATTAAGCAAGGTGTGGAACTTTTGGAAGCAAAGGCGGGATCCACCGAAGACGCCGCGATTAAAGGAGTTGCGGTTGATTGGGGAACGAAACCAGAGAATATTCGAACCGAATTACTCACATATAGTGCCATGCTTCAATGGCTGGAATTCACCGGCTATCCTGGAGAATTGTGGCGAGCAGATAAGTTAACTGAGATTTTCACTGAAATTCCAGGCATTTTTGACGCGGCGAGAAAGATTGGGATGCCATTGGCAGACCAGAGCCGCCTCAAACGAATTGTTTTTAGCTTGATATCCAATAAAGCCGCTGATTACCGCCTTCTCCGTGCAATTCGAAATGCAATCGGAAGTGGAAAAAAAGGTGTCAATGGCACTCCAACCGCCATAAATTTATTACTCTCTGCAGCTCCAAATGTTGACGCATTAACAACCCCACCAACACATGAAACTGAAGATGCTGCGGAAGAATTGGCAGATCGTTTCCGCGCAGATGTTGAGTCCAAAAAAGCCCAACGAACACCGTTGGTTCTTGCTCAAACTGCAGAAACCAACTTGGAAAGCTTAGGTAATTTGATTTTAAAGCTGCAAATACCTGCTGATAAAAAAACAGCCATAATACAAAGCATCCAAAATTGTTCAAAACTTGCGGCTGAGGCTTTATCTCGACTTAAAGGATAAATAAATGACCGTTTTCCTCAATGAAGTCGGGGCGTCTAGGATTCGTCTAGATATCAGCTCAAAGCCGACCCTTATAACTGATTCAAGCTTCCGTGAAGCCCTCATGGCCTTCATGATTATCGACCAGGATACTTCTTCGATAACAATCGACACTTCTCCAGATATCATAGAGGCGATTACGTTTTTAACTGAGTCATTCGATGCAGCGAATATCCCTTACACATTGAGCTCAACACTTGAGACAATTGCTCAAAGTAAGCATCACGAGCGCCAGATAATAAAAAGTATCACCGCTCCAGAATGTCCAGACCAATTAGAATTGCCTGAACAGATACCTGGCCTATTGAAAGGAGTTGCGTTACTACCACATCAATCTAGAGGATTGAAAAAAACTATATTTGTGCAGAATATGGCGGAGTTTTCCGTACAGGGGGCTGGCAAAACACTTATTACGCTAGCGGCATTCCGTGTTTGGCAACACCAAGGCGTGATAGTCAAGATGATAGTAATCGGACCTACGAGCAGCCGGAAACCATGGGAAGACGAGATTCATCGTTGGCTCAATCACACTGAAGTTTTGCGGTGGTCCGGATCAGCTTTGCATCGGACGCGGCTAGTATCTCTTTTCGGTAGAACGGAGATAATTTTGTGTACATACGAGACCGCGATTCGAGACGTTGAAATGTTATCAAATCTACTAAAAACATATCCAACGTTAGTTGTGTTGGATGAGTCTCATTATATTAAAAATTTCGATGGTGGTGCGCGGGCTGAGATGGCAACCAAACTTGCCCCATTGGCCAAACGGCGCATGATTCTTACTGGAACTCCTGCTCCACATTCTTTGCTTGACCTTTGGAATCAATTCGCATTCCTATGGCCGACACAGGTCAATGAGTTGCTCGGTACGAGGGTGACATTTCAAACGCGTATAGAACAAGGACATGACTCTCCCGGAGCTTTGGGAAGAAGGCTCCAACCCTTCTTTCATCGGACTACTCAAGCAGAACTTCAACTTCCTGCGCCCCAGAGTCACTTCGTCAAAATCAGTTCTGAAAAAGTTCCACAAAATCAAACAAGAATACTGCGCCTTCTTGAAGCCCGACTAAAATCTGAAATTCGAAAAATGGAAGAAGTCAGATCAAATCAGGAACTCGTCATGAGGTGGCGTAAAGCTAGAATTATCCGGTTATTACAAGCAGCTTCAAACCCAGGTTTGCTTACAACGACGCTTAGTTGGCTAGGTAATGATTTATGTGATTTTGAAACGGGAGATCTTTCGTCTGAGATTGAAAAATTCGCACGTGGAGAGCTTCTCTCAGGGAAAATTAGTTGGACTGTCGAGAAAGCAAAAGAAATTATTGCAGAAGGTAAAAAAGTTGTTATTTGGACCTGGTGGGTCGAGAATCTTCAATTACTTGTTAATCTTTTTTCTGGTTATAGTCCACTCGTTGTGTACGGCGATATCAAACCTTTCCAAGAAGATTGGGATGACAAGGAAGAAATTAGCAGAGAAAAGAATATATCTGAATTCTTGAACGATCCGAATAGAATGCTTTTACTTGCCAACCCCGCTGCTTGTGCCGAATCGATCTCACTCCATCGAGAATGCCACGATGCGATATATCTGGATAGAACATACAATTGTGGGCAATTCCTGCAATCCATGAATCGTATTCATCGCGTTGGCCTTCCACCAAATGCAATCACTAGATACTGGATCCCTTACTTGGATTGCGCGATTGAAAGATCGGTTAATCAACGATTAACCAAACGACAGGAGACCCTATATCAATTCCTAAACGACAGCACAGCGATATTAGGTTTTGACGAAGACGACCAAGCAGAGATTGCGGATACTAACGATGAAATAGGTTCAGCCTTCCTCAGTCTTACCACCGAACTACAGAATAGTCCACCGACATGAGCAATCTAGCCGAACTCCTTGCGGAATTGGGCATGTCTCATTTTGGAGAACTTAATCTCGTATTGCATGTTATGACTGACACACCGCGAGATCGTCAAACAATCGCAAGTGCAATCTACCAATATTCTGGCGCGACCGATCAAATCCCAAAACCTAATCTCTATATTGATGTTTCGCTAGAGATTGGTTTGTTAGAACAAAATAATCACGACCTCGAACTGACTCAATTAGGTCGAAGATTGAAAAACATTTCTACGAACAATATTGACCGATTTACAAACCTTCAGTTAAAGCTCTTATCTCCTGAAATACTAGGACACCCGGACCTCCGGGAACATGTTGTTGGAGCTCTTGATTGTTTTGAGAAATCAATTCACGATAACAACTATCTTCTTAAGAAAAACCAGATAAACACTGTTGAAGCTCTTGGCTTACAGGTCTTACAGGCATTCGACCTGACTTGTTACCGAAATTTAGAAGTGATTTCAACTTCAACCGATATTGAATTTATTAGAGAAATAGTGGGACCGTTTTGGGCTGTTACGGAGGAGGAGCTTCATGACGCTTTGGCTCTGGCGAGTAAACGAAGCAAAGCAGCTGAGGAATATGTTATTAGTTTTGAAAAATTAAGACTTGGCGGCGAAGGTCATGCCGACTTGGCTGAGCTTGTTACGAGAGCAAGCGCAACAAACGCGAGATCACCGTATGACATAAGATCGTATAACGCCGATGCTTCACCGCGGTTTATTGAAGTGAAATCTTCGGTGAATTCGACTTTGATCTTCTACTGGACAGCAAGTGAACGGCGTTTTGCATCAGTTAAATGCCAATCATATTGGCTATATTACATTCCTAGAAGCCAGGAATTGCCAGAATTGAGTCCTAGTCTAATATTAATTCAAGATCCAATCCGTTTACTCGGTACCCGGCTAACCGAAGAGTGTGAATCATATCGAGTCAGAGCAATTGGAAACTATCAGACTTCACCCGGAGGTGTAGCTGGTTTCAAAGTGATAACCATCGAGTAACTCAATTACTTGAATTAAACCAACGGGCCTTTTGGGACTGGGACCGTGAGCTCTTCGGGCAACTCTAGCCTATTCTTAGCTAGCCTAACATATTCTTCATTAAGATCAATCCCAACGAATTGCCTACTAAGGTTTTTTGCGGCAATAGCAGTAGTCCCCGAACCAACAAAAGGATCCAAAACCACTTCATCTTCACTAGTAAATAGCTTAATAAACCAAGTCGGTAGTTCGACGGGAAATGTTGCACTGTGGCCCTTATTTCCGCATTCAGTGGGCATATTTAGGACATTCGTCGGATAGGCTTTTTCCCTGCCAACCCAATTGGCAACTCTTTTGCCAAAACCACTTTGAAGCCGGGAATTATCCCTGGCTTGATCTGTTGCGCTCAATGCTTTAAGTCTTGAGTGCCGCCAATTTCCCATGGGCACCATCACCGAATCTTGATTCATTTCAAACTTTTTTGACACTGTAAAATGAAGACAGCGTTCCCAAGCGTCCCTAAATCGATTAGGCCATTTTCCAGGGAAACAGTTTTTCTTATGCCAGATATATTCTTCAGTCCAAAGCCATCCCTGTTTTTTCATCTCCAAGATGAGTTCAATGACATACGTGTGGCGTTGCCCATTTTCAATGCGTTCTTTTATATTTAGAACGAAGGAACCTGTTGGTTTAATTATACGTTTAAGCTCGGCCGAGATGGGTAAAAACCACTCAACGTATTTTTCCGGGCAAACTCCGCCATAAGCTGCAGCCCTGCTGTCCGCATAGGGTGGCGACGTGATTATCAAATCAACGCTTGAATCAGGAAATTCAGGAAGCCAATCTTTTACATCACCCAATAAAATCTGATTCTTTAAAAATTCCGGCAACAAGGTAGAAACCTCTCAAGTTTCAAAAGAAAATTATGATAGGTAATTAATTAACCGTTGATAGGTGTGTTTCGGGTACAAACTTTTTGTGCTGAGAAGACTTGAGTCCTAATGCCACGTGATTCATCAGTCTCGTAGATGAGCGTAATGGTGGCACCACTAGTGGCATGACAATCGCACAAGAATGCATCTGTATCTGGAGCCCACAAGGCGGTGGTCTTCCGCTTTGTGGGATGACCATGATGCCAAACCCGACATCGAACGCCTAATTTATTGACTCCTTCTTGATTGCAGCCGGGAACAATACACTTAGGCATATGATACCTTCTTTGCTTGATTTTTGCGTATGATAACACCTTAAGGTTATTCCCTCAAGATAAATGGAGAAGATAGTCTGCGCATTATGTAAACTTCTGTCGTAAATATATTTTTTGAAAATGACACCAAAAACGACACGAAACGCTTGACAGTATCAGAGTACATCTGTGCTATACTTCTCGGCATGAATGAGAACACTGGTACTACAGATGCCTCCCTACAACAGAATACAGCCCAACCCGAAATCCGGAATTCGAATTCCGAAATCCGAAATTCGAATTCCGAAATCCGAAACAAGGACCCCGAAACTCCCGCCGCCGTGCGCCGCGAGGGCAACCGTGCGGGCAACCAGAACGCCCGCATCCATGGATTCTATTCCAAGTATGCCGCTACTCCCCGGCAGGAGGTGATGGAAGAGGCGGCACAGCTCGAAGGGCTTGATGCCGAGATCGTTCTTTTGCGTTCCAAGATCGAGCTGTTGGAGGAACTCGATCCCGAAAACATCAAGTTATTCTCGGAAGTTATCGGTAAATTGTCCCTAATAATGGTTCGCCGCAAGTACACCGGACAAAACGCGGTCTTTGAAAAAGCCAAAAAGATCATCAGCATTCTCGGCGGGGCGGCCGGGGTTGCCGGTGGGGTGGCGGAGATCATCAAGGAATGACAGCGCCTCCGGAAACCATCGAGGCGCTGCGTCCTTACCAGAGCGAAATCCTCAAGGCGGTAACAACATCGGTCCGCGACGGCCTCGGCCTGACCTTTTCCGTCGAGATCGCCCGCCAGGGCGGCAAGAACGAACTTTCGGCCTGGATCGAGACCTGGGCGCTGGTGCATAACGTCGAACAGCCGCTCAATATCGTGAAGTGCGCCCCCACCTTCGAGCCGCAGGCGATGATCTCGCTTCGGAGGCTATGCTCCTGTTTGGATTCGATAGGCTTCGGCGGTGATTACGTCATCGAGGCCGGTCACATCGTCCGGCTCGGCCAGGCGCGGGTTATCTTCCTTTCGGCCAACGAGAACGCCAACGTCGTGGGAAACACCGCCCACCTTCTCCTCGAGATTGATGAAGCCCAGGACGTCTCTATCGATAAGTTCGACCGCGATTTCCGCCCGATGGCGGCAACGAGGAACGCAACCACCATTCTTTTCGGCACACCGTGGCGCGAAGGCAACCTGCTCGACACGATCAAATCACGCAACCTTGAATTAGAACGAGCGGATGGCATTAAACGTCATTTTCGATTCGATTGGGAGGAGGTGGGACGCTACAACGACAACTACCGGGTTTATGTCGAGGGCGAACGCGACAGATTGGGCGAAAACCACCCCACCTTCAGGACCCAGTATCAACTGCTCGAGGTTGGCAAAGGCGGCGGCTTCTTCTCCGACGACTACCTGATGAAAATGACCGGCGACTACCCGCGGGAACTGACCGCCCAGCCGCGAGCGGTTTATGTGGCGGGGCTGGATTTCGGCGGGGAGGGAAATTCTGCATCCGATTCGACAGTGCTCACAATCGCCGAAGTCGAAGCGTCTTCCCCCTCTCCTTTAATTCCTCTCCCACAAGGGGCGAGGAAAATGCTACGTATCGTCCAGCATTATGCGTGGACCGGCCTCCCCTTCACCATTCTCCTGCCCAAAATCATCGAAATCGCCAGGGCGTGGGGATTACGCCGTATCGCCGCCGATGCAACCGGTCTGGGCGCGCCCCTGTGCGCCACGCTGAAAACATCTTTGGGCCACCGAGTCGTTCCAGTCGTTTTTACGACACACTCCAAAAGCGAGATGGGTTACGAACTGCTGGCGGCGGCGGGGGCGGGGCGCCTGCAACTCTACTCCCGCGACGCCTCGACAGAATGCCAGGAGTGCTGGCAGGAACTGGAGAACGCCTCGGCAGATTACCGGCCTAACCAGAGCCTCAACTTCTACTGCGCCCCCTCCCGCTCCCACGACGACTATTTGATTTCATTGGCCCTCGTGGTCAAAGCCGCTTCCAAATACGAACCCAGGGCGGCGGTGGGCAGGGTGGCATAAACAATGAACAAATCAAAATTCAGGGCTATGATCAGGGATTTTAAGGAACTATTCCCCCGACAATCCGTAGCCTTACGGATATGCCAAACCATGGCCTGCGTTTACAATAATATCATCCGGGCGATGGAGGTTGAATATGTTGATTGTGTTGTTAGCGAGTGTGGCCAGCGCCATCGCCTGGACAGCGTCTATGAAGGCCGAGCACCTCATCCGGGTCAGGGAGGAGCGGGAATATCCCTCCGACCTGGAACGATTCGACCGCCTGTCTTAGTGTTTGGCGATCGAGATTGTCTTGAGCGACGCCCCATTCGGGTCCCTGATGGTCAGGGTGCAGGCGCTGCCGTCGATGGATACATCGGCAAACCCGTACGATCCGTTTTCATACCACACATTTGCCGGCGAGGTGTAGGTGCGCGGCTCATCAGGCACTCCCCCGAAGGCGCCGCAGACGGTGTAAGTCACTCCGCCGTGCTGCAGCAGTTCAAGCTGGTGGTCGTGCCCGGAAAACACCATGTCGACGTTGAACTCTTCAAACAATGGCCCCAGCCTGGAGATGGTCTCCTGGTTGTCATACCACTGCCAGCCTTCGACGACCGAGCCGGAGGCGTAGAAGAAACCGTGGCACATCACGATCTTCCAATCGTTCGACGGGATGCTCTCGAGCTGCGCCCGGAGCCAGGTCTCCTGAGCGGCGGTAAAGCTCTCGGCGCTCCACTCAAGATCGAGGCACAGGAAGTGGACGTTGCCCGCATCGATGCGGTACCACAGCGGCGACCCGGACTGCAGGTCCATCCCCGGCGGATAGCAGAAGTCTTGGAAATTCTGAAAGCCGGCGAACAGGGTGTCGTGGTTGCCGGGGAGGTAGCGAGTGGGTACCGTCGCGCTCGCCGTCGACATCGAATCGAAGGCTTCCTGCCACTGGCTATGGGCGAAGCCGTATTCGACAAGGTCGCCCAGGAAAAAGAACATGCCGTAGCCGTTGGCCGGATCGGCGATCTGGCGCAGCATGCCGTCGCTGGCCTGCCTGGACGCATCAGAGGCCCCGAAATGGGCGTCGCTGCCCACCGCGAAGCGGATTTTACCGCCGGCAGGCGGGCTGGTGAAATATACCGGGGCGCCACCGTTTACCCGGTATTCGTAGCGGCTGTCCGGGACGAGGTCCCGCAGCATGAAGACGTGTTTCTTTGCGGACTCGGATTCCTGAACTCTCGTGAGATCACTACCGGCAAGTCCCCATTCGAGGGTGTTTTTGGCGGGGGAGGCTGTGTTGAAGCACAGCGCCAGGTCGGGGATACCGTGCGCACCGGAGCCGTCGGCGATAAGTAGCTGGGGTGGGGTGTCGCCAATTCCGGCGGCGAAAACATCGCCGGTGTAGACGAAAGCCGCGGAAGGCACGGCGATGGAGAAGAGCGTGAGCAGCGAGACGAAGACTGTCAGGGGGGCGGGGAGGCGGGGGTTTTGCCTCGATCTTTTCCAAAAGTACAAGCCGGAAAAACCCAGCATGACCAGTCCGAGCGCGCCGGCCCCGATGAAATATTGTTGAAAAACGCCGTTCACCCGGAACAGCCCAATGGTGCCGTGCTGGTTGAAGGCCCAGGCCAGAAAAGCGATCACGGCGATGGCACCAGCCAGCGGCGCGAGAAAGAAATTGGACTTTTTCACCGACCCATTTTAAAGATAACCACCGGTTCTAGCAATGGGAGCGACTAGGTATAAGGCGGGAGACCGAGATTCTTCGCTACGCTCAGAAAGACAACCTCTCGTTTGGTCCGATGGTAGGGAGAGCTCACGGCAAAGAGAAGGAGAACTTGCTGCCTTTGCCAGGTTCGCTCTCGACCCTTACCCTGCCGCCGTGGGCCTCGACCAATTGCTTGACAATGGCCAGACCTAAGCCGGAACCGCCGGTAGCCCGGGCGCGGGAACGGTCGACCCGATAAAAACGATCAAAGATATGAGGCAGATCTTCAGCGGAGATGCCGATGCCGGTATCGATGACCGATACTAAGACGCCATCATCCTTTTGCTCGAGCCGGACGGTGACTTTGCTCCCGGACGAAGAATAGTGGAGAGCGTTGGCAAAAAGGTTGCGCAGGACCTGCTCGATCCGATCCGGATCAATGTCAGCACGGACAGATTTTGGGACGTCAAGAGCCAGCTCGATGCCCTTGGCATCAAACTGCGTCTTCATCGCCTCGACCACCCTCGCAGCCAGCGCCGAAACGTCGGTCACCTGGCGGTTGATCTTGAGCTGGCCGCTTTCAGCCAGGGTGATCGTCCGTAGGTCTTCAACCAGCCGCCCGAGGTTAAGCGTCTCCTGGTGGAGGGATTCGAGGTTGGCGGGGCTGGTCTCCAGCACCCCGTCCTGCATCGCCTCGATGTTGGCGCGGAGGACGGACAGGGGCGTCCGCAGTTCGTGGGCTACGTCGGCGACCATGTTCTGGCGCAGCTCTCGATCCCGGCGGAGGGTATGAGTCATCGAGTTGAACGAATCGCCCAACTCGACCAGTTCACTTGAACCTCGCAGGCGCACTTTCTGCGACAGGTCGCCGCCGGCGACCTTTTTGGCGGCCACCGCCACCTCGCCAACTGGGGCAACGATGTTGCGGGTTAGCAGCCCCCCGATGACGATGGCCAGAAGGACGCCCAGCAAGCCTGCTATCCAAAGCGTACGTCCGAAGGCCGCCAGGAAATTTACAGTGATCTGCTGACCCCACAGGTTGCCGCCACCCATCATACCGCCGGGTCCCTGCCCGCCCTGGCCGTTCATCAAGCCCTGCATGGTGATGACAAAGTCATGGAAATTACCGGAGGTGGCGTTATAGGCCAGCACGGCGACCAGGGCCATGCCGAACACCGAGGATATGAGGAATCCCAGGATCAGCCTGACCGATAGACGATTGAAAATCTTGTTAATTGCCATTTTCCGGCTCCTGAAACTTGTACCCCACACCCTGAACGGTGGTGATGTTACATGGACTTTTGATATTGGCCTCGCGCAGTTTCCGGCGGAGGTTCTTCACGTGAACGTCGATGGTGCGCTCGTAGCCCTCGTAGTTTTCCCCCAGAATGTCGAGAAGCTTGCCCCGAGACAGCACCAATCCGGCGTTCCGCACCAGCGCCGCCAAAATTTTGAATTCGGTAGCGGTCAGTGGGAGGGGCTGGCCGTGACAGGTAGCCTCAAATCGGCCTTCGTCGACAACGATTCCTCCGGCCTCGATCCGGGCGGATGGGGCAGAGGCGGGGCCGGGCTTGGCGCGGCGAAGGATGACCTTCACCCGAGCCACCAGTTCCCGAGGGCTGAAGGGCTTGGTGACGTAATCGTCGGCGCCGATCTCGAGGCCAACGAGTTTGTCGGCGTCCTCCTGGCGGGCGGTGAGCATGATGATGGGGACGTCAGAAGCGCGCCGTACTGTCTGGCACACCTCGAGGCCGTCAATTTCGGGCAGCATCAGGTCGAGAACGATGAGATCGGGTTTGTCCCGCCTGAAGACATCGAGGGCGGTTTTGCCGTTGCCGGCGGTCAGCACCTCGTAGCCGTCCCTTTCCAGGTAGGCTCGGACGGTGGAAACTATCTTCGGTTCATCGTCAACGACGAGTATCTTGGCTTTGGACATTGCGTCACCTCGACTACCACTATATGACTAACTTAGCTTTGGATGCAAAACGGGCGATGTTGCCATCGCCCCGTTTTTCCTCTGGTTGGATTTAGCTGCTGCCTAGCGGCAACCCCAACCTCCGCCCATCATGCCCCAGCCGAAGCCGGGAGCTGCCGGGTTACCGGGAGTCACCGTGTCGCTGGTGTAACTCCAACCGCCCATCATGCCGGGACCGAACGGACCGGGACCGACGCTAGCGTTAAGGTATTCACCACAGAAACCAGCCCAGGTGTTGGAGCCGCTGACTGAAGCGAGATTCAACGTCAGAAGGTTCTGGGCTGCTTGCCGGGCAGCGTCCAGGTAAGTCTGCGCCTGGGTCTGGGTCAGATACCCGTTCTGAACCTGCAGGTTGATCCTTGCCTGGAAGTTAGCGATGATCGCATCGACAACCGCCGAGGAGGAGATGTTCTTTTCCGTGGCGATGGAACCGAGAGTCTTGCCTGACTGTAGTTGGGTGGCAAGGTCGGCGGGGGTCAGCCCAAGCACCGTGGCTACCCTAGCCAAGGTACCGGAATCGACACAGCCAGGGCCGTAGCCGTTGTTAACCGCGGGGAGGGTGGGACCGGGGTTGCCCGTCGCTGCCAAGGCAGGTACACCCACCGCAAAAATGGCGACAACCGCGACAGCCAGGACGACCAACCATTTCTTTGAGATGCCTTTCATAGTTTCCTCCTTTTGTTTGATAGTTCAAGGATATCAAACCCATGTGAAGAAACCGTGAAGATAGCGAGAAAGGATTATGAAGAGGCTTTATGGAATGCCGAAACAGGCGTCATGAGGGAAACTAGCGAAAATCAGCTGCCGGCCCCCACTTAAGTACAAAGAGTTCGATGAAAAGGGCGATAAACGTCACGCTGAGGCTGAACCCGACTCCTTTGACTACTTCCCATCTCCGTGCCAGCGCAAACGCTATTAATGCCACGAGGGCTATGGCGACCAAAACCAGCCCGGCGGTGAAAAACAAATCTGACACATCCGAAATGGACTGATCCCCGGCAGACTCCTCGATCAGTTCGGCAACTAAGGCTCCGATTATGAAGATGATCGCTGGGACCCCAATCGCCAGAATCGAATAATAACGGGGTTTTTTCAAGCCCCGGCCAAGTTTGAGCATCCATGCGGAATAAGCGGCGATGAGAAGCAAAGGAATGGCGAGCAATATGTAATCAAGTCCCTCCGAGGAGATGCGGGAGTTCCTATTTCCCTCTTAATATTCCCCTTTAATGACAAAAAAAGATCCGCGGATAGTCCCAGCCAGTTTTGATTTTTGGCGGGCGAACTTGAATTTACCTAACTCTTTCGGTATTTCCATACCCTCGGACAGTTTGAATCCGACAGCTCGCTTTTTGGGGTCGTCGACAGCAAACATCACGTTGACCACAAGACCGTCTTCATAGAAGACGTAAGCCATCTTGAGATTCTCAACCTGAAAACTGGAGGTTTCCAGAGGCTTGGCCGCAAACTCGATGCCCCGCTCCGCCTTCAGAATCTGGTTCACCCAATCAAGGGTTTCGCGGCTTTCCGATGCGGGCAAGGTCGTGAATTGGTGGTTGTACTTATTCATATAATAACGGGCTTCGTTGGCACGCAAACCGGCGAGACCTTCGGCCACAGGCGATGACTCCAATCCGACGGTGGAAACATTATTGAAATCAACTACATACGACATTTTGAGCTCCATTTTGAGTTTATCAATACAATATTAACTCAGTTCTTGCCGAAAACTAAACCCGTTCAGGCCACATTGGATCAGGTCGATTTCCCGGTTGTCTGGAACTCGTCTTTCGACAGGATTAACAGGATAGCTGAGGCGAAACCGAGAAATACCGGCATGGCACAGATTGCCCCAGCCAGAGCCAAGCGCCATCTTCTCCGCCGCAGGGAAAATATGCCACCTATGACAGAGATTGCCGGTGGGATCATCAACACTCCAAAGGTGGTCCATACTCGAACCAATCCCCAGCCCCGGATCGGCGAGCCAAAGCCAACTGACAGGCCGAGGGTGAGTAGCGCAATGAAAAGGACGCTGCCTATCCACAGGACTGCAGAAAGGATATTCAAGATGCCCGCCGCCACGGGTTTCCAGGTTTTCATTCCGGTATCCAATGTGATTTTATCCAGCTACCTATTTCAGGTCAATGAGAATGGGTTTGTGCAGCCAAATTCAATTCGCAAAGACGTTCGACTGCGATTTATGTTATTATTCTTCCCTGAACGACCATTCAAGGAGATAGCCCAATGATCAGCAAGATTCTCGTAGCCAACCGCGGCGAGATCGCGATTAGAGTAATGCGCGCCTGCCGGGAATTGGGCATCAACACCGTTGCCGTTTATTCCGATGCGGACAAGGAAGCCTTCTTCACCAAGTACGCCGACGAAGCCTATCTCCTTGGACCGGCGCCAGCTTCCCTCTCATATCTCAACATGGAGAAGATCATCGAAATCGCCAAGCAGTGCGGCGCCGAGGCGATCCATCCAGGCTACGGCTTTTTATCCGAGAATGCCGCATTTGCCCGGGCTTGCGATCACGCCAAGATAACCTTTATCGGCCCGCCTGCCAGGGTGCTCGAAGTTACCGGCAATAAGATCGCCGCCCGGGAGGAAGCCGTCAAAGCCGGGGTTCCGGTGGTTCCAGGCACTGGAGAATGTCCGGCCGATTTTTGCCAACTCCAAGACGACCTGGGCGAGATCGGTTATCCTCTTATCGTCAAACCCGCGGGGGGAGGTGGGGGTATAGGCATGGTTATCGCCCGGAGCGACTCCGACCTACAGAGGGCGCTCACCCTATCACCGCAGATGGCCAAAAAAAGCTTCGGCGTTGCCAGCGTGTACATCGAGAAGTATATCGAACGGCCTCGACACATAGAGTTCCAAATCCTCGCCGATACGCAAGGCAACGTTGTACACCTCGGCGAGCGCGAGTGCTCCATCCAGCGATTCCACTCAAAAGTCATCGAGGAGTCACCATCAACAGCTCTCACCCCGGAACTACGCGCCGAGATGGGCAACCAGGCGGTCCGGCTGGCCAGGGCTATCAAGTACGTCGGCGCCGGCACCGTGGAATTCATCTACTCCGAAGGCAGATACTATTTCCTTGAAGTCAATGCTCGGATCCAGGTAGAGCACCCGGTGACCGAGATGGTAACCGGCATCGACCTGGTCAAGGAACAGATTAACATTGCGGCGGGTTTGAGCCTCTCCGTTAAACAAGAAGACATCAAGCCCAATGGCTGGGCCATCGAATGCCGCATCAACGCGGAGAACCCGATCAAGAACTTCATGCCCTCGCCGGGCACTCTCACCGGATATCGCTCACCCGGCGGCGTCGGCATCCGCGTCGATTCCGGAGTTTACAACGGCTACACTATCCCCGACTGCTATCACCCGATGATCTCCAAGCTGGTGGTCTGGGGACGGGATCGCAACGAGTGTATCCTGCGCATGCGCCGAGCGCTCTACGAGTATATCATTCTGGGCGTCGACACCAACATCGTTTTACACAAGGCGATAATGGAGAACCCGCGCTTCGTTTCAGGGGCGCTCGACACCGATTTCATCGCCCGGGAAGTCGGACTCCTGGCCGACATGCAGCGTATCAAAGAACGCGACAAGTCACTGGCAGAACGGCTTTCGACGATTTTCTACAGGCCGAAACCGTAAAAAACCATCTCTCTTACCGTTTTTCGACAGGCTCAGGACAACAAATAGATGTTAGCTCGAGTGCCGGGTATGCGGTAAGATTAATTCATTATGACTGACGAACGAACGCTCCTTTTCGTTGGAGCGCACCCGGACGATGAGAGTTTCGGCCCCGGCGCCACCCTGGCGCATTACGCCCGGCAAGGTGTTCGGGTGTATGTAGCGTGCGCCACCAAAGGTGAAGCCGGCACCATCGATCCTCAGTTCTTCATGTCTGGCCTCGTAACCACCGGAGATGTCCGGTGGGGAGAAATGAAGTGCGCCGCCAAAGCCCTCGGGCTCTCCGGTATATTCCACCTGGGTTACCGGGACTCCGGCATGGCCGGCACGGCGGACAACAAGCATCCCGACGCTCTATATAACGCTCCCGTCGAAGAAGTCGCCGGGCGAATTGTCCAAATCATCCGGCAAATCAAACCGCAGGTGATCCTGACCCACGACCCTCACGGCGATTACGGCCACCCCGACCATATCGCCACTCATAAGGCAACTGTCGCGGCTTTTTATGCTGCAGGTGAAATGAAAGCCTATCCTGAAGCTGGTACGCCCTTCCGACCTTCAAAACTGTATTACAACGTCTTTCCCCGCCGGTTCCTCAAGTTTGCCGTCAGGTTTCTTCCATTAATCGGACAAAACCCCAAAAAGTTCGGGCGCAACAAAGACATCGACTTAACGGCTCTGGTTTCCGAAGTGATGCCGATAAATGCGGTCATAAAACTCGACCAGCCAGCGATTCGCGCCAAAAATACGGCTTCGGCCTGTCACCAGAGCCAGTTGACCGGGGGCCCTCCCCGACGTGGAATCTTCTCATTTTTTCAAAAACTCTTCGGGAGGCGAGACACTTTTACCCTTGCCTTTCCGTCTGCAGATGGGAAACGGGAAACTGATTTGTTCCAAGGCATCTCGTGACGCCTCATTGCTTTTGGACAAATGCGCGTTTTACCCTAGACTTAAGGTGTCCGAAGTAATCTGCTTTTGAAGCGTCGAGGAGTACAACATGAAACCATTAAAATGGCTATTAGTGGTGCCCTGTGTAATGATACTTACAGTTGGGTGCACGTCCAATTCAAACTACCAGGCGGTCCTGACCAAAAACACAACTCTCGAGCAACAGGTCGGCGATCTTACAACCCAATTGAACACTCTCCAGGGCAAATACGATCAGATTACGAAGGTATATCCACCCCACGAATTTGCGAGCCTGAAAGCACTGGGCGATTGGCTGCTCCTGGATAAGACCAGCGATCTCTCTCCGGCCGACAGCATGGAAGCTCTCTACTCCAAAGCACTGGGACAGCAAGCGGCGGCGTTGAAAGACGGATACGTCATCTCAGTCGACCAAGAAGTCATAAATGACCAATTGTATTTTGTCTTTTGCACGACGGTGATCGGTGGACAGGTCTGGGTTTGGGATATTGAAACTGACGACCCGTATCAGCCCATCGGATTTGGAACGGTCACGATTGGGCTTTGAAGACCGGTTTTAGCATAAGCCCGCCAATCCGGCGCTACGCCAATCTGCGACCTATGGAGATGACTATAATCTAATCCCTGGTGGCTTTTTTCATCAAAGCCGACAGGAAAAACTGGCCTGACGCTCCGCCTCCAATCGATATCTCTTTTATCCAAAGAATCTCAAACGAGGATCGAAAGAGCTTTCGTATATCGGCCGGAGAAAAACCGTACGGCGGGCCTCCCCAGTCGTGTCCCTTTTTGCTGAAGCTATTAAGTTGATACAATCCGCCAAGCTTCAGGACCCGGTATATCTCACTGATAAAGGCCGATCGCTGCTCCGGAGAAAAGTTATGGAAACAACCGCGGTCAAAAACCAAGCCGAACATATCGTTCGGGAAATCAAGGTTCAAAACATCCCCAACCTTGAAATCGCAAACCGTTCCGGCTTTGGCAGCCTTTTCCCTGGCGATGGAGATCGCGGTTGGCGAGATATCTACGGCATGACAGGAGTATCCGCGCTGGGCAAGATAAATGGCATTGTTGCCCGACCCCGTGCATATATCGAGCACCGGACCGGGTTTTTCCACCCCAGATTCGATCAACTCGATCAGATAGGAAGAAGGCGATCCTTCTTCCCAGGGCAAACTGGTGACTGGGTTTGTCTTATAGGTTCTTTCCCAACGTGCAGCAGTTTCTTTGGAAGTTTTGATTTTTTCTGTCATCAGAATGTCTCTGAACGCCAACTAAAATTGTAATCTACATGCGCGATTCGGACAAAATTCCCGCTTGTGAGTCGGTAGTTCGAACTTGCCAAGTCATACATTTAAAAAGGCCTGATCCATTCATGGTTCCTTTCGATAAATTCTGGGTAGGCTAAGCTCACCACGAACGGATGATATGGCAATAAACTGGGGTCCTCCAGTTCGGATTTGACAAGGCCGCCCCAGATGAGGTAACTTAGAAAATAACTTAACAACTTAAAAGCGTTGATCCAGACGAGTAAACGTCAGGCGGACTTCAGAGAGCCGGGTTAGGTGTGAGCCGGCAGTTGCGCGGACGCTGAATGGACTGGGGAGCTGCGAACCGAAAGTTTTTCGAGTAGGCTTCGCCGGAAAGGGCGCCGTTAACCGGCCCAGGGTATCGTCTCAGGACCGTACCCGACAAGAGATTGATTCTTTAGCCGCAAGGCTTGGGATCGAACCAGGGTGGCACCGCGAGGTATTTGAGCCTTCGCCCCTAGTGGCGAGGGCTTTTTTATTGGTCGCGGAGGTAGAGATGTATAGGCCAACCCTGGAAGAAATTAAGAAAATGGCCGGTTCCGGCGACTTGGTGGCCATTACGAGTGAAATCATGGCCGACCTGGAGACGCCGGTAACCGCCTTCCTCAAGATATCCCGCGGCGGTCCTTCCTTCCTGCTCGAAAGTGTCGAAGGCGGTCAGAAAATTGCCCGCTATTCATTTATCGGCACCGAACCGCGCCAACTCCTCATCACAACGAGCGGTTCTTCTGATGATCCTCTAACACTTCTTGAAAAGGAACTGGCCGGGCGACGCCTGGTACCCGACCCCGATCTGCCCCGGTTTTGTGGAGGGGCTGTCGGCTATTGCTCTTACGAGACTGCCGGCAAATTCGAAAAACTACCCTCGCCGGAAAAAGACACCCTAAGCCTTCCCGAAGCGATGTTCATGCTGGTAGACACCTTCCTCGTCTTCGATCACATCGCCCATCGAATCAGCGTCGTATCGCTGGCTGCGCTGGAGGGGGACATCGAAACCGCCTACTCCGAAGCCACCAGCCGTATCGATGAACTATGCCGGCGCTTGAACTCCCCGTTGGAACTACCGACATCACCCACTCCCGGTATTAAATCCGGCACCGAATTCGTTTCATCGATCAGCAAAGAAGCTTTTGAAAATAGCGTCACTGAAATCAAAGAAGCCATCACCAGCGGCGAGGCTATACAGGTTGTGCTTTCACAAAGACTATCTCGTGCCACTAAAGCCAAACCTTTCGATATCTATCGCGCCCTGCGGAGCATCAACCCGTCGCCATACATGTTCTATCTCGACTATGGCGATTTTCAGATCATCGGCGCCTCGCCAGAGATCCTGGTGCGTGTCGAAAACGGAGAAGTAGTGACCCGCCCCTTGGCCGGAACCCGGCGGCGCGGGGCGACACAAGCGGAAGACCTGGCTCTTGAAGCCGAACTCAAAGCTGACCCGAAAGAACGGGCCGAACACATCATGCTGGTCGACCTCGGCCGCAACGATATCGGCCGGGTTGCTAAACCGGGTACTATCGAAGTCTCCGACCTGATGAACGTCGAACGCTATTCGCATGTGATGCACCTGGTAAGCCACGTCAAAGGCAGGCTGCGGGACGAATTGAATTCTTTCGATGCGCTCCGGGCTACTTTCCCGGCGGGCACTGTATCCGGCGCACCGAAAGTCCGGGCGATGCAGCTTATTGCCGAACACGAACCTGAGAAACGCGGCCCCTACGCCGGGGCGGCGGGTTACTTCAGCTGTACCGGCAGTATGGACATGGCCATCGCCATCCGCACGATGATCACTAAAGGCGGCACAGCCTACGTTCAAGCCGGGGCTGGGATTACCTACGATAGCCAACCAGAGGCTGAATACTTCGAGACTCTCAACAAAGCGCAGGCATTGTTCAAAGCGGTCATCCAGGCAGAATCCTCGGGGATTCAGGAGGCAAAATGATTCTACTTATCGACAATTACGACTCCTTTACATACAACCTGTTTCAAGTTTTATGTCAACTAGGAGCCAAGGTAGTGGTCAAACGCAACGACGAGATCGATATCGCAGGAATCGAAGCTTTGGCGCCGGAAAAAATCGTAGTCTCACCTGGTCCTTCATCCCCTACCCGGGCAGGCATCTCCAACGATGTCATCAGGTATTTCGGCCCCAAAATGCCAGTGTTAGGCGTGTGCCTCGGTCACCAGTGCTTGGGTTATGTTTACGGCGGGGAAGTGGTTCGGGCTAAGTCGGTAATGCATGGCAAAGCATCAACCATCGAACACACGGGTACAGGCGTATTCAAAGGCTTGCCGCCAAAATTCTCAGCTATCCGCTATCATTCGCTCGCCGTTTGCCAGGAAACACTGCCTGATTGCCTCGAGGTGACCGCCTGGACAAACGACGGAGAAATCATGGGTCTAAAACACCGGCAGTACCCGGTGCAGGGCGTCCAGTTCCACCCGGAATCATTCATGTCGGAACACGGTCATGACATTCTGCGCAACTTCCTTGAAGGAGATTCAAAATGATCAAAGAAGCGATCGAAACACTGGTGACCGGAAAGTCACTTTCAGCCGACGAGGCTTCCGCCGTAATGGCTGAAATCATGGACGGTCAGGCGACACCTGCCCAATTCGGCGCCTTTGTCACTGCCCTGCGCTGCAAAGGAGAAACCATCGGTGAGATGGTTGGACTGGCCCGGACGATGCGAGCCAAAGCCCTGCCCGTTGCTTCCGGAGGTCCGGTCGTTGACACCTGTGGCACTGGGGGAGATGGGGCAGGCACACTCAACATCTCGACCGCCGCGGCGATTGTTGCGGCCGCATGTGGGGCCAGGGTGGCAAAACACGGCAATCGAGCCATGTCCTCAAAATGCGGCAGCGCCGATGTCCTCGAAGCGCTGGGAGTCAGGATCAACCTGACACCCGTCGAAGTGGCTGAGTGCTTGGACAAAGTCGGCGTTGCTTTCATGTTCGCTCCTGTCTTCCACCCGGCAATGAAACATGCCGGACCGCCTCGCAAGGAGATCGGCATCAGGACTGTCTTCAACCTGCTGGGACCATTGTGCAATCCTGCCGGCGCGTCCTCACAAGTTATCGGCGTGCCAAATAAGGACCTGGTGCTGAAAATGGCGGCAACGCTTCGAGCCCTGGGCGGAACTCATTCGCTCGTCGTCCACGGCGAGGGCTTGGATGAGCTTACGGTTACTGGACAAACACACGTTTGCGAATTGATCAATGACGAATTGCATCTTTACACCATAGCACCAGAAGACTTCGGATTGCCGCGTTACTCCCTGGATGAGGTCAGAGGCGGCGATGCACGGTGGAACGCCGCCGCAATGTTGCGAATGTTCCAGGGAGAGACCGGGGCGTTCCGCGACGCGGCGGGGTTGAACGCCGCTGCGGCGCTGTTAGCATCCAATCGGGCCCAAACTCTCGGAGAAGGAGTGACTCTGGCGCTTGACGCTATCGACAGCGGCAAGGCGCTGGCTAAACTGGAAAAATTCATCGAAGTAACGCAGATGCTGGAGATGCGCCGTGCTGCTTAATGAAATCGTAGCGGCGACAAAAATCGCTACCGAACAACGAAAACACAGCATCCCGCTGAGTGATATCGTTCAACAGGCCGGGAGCCAGCCACCGCCGCTAGATTTAGCCGGAGCGCTTGTCGGGGACACGGTGAAAATCATTGCCGAGGTCAAAAAGGCATCACCGTCCAAAGGCATGATTAAGGCTGATTTCGATCCAGTGAAAATCGCACGCGAATATGCGTTAGGAGGCGCGGCTGCCATTTCAGTTCTGACCGAAGAGAAGTATTTCCAGGGCAGCCCCGACTATCTAAAACCCATAGCAACAGACCTGGGCAAAAACCGACCGCCATTGCTGCGGAAGGACTTTATTATCGATCCCTACCAGGTCTACGAAGCCCGGGCTTTGGGCGCTGACACCATCTTGCTAATCGTGGCTATTTTATCCCCCTTAGAGCTCAGTTCATTGTTGGAATTGAGCCATTCACTTGGGATGGCGGTGTTGGCTGAAACCCATGATGAAACCGAGATCAAAACAGCGGTCGAATCCGGCGCCAGGATAATCGGTATCAACAATCGGGACTTGAAAACATTCCGTGTAGACTTGAAAACAACCGCAAGACTGAGACCGTTGATCCCAAGCGACAGACTGGTGGTCAGCGAAAGTGGCATATCGAATGGTGAAGGTATCGAATACCTGAAACGGCTGGGAGTGAATGCCGCACTGGTCGGCGAGGCACTGATGACCGCACCGGATATCGCACGTAAACTCAAGGAATTGACGGCATGACCCGAATTAAGATTTGCGGCATCACCGATATTGAACCGGCATCTCTCTGTTCCCAGCTCGGGGCGGATTTCATCGGGCTGGTCTTTGCCAAGAGCCGCCGCCGGGTGACTGAAGACCAAGCGAAGGAGATTACGGAGTATCTCTTGTCCCAGCGAAGACGACCTGAAATTGTCGGAGTCTTCGTCAACACCCCGGCGTCTGAGGTCAATCAGATCGCAGACAGTTGCCACTTAGATCGGGTTCAACTCTCGGGTGACGAGGATGAAGATTACTGCCGGAATATCAAAACACCGATCATTAAAGCCACCCGCATTGTTCAAGGCTTCAAAATCCCCGAGATCAAAACACTTACTGTGGCCGATACCATCCACCTTTTTGATTCAGGCGCTCACGGTTTGTTTGGCGGCTCCGGAAAGTTATTTGACTGGGCTGCACTCGAGGGGCTTGATCTTTCGAATCAAGTAATTGTGGCCGGCGGATTGACCCCGGAAAATGTTGAAGAATTGGTGTTGCGCTACCATCCTTGGGGGGTGGATGTTTCGAGCGGAGTTGAGACCAACCATCGCAAAGATCCGAAGAAAATACGAGATTTCATCAGTGCCGTCAGGAAAACTGATGCCAAATTAAAAGGAGCCGAAAATGTTACCCGATAAACGTGGATATTTTGGTGAGTATGGGGGGCGCTACGTGCCGGAGACCCTTGTACCTGCGCTGGCCGATTTGGCGTTGGGTTACGACGCAGTCAAGAACGATCCTTCGTTCCAACAGGAACTCGATGCACTTCTAACCAACTACGCAGGCCGGGCAACGCCACTTTATTACGCCAAAAACCTGTCCGCGAGTCTTGGCGGCGCAAAGATCTATCTCAAGCGCGAAGACCTGGCTCACACCGGATCGCACAAAATCAACAACGCCTTGGGTCAAGGCCTTTTGGCCAAACGCCTGGGTAAAAAACGGATTATCGCCGAGACGGGCGCTGGACAGCATGGCGTAGCCACGGCGGCGGTGTGTGCTATGCTCGGGCTGCAGGGCGTGGTCTACATGGGAGAGGACGACATCAAACGCCAGGCTTTGAATGTTTTCCGAATGAAACTCATGGGCACCGTGGTGCGGCCAGTGCCTTCCGGATCGCGGACACTCAAGGACGCCATCAACGAAGCCATGCGGGACTGGGTGAGCCATCCCCAGGACAGCTACTATCTCATTGGATCGGTGGTCGGGCCGCACCCCTACCCGATGATGGTCAGAGACTTTCAGTCAGTGATCGGAAAAGAGTCGCGGGAGCAGATGATTGCGGAAACCGGCAGATTACCGGACTACGCGGTTGCGTGCGTGGGCGGGGGCAGCAATGCCATGGGCATGTTTTACCCGTTTATCGGTGATACTTCAGTGAAGCTCATCGGAGTCGAAGCCGGTGGTTCAGGCTTGAACACTGACAAACACGCCGCTACTCTTTCAGCCGGTCGGCCGGGAGTCCTCCATGGAGCAAGGTCTTATCTCATGCAGGATCAATACGGCCAGGTAGCCGAAACCCACAGTATTTCAGCCGGACTGGACTACCCAGGTGTCGGTCCTGAACACAGTTGTTTGAAAGACAGCCACCGCGCCGAATATGTCTCGGTGAATGACGATGAAGCATTGGCCGCCTTCAGATTGCTCTCCGAGACGGAAGGTATCCTGCCGGCGATGGAGTCATCTCATGCCATCGCCCAGGCAGTTAAACTGGCACCGACGTTAAGTGAGGATCAAACAATTTTGGTCTGCCTCTCTGGCCGCGGAGACAAAGATATGGATATAGTGGTGAACGCATTAGGGGTGGAAATATGAGCCGCATATCATCGAAATTTGCCAGTCGAAAAGTGCTTATCGGTTATTTAACCGTGGGCTACCCCGATATCGGAACGACCGTCCGAGCGGCGAAAACGCTGGAAAAAGCCGGCTGCGACATCATCGAACTGGGCATTCCTTTCTCTGATCCAATTGGCGATGGTCCCGTTATTCAGGCAGCGAGCCACCATGCGCTGCAGAACGGCATCACGCCCGCAGCTTGCATCGAAATCGCTTCGCAGTTGCGGCGCGAAATCAACATCCCATTAGTGTTCATGGGATATTACAACCCCATCCTGAACTATGGAATTCAGCGCTTCTGCCGGGACTGCCAGGACGCCGGTGTTAACGGTTTGATCATTCCCGACCTGCCGCCTGAAGAATCCGGGGATCTCGCCGAGGCAGCCGTCCCATGTAGCTTGGATTTGATCTACCTTCTGGCGCCGACGAGCACGGCAGACCGCATCTCAGTTGTTACGGAAAAATCCGAGGGCTTTATCTACTTGACCTCGGTTGCCGGGATCACCGGCGCGCGCGATACCGTGCCGGATTACCTGCCTGAGTTTATCGCCAGGGTTAGAACCCAGGCTAAACAGCCCATCGCGGTGGGTTTCGGTATATCGTCGCCGGACCAAGCGAAAGCAATCGCCAATTGTGCGGACGGCGTCATTATCGGGAGCAAGCTGTTGCAGCTGGTGGAGCGAGACCCATTGTTAGATCAACTAAATGAATTCATTTCAAGCGTGAGAAAGGCTCTCGACGGTTGAGCCGGGAGATTCTTGAGCGAGCTGGTCGAGGATTGAAAGAACTTCTTCGGCCGAAGAAATGTCACTCATCGACTCGCCATAGTGCGAATAGCGGATTCTGCCTTCCCTATCAACTATCAGTAGAGCCGGCATCCGCCCGATAAGCAGTTTGATCTTCTGAGCATATAGCGTTGCCACCTTATGTTCAGGGCCGTCGGCAAGTCCGCGAAACGGCATATCGTGCTCTTTCCACCATTTGGCAAATTGGGCAGGATCCTCCGGCCCGATGGCAACCAACTCGATCCCACGCCTGGTGAACTCGTTGTACTGCTGGCGCAACTGCGCCATGTGCCCACGGCAGTACGGTCAGGTAAACCCGCGGTTGAACACCAGGACGACGGGATCTTTGCCCTTGAAATCTGACAAACGGAATTCTTGGCCAGCGGTGTCTTTGAGGACAAAGTCCGGTGCAACTTTGGCAGTGTCTGAATCTAACGGCTGTACCATCCATTTAATAATAACAAGGGTGGTTTCAGACTCATAGCGGGCAGATCGAGCCGATGAAAGTTTGTTGAGTAGTATCGAATTTCCAAGAAATCAGTAAAGATACGAATTCCAATCCCTTTCATTCGGTTTCATAATTCTATCTGAGATAATTTACACCTTCGAAAGACGCAACATGAAATGAAAAGACTCTGTTTAATCACCTGCCTAATCGTCATGTCGATTTGTATTTCGTCCTGCGGCCCAAAAGAATACCTGCCAGGAGAAGCGACGGAGTTCCAGGGGCAGAAACTAACTCCGCTAAGCGGACAAAATAACAACGCCTTGAAGGGCACTCAATACATTGATGAGAAGTCGTATGTCCTGACGGTCGATGGACTCGTGGACCATGTGTTGAATTTGAGTTATGCCGACCTCCAATCATATCCCCAGGTCTCCAGGCTGATGGATTTAAACTGCGTCGAAGGATGGAAATTCGCTGCTAAGTGGACGGGCCCGTCGCTCGTCGACATTCTGAACGATGCTGGAATCCAATCGGAAGGCAAAATCCTGATCTTCCACACCTCGGACGTGCCGTCCGGTTACACTTCTCTCGATATAGACTATGTAATGAGCAACAACATCATCATCGCGCTGAAAGACAACGACATCACCCTTACCCCCGACCGCGGGTTTCCGTTCCAGGTGGTGGCGATGTCGAAATTCGGATATAAGTGGGCCAAGTGGGTTACAAGGATCGAGGTGTCATCTGACACCAGCTTCAGGGGTTACTGGGAGAGCGCGGGGTACCCAAATTCAGCTAACGTTTCTTGAGATGCGTGTCGCTTTTAGTTTTATCAGAAATTCCTGGAGTATCATGGTAGAAGGAATTGAAAAAGGAGGATATCGATGCTTAGCGCCCGCAATCAATTTAAAGGGACAGTCAAGAATGTAAAATTGGGCACTGTGATGGCTGAGATTGTGGTTGACACCGGGAACGTGGAAGTGGTCAGTATCATAAGTCGCGGCTCCGCCGAACACATGACCCTGAAGGTCGGAGACAAGGTAACCGCGATCATTAAGTCCACCGAGGTTATGATCGAAAAGTAAACCATCTTCGCGCCGGCGATATCAAGGGTGGGTCAACATTTAGGGATTGCAAATTTTCTGGCTTAAAAGGAGAGTGCCGTACCGGGGCACTCTCCTTTTTGTATCTAGATTTTCGTTAGTTGATTTCAACGTTTAATTCTGAGGTAGTTTAAGGACACCAAAGCAGAAATTGTTGGTGGCTTGCCAATAAGACGGAGAGACATCTTGTGTACCTTTAGGCTGGAGTAAATCCCTTATTATTGAAATATTGCAGGTGTAGGATCTTCGGCCTCTCAACCACATAACACATAGATGACGACTTGTTGATAACACGAGGATGGACATTGGATTCCATAGGTGATACCCTTGATAATCCTTATGTCAAACGAGACGCATGGGATTATCTATCGACCGGAAGAAGCAATCGGCAACAGCGTATTTCGATAAAGACGGCTCCTATGTTGTCAGAAAAGATAAGACTGGGGATATTATTCAAATAAGTAACAAGAACGATCCGAACTGGGGCAATATATGTCGATCATATTCCTGATCCGTATATTCCAAAGGAAAAGAGATGAAAGATATTATCAAAGAGGAGTTTAGTAATCGAGCGATCATTCGAGGAGGACAACATTACTATAACACCTCGGACGCACTCTCCGTTGTAAAAAAAGCTCGTGAGTTGGGTTGGAAAATGATTGGAATTTATGCCTTTCGTATAACTGACGAAATCACCGAACCTAATGACAAAGAAAGTGTTGATTTTGCTTATGAATCTGAGCGGGTAAAAAACTGAACCAGGGAAACTGCGATATATCAAATATCGCGAGCCCCCAGAAACCGTAGATGGGGGTTACTGGAAAGAATCCGAAGACTATCTAATGAGGAAAAAAGATAAAGGGTATGCGTTTTATGTGGCCTATGAAAAACCAAAGTTTAATATGCCATTTGGATGAGAAGGAGGAATAAATTACAAAAGCTTGAGGTTGTTTGGCAGTTGTCGTGCCCCCCATTACTCAAGCTTCGACAAATTAGGCAACCTGGGTGTTTCGATACTTTCGAATATGGAATGGAAAAAAATTATGATGTAAAGTATTGAAACTATTCTAATGGAGGCTCCCCATGCTCCGCCCCAAGCCACCCCAGACCTCCTTCTACAGAAATTACCTCTACGACCGATTAATCCCCCACGGCAACTGCTTCCCAGGATCGACCAAGTGGTCGATTTTTCTTTTGTCACTGAGCTAGTAAAGGATAGATACACCCCGGACTTCGGCAAGCCTACTATTGACCCGGAGTTCATGATGAGGCTTTGCCTGCTGCAATACCTTTATGAGGATTCAGACCATGCGGTCATCGAAAACGCAAAAGTGAATCTGGCCTACAAATTCTTCCTAACCTTGCCGTGGATGAGGACGTGCCGGACGACACCACCATCTGTTACTTCAGGGCATGGCGGCTGGGCCAGGAGAAGTTCCTGGACACCTTCGAGCAGATCGCCAAGGAGTGCATCGATGCCGGGCTGGTGACTGAGAAGCGGCAGATTATTGACTCCACCCACATTAGCGCCGACATAGCCGTTACTTCCCTCACACAATTCAAGCAATTGTTACCAATGACCTGGGTCGACTATTGAAAATTCTGGCATCTCGGACAATAGTAAATACTACCTCCAAGATATGACTCTTTCTTAATCTCGGTTTTACAAACAGGACAAGGCTGCCCGACGGTGTTTTTGCTAAGTTTGGTCTTATACCCACCGGCTTTGCCAAAGAGGTCGTTCTCAGTGTCTCGACCTCCTTGAGCGGCCATCTCAGACAATGTGGACTTTATAGAAATGAATAGAATTTTCTTTTCTTCAGTCGAAAGTGCAGCGGCTTTGGTCTTAGGATGCAATTTCGCGTTGTATAAAATATCCTGCAGAACACCGTTGCCGAGTCCGGGGATCCTCTGTTCTGTGGCCAAGCAAGCCTTTAAAGACAATCTGGAAGCCTTGTCATCGAATAAGGCGTCAAAGTAAGCCTCGTCGAATTCTTTTGATAATGGTGAAGGTTTACTTTTAGCCAAAACGTAGTAAGGATTAACATTTTCACCGTCACGGAAAGCTGATAATCCTCCGTACATCTGAACTGAACCTACCAAAAACGTGCGATCATCAAAGTTGAGTAGTAGTTGGTGTTTGTCAGGAACCATGTCACCTTTCTCGAAGTAGCGTAAGTTTACGCCGTCGCTGAATAGAATTCTGGCATCAGCGGCAGATACTTCGACCTGTCCACCGTAGCTTGTCACTCCATCGATGATTTTACCGACCAATAAACGGACATATTCCTTGGGGTCACCGAAATACCAAGCGAATTTATGTGGACTTCGTGCGGTAATGACATCCACGATTTGCTTGCCAACAATTGATTCCCGGAGTTGTGTCGCTAATACACTCGCCTCTGGTAGCTCAATCATGTATTACTCCAAACCGGAGTTAAGATTATCGAAATAAATATAAATCTAATTCACCCCCATTTACTTGTCAATGTCTTTGATAAAAGTGAAGCGGTGCGGGAAACGGTGAAACAACCACAATAAATTGGCTTCAAATTCGTTGGCCAAAGTGTAGGTCTTTACTCATCTGGCCTCGCGTAATGAAGCTTTGGAAACGCGAAATTTCTTCGAAACGTCGATCTTCAATACTTAGATTGTTAGCCAAGACTATTGTGTCGCCTCAGCTAATTGAAATGCTTGCTATTAAGTTGTAGCCTACAGGCAGATTTCTTCGAAGAGGATTGGTACATGGAATTTTTTGACCTGATGAGTATTTCACATCGCTATATGGAGATATTGAATCCTTCTACGCCTGAAAAGATCATTAAACTTGGCAAATTACTACAATTGGGCAGAGGAAGCCGAGTCATTGACTTTGGATGTGGTTGTGCCGAGCACCTCACCCTCTGGGCTGAAGAATTCGGGATTGGCGGTGTCGGGATAGATATATGCGAAGATTTTTGTGATCGAGCTAGAAAAAAGCTAGCCCTCAGAGGATTGTCGGACAAAATCGAAATCGTGTGCTCTAACGGGGCTGATTATGTATTCGAAGAGGGGGCTTTCGATGCTGCAACATGTATCGGAGCTACGTTTATCTTTGGAGACTACCAGAAGACAGTCCAAATATTGAAGAGGGCCGTTCATCAGAATGGACGCCTTGGTATCGGTGAAACCCATTGGCTTAGCAATTGGATAGATCCGGAGTATGCCCAAAAACAAACAACTACTAATACGGAATCAGCGTTAGCGCGACTTACCCGAGATGAAGGTTTTGAGCTCGAGTATATTATCCGTGCTAGCTCCGACGACTGGGATAGGTACATTTCAGATAGTTGGTATGGATTCATCCGTTGGCTTGAAGAAAATCCCATGCACCCTGACTATGAGCAGGTACAAAAGTATTTTCGCTCCGATCAGGATGATTACTTAAGGTTCCAGCGCCAATATATGGGTTGGGCAATGTATTGCCTGGCTCCAATGAATTCTTATTAGTTAAGCCATTGAACGATATATAACAGACTGTGATTCGGCATAATATGAAGAATCTCTCTTCGTGCGCTGGCGTTCCAACCTCTTAAAAATGAAAACATAATCAACCGTAAAAATATTTGGTAGGAATAACGAAAAACGAATCTTACCAGCACAAAAAAGTGGAGCGGCTCTCGCGAACCGCTCCACTCATGATTGACGAAGAGATTATTAAGCCGGTACGACCACCGGGTTGTTCTTGGCCACAGTCTCGGGCAAGCCGGCCTTGTTGTCGGAGAAGAGCGGCAGATACTTGGCCGCCAGCCGGAAGACGTAGATGGCACCGGCGATAAGACCCAGGGTGAAGATGAACTCCCACACCGTCGGGAAGTAGCTGCCGGTACGGGCGGGTGCATGAGACAGCACCAGGGTATTGATGCGGTTTAGAAGCATGCCGAAGAAGATGAGGGATGATGCCCACAGCAGTCCGGCTCTGGACTCCCTGACCTTCTTCATGGCGATGAGGATGACCGGCAGGATCATGCCCACGCCGACTTCGGCGATGTATAGCCAGCCGAAGCTATCGAACTTGAAGGCCGAGAAGTGGCCCGACTGGGCGGTATCATAGAACCTGAGGCCAAGGTAGAAGACCAATATCCAGGCGGCGATGGACATGACCTTGGACAGCACGTCTATCCTCAAAGTCAGCTTCCAGGACTTGGCGGTGACGATGGTGAAGATAGTCAGCACCGAAAGACCCAGCGACATGGCGGAGATGACGAAGAGATATCCCATGAGCGGCAGGTGCCACAGCGGCTGCTGGTCCGGGGTGATCAGGAACAGGGCGCCCAAAGACGATTGGTGCAGGAAGGACAAGAGGATGCCGAAGGTGACCAGCGGTACCGCCAGGGCATGATGCACCTTTTCAGATCTCTCAAGTCCGAAGCGGGCGAGGATATTGGGTGAAAATTCGAGATACAGGACGGTCAAGTACATCATGACGCACCAGGCCACTTCGAACATGATGGAGCCTGGTTGCCACATCCACAAGGGGTGGATAATGAGCGGGCTGCGGCCGAGGTCGACGGCAATACCAAGAGCGCCGATGGTGTAGCCCAGGGCGGCGATCAGGATAGCCGGCTTGACCAGGGGTCGGAAAGCCTCGATCTTGAAGATGTAGACCAGCGCCGCCAGGACGAAGCCGCCGGCTGCCGAGGCGATGTAGATGCCGACGTCGAAGGCGACCCACAGGCCCCATGGCCAGTTGTCGGACAGGTTGGTGACGGCACCCAGACCCCAGATCATCTTGGCGGTGAGCACGCCAACCGCCCCCAACCCCAGCAGGATCTGGACGATGCCCCAGAAGCTAAAGAGAGGTATGTTCTTGTTGTTCATTAGTGGCTTCCTCCCTTCGTGTTCGAAACAGCAGATTCTTCGAGGGCTTTCTTCTTCAGACGGTTGCTGCGCCAGACGTAAGTGCCGACCAGGATGGCGCCAAGCCCTGCGATCTCGTAGGGGATTCGGCTCAGGAATTCCCAGGTGAAACCGGGATAGCTTTCTTTTTCAACATCCGGGAAGCCTATAGCATGCGGGTCCTGGCTGGAAATAAACATTACCTGGGTGCCGCCGACTTCCTCCTCGCCGTATATATGATTGAAGTATTTGTCAGGAGACTTGGCGATCCGGTCCTTGGCGATCGCCAGCAAGTCGCTCCGCTCACCGAAAAGAATCGCCTTTGGCGGACACGTCTTGGAACATGCGGGGATCTCGGAGGGCGTCTTATTCAACTGGCGGTCCCAGCACAGGGTGCACTTGGCGATCTTGGGCCAGGGATCAGTCTTGCCGTTCTCATCGAACCAGGTATATTTGGGGATATCGAACGGGCAGGCGTTCTGGCAGTACCGGCAGCCGATGCAGCGACCCTCTTCCCAGACGACCGGTCCGAAATCGAGTTTTTGCAGCGCTCCGACTGGGCAAACCGAAACGCAGGCCGGGTGCTCGCAGTGCATGCACCTCTTGGAGACGAAGGTCCAATCTAGATCGCCGTTGCTTTTCGAGTTCTCATAGAACTCGACGTGTACGAAGCTATAAGCATTCGTTTCCAGCGGATTGGTCATCGTCGGGGAAAACTTGGTTTCCACAGCCGGATTGAGGTTCCATTGCTTACAGGCGGTCTGGCAACCCCGGCACCCAGTACATTTGACAGTATCGATAAGTAGTCCTTTTGCCATTTTCTTAGCTCCCTCTCTTTATCAGCAGAGGTTCGATCGGTTTTGCCCGGCCGGTCCTCTCATCCATTTCAACCGTCTTCCCGGTCGTTTCGATCTTGACCAGGAAGGCTTTTGACTCAGGAATCATGGTGTTTGCGTCGCCGGCGTTAGGAGTCAGGACGTTGGCCGACAAACCCTGCGACAGGCCAGCCCATCCCCAGTGCCACGGAATGGCGACCTGGTGTATGGTTTTGCCGCCAAGGTTGTATGGCTGGATGCGCCTGGTAACCATTGCGGCAAGTTCAACGCTGCCTCGTGCCGAGGTCACCTTGACGATATCCCCACTCTTGATACTCTTCTCCGAGGCAAGTGCTTCACTGATCTCGACATAAGGGTGAGGCACCAGCTCGACCAGCCAAGGCAGGTTTCGGGACAGGCCGCCCGCCTGCCAGTGCTCGACAACGCGGAAGGTGGTGCAGGCGATCGGGTAATCTGCGGCGCTGCCGCGGGTGTCGAGTCCACCCTCCCACACCTTGAACGTGGGATCGAATTGAGCCAACGGATTTGTATTCATGGCGTTAGCCACCGGGCTCTCCCAGGGTTCATAGTGCTCAGGGAAGGCACCATCGGAAAGTCCCGGGCCCCACAATTTGCCCACGCCCTCGACGTTCATGATGAAGGGCAGGACGCCGGTGGCCGCGGACAATGGCGGCGCAGCGTTATCAGCCACGTCTCCCAGCCACTTGGCGCCGTCCCATTTCATCACCGGGTGCTCGGTGTCCCAGGGAAGACCATTAAGGTCAACCGAGGCCCGGTTGTAAATGATACGGCGGTTGAGCGGCCAGGCCCAACCGAAGTAACTGTTGAGGCCGATTCTGATCGGCTGACCGGCTGAATCAAGGATGGACAGCGGGTGGGCGTCGGCAATATCCCGCCTAGTGGAACGGTTGCCGACCATGCCGGCCGGGAACACCTCAGGGTGAGCTTTTTCGTAAGCATCGAGAGCTTCAGGCTCGACATAGCTGCCGCTGTAAAGCCAGTTGCCGCAACTGGTGTTGCCGTCATCGGTTAGAGCGGTAAAGTTGGTCACCAGTTTACCGGTGGTCAGGTTGTAACCGTTGATCTCTTTGGCGATCTTACGGGTCAACTCGGGATCCTCGGGATCGTACCACCAGTCTAGCTTAGTGATCGGCTCGGCTTTGACTTTGAGATCAGCGTTCGTTTCGGCGTTGTAGAGCTTGCGCAATTCCTGGACTATGCGGACGATCATGTAGGCGTCGTCCTTGGCGTCTCCCGGCGGTTCGACCGCTTTGTAGCGCCATTGCATCCACCTGGAGGAGTTGGTGACCGAGCCCTCTTTTTCGTAAGAACAAGCCGCTGGCAACACAAATACCTCGGTGTTGATGTTGGCGGGATTGGCGCCGGGGCGCTTCCAGAAGTTAGCCGATTCTGTCTCCCAGAGGTCGGTGACGACCATCCAATCCAGTTTCTCCAAGCCCTGTACGGTTTGAGTCTGATTCGGGCCGCAGACAGCGGGATTCATGCCGAAACACAGCAAGCCCTTGATCTTGCCTTCGTACATGTTCTTGAAGAGAGGTATCCAGGAATAGTTGGCTCCGGTGTCATTTTTAGGCAGCCAATGGAATCCGAAGTCATTGTCTTTGGTGGCGTTGGTGCCGTAAAAGCTCTTCATTAAACTGGTGGTATATTTGGGAGTATTCTTCCACCAGTTGAGCGATTTCGGTTCGGTAGCTACCGTGAAGGCGCGCGGAGCGTTGGAGAACGCCGTCAGACTGGCGTCGGTCTCGACCGGTTGTTTCAGGTAGCCGGTAAGATTGCCGAAGAGGATGCCGTAGTCGGTAGATCCCTGGACGTTCGACTCGCCGCGGAGAGCGTTGATGCCGCCGCCGGCAACGCCGATGTTAGCCAACAGCATCTGGAGAATGCCGTAGGCGCGGATTATCTGGGTGCCGTTGGTGTGCTGGGTGGCGCCCATGGCGTACATGATAGTGCCTGATTTGCCGGTTTTACCCGTTGCCGCGAAGGTACGGGCGATAAGATCGAACTTGTCAGGTGTAATGCCCGTGATCTCCTGGATTTTGGCCGGCGTATAACGAGCAAAATGGCGCTTCATCACCTGGAAGGTGCTGTTGAGATCTTTCAGGGTTTTATCCTTGAGAGGGATCCCGGCGGAGTCGACCTGATAGGTCCAATCCGCCTTGTTGTAGCTGCGGGTGGTCTCATTGTAGCCGGAGAATAGCCCGTTCAGGTCGGTTGGGGTTTTAAAGTTGGGATTCAGGAGGTACGGGGCGTTGGTGTACTCCGTAATGTAGGTCATGTTGTAGTTGCCGGGATTGGCTTCGATATCCTTGATGACGAAGTTGATGATGCCGCCGATAAAGGCGATGTCCGTGCCGGACCTCATCTGGGTGTAGATATCGGCCTTAGCCGCCGAACGGTTGAAGCGCGGGTCGACGACAATGAGTTTGGCGCCTTTTTCCATGGCGCGCTCGATGTGGTTGAAAGAAGCCGGGTGATTTTCAGCCGGGTTTGCACCGATAACCAAAACACAGTCGGCATTGGACACATCGGTCCAATGGTTGGTCATGGCGCCGCGTCCGAACGATTCCGCCAAACTGGCGACAGTGGAGGAATGTCAGAGACGCGCCTGGTGTTCGATATACACCAAGCCCATAGCCCTCAGCGCTTTGCACAGGAGATAGCATTCTTCATTGTCGAGGGCTGCCGCGCCGATATGGGCGATTGCCTCTGTCCGGCGAACGATTTTGCCGCGCGTGTTGGTCTCGATCCAGTTTTCATCACGCGTCTTCTTGATACGCTTGGCAATCTCGGTAATGGCGAAATCCCAATCCTTTTCTTCCCAATCCGTACCGCTAGGTTTGCGGTACAAAACCTTTTGCAACCGACGGGTATTGTTGTGGATCTGGGAAATGGCGGCACCCTTGCTGCAGGCACCTCCGGTGTTGACCGGGTGGTTAGGGTCGCCTTCGATGTTCACCAAACGTCCCTGGTCATCGGTGTAGCAGAAGAAACCACATCCCGACGCATCGTAGGGGCAAATGGTATAGGTTTCCTTGGTCCACTTGGGGCGGTCATCCAAAGGCTTAGATGAATCGACGCCCGGATTCGCCTTGGCCAAACTGGCGGTAGCCAGCAATCCGGCCGCTCCGCCGGTTGCCGCGAGAAAGTCCCGCCTGCTGATTTCCGATGTCATGTACCCTCCTTAGATTGTTTTTGCCTTTTTTTGTAAATCTATTGACTGATGGATGAATGACCTAGGCCTTAATCGTTTGTTATATCATAAGTACTAGTCCTACCCGTCAGTTATGATAGCACCATATCTTCATAATCGCAACATGGCAGAGCTGCCGGCAGCCGAGCCAGGTTCAAAAAATAAATAACAATATCGTAACGCAGCTTGTAAAGGCGATTTTTCGCTCCTAAATTCAGGATGATCGCTGTCTGAACAATTCACGAGCTTTCTCCAAGTCTTCAGGGAAGTTGATGTTAAAAAAACTGAGGTTCTGTGGATCGTACAAGCCGATTTCAGTTTCTTCGATAAATCTGACGCGCACCTTGTTTAAAAGCTGTCTTAAAGAATAAGCCCCGCCGGCCATCAACTCCGCGGCGACTTCTTTGATATTGCGGCGGTACACGGCATGTAAAGGTTCGATTAGCCCCCCAACCCGCGGGATAACGGCGTCCCAACCCTCGGATTGCGAGACCATGAACCTGATAAGTTCCAGGTTCAAAAACGGCATATCGCAGGCGACAACCAGATTCAATTCGGATTTCGAGGCGGAGAGCCCCGCGTAAATGCCCATCAACGGCCCTTTGCCGGTATCGCGGTCCTCCACCACTCTGACCTCAGGAAAATCCTCAAGCCCAAGATCGGTTTTGCCGGGTGCGGTGACGACGATTATTTGCTCACCAAGTCCACGCAATGTGGTCACCGAATGTTGGACCAGAGTCAGGGAATTGATCTTCTCGAGCGCCTTATCTCTGCCAAGGCGCAGCCCTTTCCCGCCCGCGAGTATGATACAGCTAAGACTCAATGTCGCTCCCCGAAATAAGCAATGAAGGATTATGAAGAGGTTAGAACAAAGTAACCCGAACTACTTCGCCTTCGGGCAGGATGTCCACGTTGGCGGCGATGTCGATGTAGCCGTCTGCCAAAGCGGTAGCAGTAATAGCACCCGACTCTTTGAAGAGCGGCTTCGCCTTTTGGCTGCGGATTTGCACCGGCAGGAATTGCCGCCTGCCGACCGAACCGGGGACAGCCTCAGCCAGTGGCAAGTCCACGGTCGTCACGTGTTCAAATTCACGCTGAGCCATTTTCTTCACCATCGGCGCCGCCAGCAGGTAGGCGTTGATCAGGCAAGAAGTGGGGTACCCCGGTAAACCCAGGACGGGCTTGTCATTGACCTTTGCCAAAAGCGTCGGTTTTCCAGGTTTTATCTGGATCCCGTGGAACAACACTTCTCCCAGATCGGCGAGGGTCCGCGACATCAGATCCCTCTCTCCGACCGATGAGCCACCAGAGATGATCACTATGTCAGAATCCAGCGCCTCAATAATGGCTGAACGCAGGGCTTCTGGCTGGTCACGGGCGATCGGCAAGTCGGTAACTTCTCCTCCACTCAGGCTTACCACTGCGGAAACGGTGTGAGAATTGATGTCCCAGATCTGGCCGGGCTGGAGCGGACTGCCGGTAACGGCTATTTCCTCTCCCGTTGGCAAAACGGAAATTCGGGGTTTTCGAAACACCTCGATTTCGGTCATTCCTTGAGATGCCAACATGCCGACCTTGCCCGGATTGAGCCTGGTGCCGGCAGTCAATAGCATCGAACCCTTTTTAATGTCCTCGCCGGTACGGGCGATATTAGCTCCGGGGTAAACGGCTTTCAAAATATTTACAATGCCGCCGTCGGGGCTGGTTTCCTCGACCATTACAACAGCGTCGGCACCCGCAGGCAATCGCGCGCCGGTGGCTATCTGGACGGCGTTTCCGGCGCCAACCCTCATGTCGGGTAAATCACCTGCAAAAACTGCACCCGTAACTGCCAGCTTCCTCGGTTGACCGCGGGAAGAACCGAAGGTATCGGAAGCGATAACAGCATAACCATCCATCGCCGCCCGGTCGAAGGGGGGCACTGAGACGCGGGAGATAACATCACGCCCCAGGACTCTGCCAATGGACGCATCAAGTGAAACGGTTTCGGTTTGTTGAATGGGCTTGACCAGGTCCAGCGCCATTTGCCGCGCCTGATCGAAATCAAGCAGCCTGCCAAAGGGTTTCAACGCGAAGCCTCCCTGACCATGTGAGGCAGTTCGGGAACGATAATCTTCTCAAGGGCGAGTTTCACCGCGGCCGCCGACCCCGGCAGACACAGGACAATCTTGCCGTTGGCGGCTCCCCCTGCTGCCCGGGAAAGGACGGAGGCGGGACCGATCTCCTGGTAACTCAACGATCGGAACAACTCGCCAAAACCATCCATAGTCTTGGTAAAGACAGGTGCAACCGTTTCTATGGTAATATCCCGATTCGACAGGCCGGTACCGCCGGTTATAATGACCGCGTCAAGGTCGCCGGTGGAAACCAGTGCGGTTACCAGCCCGCGCAGCCTGGCGGCATCGTTCGGCAAAAGGTTATAGGAATGAATCCGGTGAGCGGCGGCGATGAGACTCTCTTTGATCGACCGCCCGGACTCATCCGTCTCTACCGTGCGCGAATCCGAAACGGTAATGACCGCTACGCTAAGGTTTTTCGGCGACAAGGCTTCATGTTCAGTATGTCCCACAAACGCATTATAACCTGTGCTCGCGATTGGGGCAATTAACGCCAATTGTGGATACTTGTCCCGGGCCCATTGACCTTAAGTACTAATACTCATATAATGGAAAGTAATCTAGCCCGGATTTAACCGATGATTACGTTCAAATTTCCCAACCAAAATGTTTTACCAGGGGAAGCGGTGTCAGTAAATACCCAAACCATGCTCAGCGGCTGCCCGACCGAGTTATATGACGGGCATAACCGTCGCATCGATTATTTGAGGATATCGGTCACCGACCGATGCAACTTGAACTGCGTCTATTGTGGCGACGGCCGGTGCGATAATCTGCCGCACGGCGCCATACTGACCTACGAAGAGATCACCAGGGTTGCCGCCATCCTGGCAGGCATGGGTATCTCTCACATCAGGCTCACCGGCGGCGAACCCCTGGTGAGGCCCAAGGTCGATGTCCTGATCGGCATGTTGCGGAACCTGCCTGGCATCGAAGAGATATCGATGACGACCAACGGCACCTTGCTGGAACGCTGGGCTGAACTGCTGAGAAAATCCGGACTCAACAGGGTCAACGTCAGCGTCGATTCATTGAAACCCGAACGTTTCAAAGAGATAACCAGAGGCGGCGATCTGGGACGGGTCCTAAACGGAATTGAAGCCGCCAAAATTGCCGGCCTCAAACCCGTCAAGGTCAACGTCGTGGTCATGCCCGGCGTAAATGACGATGAAATCACAGATTTCGCCCGTTGGACCATCGAAAACGGTGCCAACGTCCGTTTTATAGAACAGATGCCATTCACCAAAAACGCTGCGTCGGTCACAGTAGCCGATATGAAGACCATCATCGAAACGGCGATCGGTAAACTGGAGCCAGTGTATGAGCACGGCAGCGGACCGGCTAGTTATTTCAAACTACCGGCCGCGAAGGGAACCATCGGTTTTATCCAACCGGTTAGCAATTGCTTTTGCGACAACTGCAACCGGCTGCGCCTCACCGCCGACGGTAAATTGCGGCTTTGCCTTCTGGACGATTCCGAACTGGACCTGAAACCGATGCTCCGCGGCGACCTCACCGATGCAGAGATCAAGCTGGCGTTACAACAGGCTATAATGAAAAAACCGGCGCGGCATCAACTGGCTGACGGCATCGTTCCGGAAAAACTGATGCGCCAGATCGGAGGTTAGATCTTGGAATTAAGCCATGTCGACGGCTCAGGCGCCGCCCGGATGGTCGACGTCAGCGGAAAAAGCGACACGACGCGCCGAGCCGTGGCTAAAGCTACGCTCCGGATGAAATCCGAAACAATTATCGCCATTAAGAAATCGGCGGTAAAAAAAGGCGACGTGCTGGCGGTGGCCCGCGTGGCCGGCATAATGGCTGCCAAAAAAACTCCGGATTTAATCCCGCTTTGCCACAAGCTGGCAATCTCATCCGCCGCGATCGATTTTTATTTTGTCGATGATGTCACTCTCTCCATCCGGAGCGAAGTCGTCTGCAAAGGAGCCACGGGGGTGGAGATGGAAGCGTTGACCGCGGCTTCGGTCGCTGCGCTGACCGTCTACGACATGGTTAAGGCGATTGATCGCGGGATGACAATCGAGAATATCTATTTGGAAAGCAAAGAAGGCGGCAAGAGCGGCAGATATGAACGAAACAAATAACACCGAAGGCAAAATCCTCTCGGTCTGCTTCAGCGTCAAACGCGGCACCAAGAAAAAGGACGCCGCTTCCGGATACCTTGCTGAAGATTTCGGACTTATCGGCGACGCACATGCTGAAGCCCATAGCCACCGGCAGCTCAGTTTGCTGGATATCTCCAGCGTTAATAAAATGAGAGCCCAGGGACTCGATCTGACCTACGGCGACTTTGCCGAAAATATTACTACAAAGGGCCTTTCACTTTATACCCTGCCGGTGGGCACCCGCCTGGTCACCAGCCGCGGCGTAGAAATGGAGATCACTCAGATCGGCAAGGAATGCCATCACCACTGCCAGATCTACCGCCAGGTGGGGATGTGCGTCATGCCGCTTGAAGGCGTATTTGCCAGGATAATGAAGGCCGGCGAGGTTCACGCCGGGGACACCATCAAAGTGGTCGTCCCGCAGTCCGCAGCCGCCTGAAGGCTTTCAATTTGGAAAAGACCCAACAAATCACCATTACCCGGTTTACCAGCGGCGAAGCCTCGATCATCGAGGACGAGGTAGCGCGGGAACGGGCTCTTACTATCATCCTCAACGGAGAGGAACTGGTGACCTTGCTCTGTTCGCCGGGGGAGTTCGATTACCTGGCTGCGGGCTACCTCGCCTCAGAGGATATTATTTCAACAGCAGCCGATATCAAAAACCTTTCGGTCAATGAAGTCACCGCCGTGGTCCGGGTCGAAACCGTGGGCAAGGTTAGCACAGAGCTGACTTACAAAAGGGTTATATCTTCAGGGTGCGGCCGGGGGGCGGCGCTGTATTCGGCAGCCGATGTCAATTCGCTAAATCCCGTTACGTCAAAATTGAACGTCACGCCGGCACAAATATACAAATTGGTACGCGATTTCCAGCATCATAGCGAACTTTTCAAAGAAACCGGCGGCGTCCATTCCGCCGCCATAGCTGAACCCGTCGGAATCGAGTTCTTCACTGAGGATATCGGGCGGCATAATGCCGTCGATAGGCTTTTTGGAAGAGCAATCTTGGGAGGGCTCGACTTTTCGTCCAGGATGTTGCTCACCAGCGGCCGGATCTCCTCTGAGATCGTTTCAAAGGTCGCCCGGCGGAATGTAGGACTGTTGATATCGAGGTCAGCGCCTACCAGCTCAGCTATCGAACTCGCTGATCGATTGAATATCACTCTGGTCGGGTTCGTACGCGGTGAGCGAATGAACGTTTACACCAATCCCGGGAGAATCGTGGGCGGTCAACAGGCGCCTGGAGGCGGGGCAGCTATGGCTTCTTCAACCGGAACTCAAGGTCCTTGACCCCTGCCACTCCCTTCAAGGTCTTAGCCATGGTTTCCATGACCGCGGCGATGATTTCAGCCGGGTAATTCGATAACGCCACACGTTCACCGTTTACCCTGAGATCAACTCTCGACCTTGAGGGATTGATAACTGTCTCGACCAGGAAATCAGCGATTGCAGATACATCCTCCAAACCAAAACGCCTGACGTCAAGGGCGACGGATTCGTCGCTGACGACGGCCACGACGCGGTTCAAAGACTCTGGGGGCGACCCCGCCTCAAGCCTATGGACCAGTATTTTTGGAACCGGCGAATTCTTGAATCCCTCAGCCAGGATGATGTCAAAATCCTCATCCAGCGACCAGGCGATATTCAACAAGGTGCTTTCGGACGATTGTTTTTTTACGAAAATCAACTTCTCGGGAGAGTTGATCACCGAGGTATTGCTGCCGGCGGCAAGATGCCTGGTGGTGTCCCTTTCTTCCGCCGGTTCGACGAGATGGCCGGGAACATGTTTGATGGTGGCGACTCTATAACCACGGCTCTTCAACTCAGGGATAATCTTCTCCAGAAGAGTGGTTTTCCCTGAGTCACTCCTACCGACGAAGGCGATTACGGGTGCGGGCATATTAGTTCTCCTTTTAAAACTCCAGTGATCCAAAGAGGTGGATCAATGTGTCCAGGCACATTGTAAACAACATTACAGGTTTTTGGTATCAAAAAAAGGGCAGAGCGCTGGAGCGCTCTGCCCTTCGCGGTATTCTATGGGGTATTCAGGATGATTTCTTCGACCTGCTGCCTACGAAGAGAACTATGGCGAGGATCAGGGCAGCTGCTACGACCAGGCCGATGAGCAGCCAGTTGGTTCCACCGCCGCCCGAAGTAGTCGGCGGATTGGTGGTCTGGGACGTCGTCGGCAATGTTGTCGTCGGTGGGTTGGTTGTCGGCGGATTAGTCGTCGGCGGAGGCGTCGTGGTCGGGGGAGGCGTCGTCGGCGGAGGTGTGGTCGGAGGCGGCGCCTGCAGACCGATTAGGGCGAACGTCGTGAAGTGAGTGATAGTCGCCGTCACAGTCTTGGCGGCGGTGTCGACAGTGCTGGTCAGTTTCACCCAGGCGGTGCCATCCCACCAGGCGATGTACAAGCCGCTCTCGGTGAGGTCGGTGATGTCTGCTGCGGTGTACTTGAACACCATATTGATACCCGGATTGAAGGTGACGCCGGTGGTGCCCATCTCAAAGGCAGAGACGACCTTACCCTGTGCGGGCCCTGCCGGGACTGTAGTCGGGACCTGCGCCGACAGGAAGGGTTGCGCGGCGCCGGCGGCATTCCAGATGAGTACGCCGACGGGGATATTGAGGGTCAGTTTGCCATCGGCGGTGGTTATGGCGCCAGCAGTCAGGGACTTGCCATTGCCGTCCATGAAGGGCGAGGTTCCGGCCAGGTTGATACCGATGAGCTGCGAGCCGAAGCCGCCACCACCACCGCCACCACCGCCACCAGCGGGAGCCGCGGCGATATCCGCGGTCGCCGTGGGAGCACCAGTGAGCGAGATAGCATAGTTGGCGGCATCAGCGCCAGTAAGCGTCGAACTGGAGGTCAATGACACAACTTTCCCAGTCGCGACGGTAGCATCCGCAAAGGCGGCTACTGCATTCAAGGTGACAACATCGGGAGCGATGATGCCGGTCAATGTCAAGTTATTGGTGCCAATGGTCGCTGATATAGAACCATCGTAGGTCTTGTTGTTGGCGGTAAACGTTCCGCCAATTGTCAGGGTCTTCGGAGTGATGTTAGCGGTTGTCGTTGCTCCGCTCAAGGTATAGTTGCCGGCGTTTGCGCCGCCAAGAGTCAAACCGGTGATGTTTACTACTTTGGCATTTCCGGCAGTAGCAGTAGCAAAGGCTCCGGCGGCGGTGCCAGCCACTGTTACGGTGTCTCCGGTGATGACCCCGGTTAGAGCAGCAGTTCCGCTGACTGTCGCGGTGGTAGTGCGGTCATAAACTTTATTGGCTGCGGTAACGCCGGTGACAGTCAACGGTTTGGATGTGATGTTGGCGGTAGCAGTCACCGGAGTTGCTGAAAGCTGGTAGTTGCCGGCATTGGCGCCTCCCAGGACGAGACCAGTGACAGTGACTGTTTTATTCGTTCCTACGTTGGCGTCGGCGAATGTTGCGGTGCCGCCGCTGACGGTAACAACGTCCGTACCGACAATTCCCGTAGGTATGCCGTTGGTGAAGGACGAGGCATTAGTACCATTGTAGACCTTGTTAGGTACCGTCACCGTGGGGGTGAGGATAGCCTTGGTGACGTTGATGGTTACGGTTGCGACAGCACCATTAAAGGTCGCCGTGTCCGTAGGTGTGAACGTAACTGTTAGTGTTTGCGTTGGACCAACCGGCAATATAGTACCGGCAATGGGAGAGTATACAAAGTTTCCGGGAATCGCCGCATTTGGGGGATTTGGTGATGTCGCAGTGGCATTTAATTGAGTTGGACCAAGGGCAGTTCCGTAAACAATGTCAATTGGATTCGCCCAAGTAATGACTGGGTCAACCTTGCCATTATTCACGTAAATCGTGACCTGCTTTGTCGCTGTTGAATAGTTCACCGAATCAGTGGGAGTGAACACAACCGATAAGAATTGAGATCCACCGGTGTTCATCACCGTGCCTGATGGTGGGGTGTAAACAAAGGCACCGGGAACGTTAGCTGTGGCATTCAGTTGAGCGGCGCTCAATGTTGCCCCAACGAGCACGTCAGCAGGATTAGCCCAAGTGATCACAGGAGTAGCCTGAGTGATCGTGCCGGTGCTTACTGTAGTAAATGTGATGGTGTAGTTAGCCGTCACATCGACGGCGCCTTTCATCACAGTGCCGGAAGGCGTCAATACCTTGTTAGTCCCGACATCAGCAGTATCGAAGGTCTGGACAAAATTTGCGGTATCCCCAACGACGATGGGGGGTGTTTGGGCAGAGGTGACAGCCGGGGTGCCCGTCGAAGTTGTCGTACCATCATATACCTTGGTATCGGTGACAGCCGTAACAGTTATGGGCCTCTGAGTGATGGTGAAGCTTGCACCAAAATAGGTTATCGCATAGTTGGCATTACCCAGCGTTCCACGGTTGATTGGATAGGTTCCGACGTTTTCGCCAACAGCACGAACCAGTGCTCCAGTCAATGTATCGCCGGGAGCGAGGGTTCCTGCAGTGATACTGTAGGTGAGAGCCGGATCGACACCGCCATAAACCTTGGTCGCAGCAGCCGCTGTTACGGTGATCGGTCTAGCCGTGACTGTCAGCGTTGCGACGGCGGAATTCACAGTCGTACCATTGGAGAAGGCTGCTCTCACCTGCATCGGCATCATGCCCGTCACCGAAGGCTTGGTTAAGGTAAGAGTGGGCGTAGTAGCACCCATAATATTCATCCAGGTGACCCCATTGTCCATGCTCATCTGCCATTGGACCGTTGGAGCCGGCAAACCGGTGGCTGCGGCGGTAAATACGGCATCAGCACCATAAACAATAGCCTGGTTGACCGGTTGTGTCGTGACCATCGGGGGAATCGTGGGATAAGCCACTACCTTCAACATGACACTAGTATTGGCACCGGCAGCCACCAAGTAATACACGGAAAGATTTGGAGTTGCCCCTGTCGGCATCAAAGTCGCAGATGGGTTTGAACCGGCTGCCACCAGGGTGCCGGTACTGAACACACCCCCGCCCCCGCTTAAGGCGTAGGTAACACTGGTACCATTAAGATAAACCGCTGCCACCATATTGGCGTCAGAGGTCATGCTTACCTGTGTAAAGGCACCTAAAACGACCTCGGACCAAGCGGCTCCGAGCGTCGCAGTATATGCGTTACCACCCTGGTCGTAACCAACCATGACTCCGAGAGTCGGAGCTGCAGTGATAGGATTCTGGCTCAAGTTAGCCGCGCTCGCCCTTGCGACGGATTCAAGGCTATTTCCGGCCGCCCCGGCGTTAGTGTCATAAATGACGCTGAAACTATGAACACCGGCGGCGGTAACAGACTCATGATTGGCGATGACGTGATACGCTCCAGCCGAATCGACGGCGATGTGCGGGTTCGAAAACAAAGATCCACCGGTCGCGTCGGAAAAGCCGCTCCATATTAATGTGGTAACATCAAAGGTCAGCGTCGTTTGATTGGGTCCCGCAGCGATGGAAACGTCAGCTAAAGTAGTGACCGGATCTGTGTCTGCAAAAACTACTGTCGGAGCATTCGTACCATCAACCGCGATATCGGGATATCCAGCAATAGGCGGTCCTCCAACCAATACGAGTGGGGACCACGTCCCGTTGGCTGCGCGCTTGGTATAGTACTGGCCATCGGTTGCGGCAAAGACCACCTGGGGTAGTCCATCAGGTCCGATGGCAATCGCGGGATGGCTATCGGTCACAGTCGCAGGAGGAGTATCGACCACTTCTTCGGTCGCCGATGTGGTACCCGAATTGTAGTAGATGCTGCCTCCACGATCGTAAACAACATGGGTTACACCATTGGCGTCAACTGCCGAATCGATGTTGGCGTTAACGCCCGTTCCGGTAATGGTGTATGTGCCGATCGCCTGGGCATTAGCTGGAAAGGCCAGCGAGATTATAGCCGTTGCTGCTAAAAGTATCGCAGCAGGTATAGCCCATAGATGGAAGGTTCGCTTCATGACGGAAGTGCGATTCATTTTCTTTTTTCCCCCAAATCTTTCGTATTTTTCATTTCACTTTAACCTCATCTATGGTGCGGTAATGCTAGCAGGGGTGGACAGGACCCACGCGGAGGTCTGGTTCCCATTGACCGCACGAATCCTGTAGAAGTAGGTGCCAGCCGGAACGAGCTGCGAGAATGATGTGTTCGACGCAGGGATGTTGTTTGTCGTCTGGACATTAGCCGTGAAACCAGCATTCGTGGCTCGTTGGATAGTAAAGCTGGTGACGTTGGTAATACTAGCCGTCCAATTAAGCGTAACGCGGAAATTTCTGCCCGAAGCGACTGCCGGAGTGATGATGGTGAAGGTTGTCGGCGCGGCGAAGGCACCTCCCGCACCATACTGGGCGGTTATAAAAGGCGAGGAATCCGTCATTACCGGGAAACCGAGAGTATCGACGTCGCCAACCGTGTTATTGGCGCATACTCGATAGAAATAGGTTCTGTTCCTTCTAGCTGTATTGTCAACAAACGAAGTATTGGTACTGCCTACGACGTCCCAAGTGACCAATCCGGCTGTAAAAGCAGCATCGTCAGCTCTTTGCAGGGTATAACCGGTTGTCCTGACGCCGACATTGGTCCAAGAGGCAACTAACGAACTACCCTTTGGCGTGATCGTCAGGTTGGTGGGGGTACCGGGCGCCACCACATAAGCCATAGCGTGCATCATGTCGTTTTCTTCGTGGGCAAGGATATGGCAGTGGTACATGTATTCCCAACCGAAGTTCACCACGTGGTTCGGGATGCTGGTGATGGCGACTCCGTTAGGATCGAACCAGCCGGCAGGCGGCGGAGATTCAAGTGGCATTCCGGCAGGCATCGACGGGTCGATAAGACGAACACTGTTCGGTACCTGGTCGAGGAACGGCAACACCGTGGTATCGTGCTTAATAGGCCTGATCGCAACGAATGTCTGTTCCAGAGGATTGACCCTGATCGTTTCCTTCCAGCCGTATTCAATCGGGTGAATAGGCGTCATGGGCATCATGCCGTCCCATGCCACCCTGTTGATCAATTGGACGTTGAACAGATGGAAGTGAATGGTATGGGTGTCGACGCCATTATGGTTGAGGTTCCAGATCTGGGTACCGTCACCAAGTGATCCGACAAGCTGGGTGCGTAAAGAACCATGATAGATATCCACTGGAGGGGATGAGAACCCGTAGGGAATGAATTGAGCGATCTGGGAAGTTGACGCCGGCAGTTCCAGACCCAGCATGCCATTCATTCTCCCGAACTTATCATAGACACCACCCATCTCGTCGTGGATGCTCTTGGGTTCCAACGGCAGTGTAACCGCGGGCTGCAGGTTTCCTGCTGCGTCGATCGGTTGGAACGTGTGAGATATCTTATTAACCTGGATGAACATCTGGTCTGTCGCAGTTGGGTAAGTATCGGTTCCAACTCCGGTTTTACCATAAGCTGAGTTGTAGAAGGGTTGAGGGACGATGATCGGGTCCTGGCAGGTAGCGAAGACGCCCTTTTTGGTGACGACTCCGTTGGCCACAGTCTGAGCCCACACCGACTTCAAATTGGCGAGTGTTACATCGGCAACGGCATTGGGCGCAGCCACGGTCGTGCCAACCCTGAATTGCATTATCGTCCTGGTGTTAGGGCCTTTGCCGGGCGGTACCACGCCGTATCCGCCAGTACCGGTCTGGTCCTGGCAGTTGGTGTAGTAGTCATACCGGGGATCCGACGCAGGCCACGCGGCCGGTCCATCGTTGTAAAGGATTATCGTCTTTCCAGCGAATGCCGTGAAATCGACGATGACGTCAGCGCGTTCAGCCGTTCCCACGGCTAACGAAATATCCAGAACAACTCCGGCATTGAACATCGTCGGGTTATTGTTCCAGGACAGTGGCATCGGAGACACAATCGACGGTTCCGGAGAAAAACCGCCTTCTGTGCCTATGTGCCACCAATCCGGACCGGCATTTGCCATGTCGGCGACACCGCTCACATCAAACGGGGGCAGCCAATTGGTACCCGTCACCGGGACCATGCCCACTTCAGACGGGAAGCCGGAGGCATTATTAAGGAAAAAGGTTGCCGTTGCCGTAGCCTGGGTTCCACCTACTCCGGTGGGAGGTGCGATGGTGACGACAGGATCTGCAGTGTAATTACTGCCAACGACGGTGATGGCTATTCCGATAACTTGACCGAAAGTCGGGCTCATAGGATCGACATCGGCGGTAGCAATGGCTTGAGCCCCATGCCCGGTGGTATCGCCCCCACCGGGTGTGATGGTCACGATGGGATCGGCGGTATACCCTGAACCACCACCGGTCAGTGTGATCGTGCCAACTATCCCAGTCGCCTGGAATAGGGAAAGGTTAAGCGAACGGTCATTCGAAGCGTTGAGAATGCGGAAGCGGTAAGGTCTGGGCTCCACGTCGAGGTACGGAAAGACGGTGCCATTGACCATCTGGGTGTCCATGAAGGCTTCGCCCGGGATGGAAGGATAGGGCGTGCCGGGCATTTCCGGCGGCTGCCAGGGGGCGTTGACAGGGTCATAATAGATATTGGGAATTGTCCCCTGTTTCAAACCGGTTGTGGGTGGGAAAAACCACGGCCCGTACATCCACCGGCCATACGCCGCAGCGCCGCTGGGATCCCAGGGATTTTCAGCCGGCATGTAGGTGTGCGGGTACCAAAGGTCGCCGAGCTTCGCGGTACCTGGAGTGGTACCAAATGTAGGTTGGGTCGGATCAAGCCAAGTGGGATCGGTCATACCTATTGTCGTAGGATCGACAAAAGACCGGTCCTGGATAACCAGCGGGATGCCAATGTCAGGAAGGACCTTCAGTAAACCGGGATTAACGCCCGAAGTATTGGTACCATTAATCAGGTCCTGTTCGACCTGGTCGGTGATAACATAACCGGCCGCCATACCGACATACACATTGAGGCGGGTGATGCCCCAGGCATGGTCGTGGTAGAACATGAGGCGGGCGCTCTGGGCGTTGGTATAGTAGATCGTGTAAGTTCCGGGACCGCCGTCCGGCATGTCTGGTATCATCGCGGCGCCAACGCCACGGCCGTTAGGATGGTAAGGAACGTTCTCTCCTGCGGGAACGATCCACTGGTGTGGACCGCCATCACACGTCCAAACCGAGTTATTGCCGTGATTGTGGACCACAACCCGATTCTGTGGGTATGTCCCCATGTAGGTCATGCCGGGCATGTTGGGAATATCGACCTCGTACATGCCGGAACCCATTACCTCTGTGTCTACAGGAATGAATAGGTTGCCGGCAGTTCCGGTGGGCAAGAGGTTGTAGAATTTGATCCTGACCGGGGTGCCGAGATCGCCAGCTTTGGGGGCACCCATGGCGACAATCGCCGGTCCCAGGAAATGCGGGTGATCTACACCTTTAGCCTGGGTCACGCCGTCGGGCATCATTATCGGACTGCCATCAGGATTAACCAACGGAATCTGGAGGCCCGGAACATTGGTGGTTGATATCTGCACATAGCCGCGGTGCTTGGTCTTCGGCAATTCAGTATGTAGTTGTTCCTCATACTCGACCACGGCAATTTCGTAGTAGTCGGAGCCGGGATAGGTCGTCTGATCAGCAACAGCTACAGGGATATACTGGCCGAGGGCGTTAGCCGCCCCCGAACCCAGGCCAGCTAATTTATCGATGAACTTCGTAAGCTGCGGGCTGTTAGCCCAGTTCGGCGTTCCGAAATAATCAGGGATCAGGTGACCGTTGGGATCGGTGGCCAGCACCGGTGGCGGCATAATCATTCCGCCGCCCATCTGGAACTTTTTGGCCATCTTTTTTGCGCCGCCGGCAACTTTGGCTCGGAGCTTTGCCAGGTTTTCGGCCGCGGCTTTCCGGTCTGCAAGAGTAATCTTTTCCTTAAAGACCAGCTTTTGCTCCGGCGTCACCTCTTTGGCCTCGAGGATTTCCTTAGGTACCGCCAAAGCGGCGGCTACGAAAGCTGCGCTTGCTGCCGTCATCTTGGTAAAAGTTCGGCGGGTAACGTACCCTTTACCTATAGTTTGCGAGTGCCTAACCCGCTTCCCGGATGGTTCGTTCGCGATGGTCATATCCAGTCCTTTCTCCCTGAATTTTTTCTTCTGTTTATCCCACATAGCAGGAAACAGGGCTCTACGCCATTACAATTAATAATAGACGCACAATTTCATAATGGGTATTAGGGGTTCTACGTAATTTCGGCGGGGAAAGTACCTAATCACAAATCAGAGTTCTTCTCTAGTGATCCGAACTTCAGATCCTGTGAGATCTCCTTGGGGGGATTTGCTCACCAAAACAACTTTATCTTGAAAAACTACCGGGTAAAATAATTAAGAACGACAAATATTAAGGGCATAAATCCCAAGAAATGCGTAAGCATACTGATGGCATAAGGGGGTCTTTCCGGGGATAATTCAACGGGTAAGTTTAAACCGACAGAAATAATCTGATAGAGGTATTGAAGTGAAGAGTAACTCTGTTTATACCAAGTTCACTATCCCTATGGTCGCGTTAATCATAATTTTGACCGTCGCCGGTTGCGGATCCAATGCCACAACCACCTCCGGAAATCCGAATACCAATACGACCTCCAATCCGCCGACAAGTTCTGTGCCGGCAACCACGCCAACAACAACACCCCCTGCTTCAACGACGGCAGCCCCGCCCACGACCTCTGTCCCACCAACGACACTGCCGCCAACTACTCCCCCGGTCACGACCATACAACCGCCCGTTACCTATGCGTATTCGGTCAATGTCGCTGTCAAGACAAATGTCGGGAATTACCTGGTGGATAGCCGAGGCTTCGCCCTTTACTACACTACCAGCGACAGGCCTAACTACAGCAATCTACCGGATGAGACAATCACCGCCTGGCCGGTGTTTTTTGTGCCAACACTTACGGTCGGATCTGGACTCAATTCAGCCGATTTCGGTATTTTTACCAGGGACACTGGCTTGAAGCAGATAACATATAAAGGATATCCACTGTATTTGAGCGTCTATGACAAATCATCGGGTGATACGATGGGGAACGCGCTGGGAGGAGTCTGGTTCGTAGTCAAACCGTGATCGGTTTCGAGTTTGAAAGTGCCGAAAAGCCAGGGCTTACGCCCTGGCTTTTGATTGATTAGAACGATTTTGGATTGTCCTTAAGTATTGGAAGATGTTTTTGGAGGATTACATATCTCCAAAAACCCCTGGGGCTTGCTCCCGCATTATCTCTCTGATTTTAGCCATGACTGCCCGCATCTCGGGCAAGGCCGCAGGGCCAGTCCGGAGCCTGATGATGTGGCGGATCTCCCGGAAGTTCCAGGTGCAGATAATCTCGGTCGAACAGGCATTTGGCAGAACATAGCGTGCGATCTCCGGTTTCACCCCGGCCTGGAGTAGCTCGCCATAAGCTCTCCACGCCGCCTCCATGGACTCTCTGAATACCCTAGCGGTGGCACTGTCCCCTACCAGTTCTGGCGGCGTTATGTAATCTGCAACCGACTCTTTGACGTACCGCTGGCTGCGCTGGGAATACGAAGCAATGCGGTGGCGGACCAATTCGTGGGTCAGAGCGCGAGACGCCTTGATATAAAAGGTAGCTGAGGCGTGTTCGATCAAGCTGTCATGACCCTGCTTGACCCGGGCCTGCAGCCATCCTTCTTTGGTCCCCAGTTTATCCCCGCTGGCATAGCAGAGCCTGCCAGCCTGTTCGGTCAGGGATTCAGCATTGGGCGTAATGGCGAGCAATTTAACAACGACTTCGTATTCCATCTGTTTCCTTATTCGTGGGATTACGCAGAGAACCGAAAATGACTCAGAGCAGTAAGTCTAGCCGACACTGAAATTGTAATCAAATTTCGTTGTGTCGGTGAGAAGCAAGAGTCAAACAAAGCCGGAAGGGAAAGCCGAGATAGATATCTTTAATCGGTTTGAAAGAGTCTCTCTATGCAGCGCCCCAGCGACCAATGCGGACTATTTGAGGGAAAGGGTGCTCAGTTGGCCCTCATCGAATGTGGACGAAGGTGTTATCTGATTGTCCTGAATCAATAGGTAACACAGGACATTTACTGCCTCTGAATGTGAGAGGCTCCCGGGAGCGTTCAAAGGCATCGAGGATGATATGAAATTGAGCATCGCCTGGCCGTTGGGCGCAAACAAGGTTCCCCCATTATAAATTCCCGGTTGGTAGCTAGAGCCCCACAACGCTGGCCCGACACCGGTGCCTTGACCATTTGCCCCGTGGCAGGCAACGCATTTGTTCGCGTACACACCCTGGCCTTGATTGGCTAAAGCCTGGTAGGTATTGCCCGAACTCGTAGTGGTGGTTCCGGGAGGAGTCGAACCTGTCGTTGGTGTTGAACCACAACCAAATCCGAAAAATACCAACGCTAAGACTAGAAAAAACGGCGCGATTTTCTTCATGCTCTCACTCCGAATTATTCTCGATCGTCTCGATTATAAGTACTGCACCAAATTTCCACCGGTCTGGGCTTGTAACTTTATATTGTCAGCCGCCCAATAACTAAGCGCTTCAATAGTATGGGTCGGATTGTAACCAAAATAAGTTGGAAAAACTGCGCCGCTCACAATAAACATGTTGGGAAGTTCCCACGACTGCAAGTATTGATTAACTACCGATTTGGTTGGATCGGTGCCCATGCGGCATGGCCCCACTTCGTGGTTGTTCCAGGGCGGGATCAATAGCGGCCCATTGACTGTGGAGGATGCGCCCGCCTGTTTCAGGATAGCAGCCATTTTGGGCTGAAGAAAGTTCCCAATGGCTTTTTCGTTGTCGGAGCCGGTGTATGTTACGCGAACAACGGGGAGTCCGATGGAATCTTTAACCGTCGGATCGAGATCGATAACGTTGTTTTCATAAGGAAGGGTTGGAGTTTGGGCGATAAGCCCCAACGTCCGTTTGAAGTACTGTTTGATGAAGTCCTTCCGAGCCTGTCCCCAGTTCTGGTTGGCTGCTACCTGCTTGAAATCACCGGGCGCCAATGATGAAGTGCCGGTGATAGCATGAGTATTGCCGCCAAGTGAAGTTATCGAAGCTCCCTCAATGAATCCCAAACCGGTATGATCGAAATTATCGCCGTTAAATTCATCGATGGTGGCATTAGCCCCGGTTTGACCTTCGCTAGGATTGGTAATGAGGGTATCAAAGATCCCATTAACGATCTGGTACTGGTGGCTCATCAGGTATTTGCCGACCATGCCGTTGGCATTCATACCCGAAAGCAGCAACAGCCTGACTGCTCCCCACGTGTAATTAGATACGATGATAAGTCCGGCCGGTTGTTCCTGTTCCACACCGGCTTGGTCGAGATAAGTGACGCTGGTCGCCCGGCCATCACTCTTGTTGATTCGGATAACCCGGCAACCTGTCCGCGCCTCAAAATTGCCGCTGGCGACTGCCTTGGGATAGACGCTGACCATAGTGCTAGATTTGGCTCCAATGTGGCAGCCATAGCCAGAACAAAATCCGCAGTAGTCACAGCCCGGCCGTCCGTCGTAAGGTTGAGATATGATGGCCGAAGGCGTTGGGAAAGGCTTGTAGGAGAGGGCCGTTGCCGCCTGGCTGAAGATGCGCGACCCGGTGGTCTGGATGAGCGGAGGCAATGGAAAATCTTTGGATCTCGGACCTTCGAACGAATTGCCGCCAGCTTGAATCTGGCCGTTGATATTTCCGGCTTTGCCGGAGATACCAATTTCCGTATCCACTTTATCGTAATACGGCGCCAGGTCGTTGTAACTGATAGGCCAATCAACCACATTTGTACCTGGAGGCAAGGCATTCGCTCCATATTTTGCGGTTATTTCGCTTTTTAGTCGGAAATGATGCGGTAAAGCCCGCCAGTTCCAGGTGCCGTAATGGATAGAACCGCCGCCGACTCCAGATGAGATCGTCCAAGGTACCCCCGAATTGATGGCCGAGGTCTGGGCGTTGGGCCGGTAAGTCATCGGTTGTTCATCGATAATAGGTTTTAAAAGATATTGCCGGCTTTCGTATTTGAGTTCATCATGATCCCACTGGAAATCCTGGGTTCGGCGAAGAGGCCCCCATTCGATGCCAACTACTTTTAATCCGGCGGTAGAGAGTTCCTTGGCCATGATGCAGCCCGCGGCGCCGAGCCCAACAATTACGACATTGACTTTAGGCAAAGTAGCCATAGTGCAATCTCCTTTTAAAATCCAGAGGCCGGCAGCGGCATAACGATGCCTTCGACGTCGGCTAGTGTTAGAATTTTTTTCGATGCTTGGTCAAAACCGATTGCCATTTCAGAATCGATGTAAGCCGCCTGGGAACCGGGGTAACCTATCATCTTCCATCCTACAAGGTTCTGGTTGCCTCCATAGAGCGGATCACAGAAAGTACCCTCGGTCATATGCTTGAGAAGCAAGCCGAAAAACTCTGCTGCCCCGGGTGCATAAAATCCGGTCGCGGTTCCTCCCTGCATATCGGTCAACACGGTGTCCTGCTGCGCCGCCGTCAGGTCACCAAAATTTTTGGAGAACTTGGTCTGGCAGTAGGCATTCATCGCAGTAATGCCACGGTGATAGTTCACTCCCAGATTTGCATAAGCCCCGTTCAAAGCCCGGTCAAGATAAATATGCGCCGTGGCCTCGACAGCACCCGGATCCGAAGCGGAACCCGGAAGAAGTCTGCCAAAAGCGGCTTTGATGGTGGCGGCTTCGACAGCACTAAAAAAGAGGTAAGTTTCAACCACCGGCGGAGCGGTGGTTGGCGGGGGAGTGGTCGTGGGCGGGGCGGTGGTCGTTCCCGTCGGAGTAGTTGTGGGATTATTCGATGTGCAGGCCTGGACCAGAGCCATAGATCCAATGGCAAAGCCGCCGGCAATGATACCCGCCCCTTTAACAAAATATCGGCGGGAAACGCCGAGATTTTCTTTAGTCGGTTCAATCGTTGTTTCTTGCATGATAGTCCTCCATAAGCTGATGTTACCCCTTACCCTCAAACTGAGTAATCCGTACAAGTACGTAATTCCAATCAGCTTGATTACCTAATTTTCAGAGGCTTTTTAGAAAACGAGAAACTGTCAATTTACGTTTGAATTAAGGGCTGAAAGATATCGAGGATTCAGAAAAAATTGAGTTCAGCGAGGGTCATTTGGGAAAGGTGGAGCCCGTCGAGTGAAGCGATCCAACGAGGCATTTTTGGCGAATGTACGCTGATCTTAATTGACGCGCCGGAGCGACGGAATATCTCGCCGACTATCCAGATCAAAGACATTTTGCTTTGGAGGCCCTCCAAAGCAAAATATTTTCAAATAATGAAATTTCAGCAAATCAAAGTTCAAATGACCATCATCTGTTCTCGAGGTACCTCAAACTCCTCTTCGCATTGAGTGCATTTGAAAACAACCCTGCTCAAAGAGCTTCCGGCCTTGTCAAACCTGGCTACGTCGGCATATTCACCGTCGTCAGGGCATTTAGCAGTCAAAGAATACCTGTATTTGGTATCCGGATCGACCAAAGTCACTTTTCCCGTATCGAACATTTTTTTGATCATGGCAGGCGATTTTTTTGCATCCATATAAATCTCCTTCAGCGTGACTGAAACGATTCTATTCTTTCTTTCGGTGTCAAGCAATACCTAAATAAACCATTTTGGGAGGAATTAGGACTATAGTACAATTGCATTCTTTAAAATTTAGGAGTACCTTATCCGCTGAAAAATAAAAAAATACAAGCTGGATAATAGGAATGGTGGAACCCGTGTTTGAAGTTGCAGCCCAAGAAGCCGTGGAATTGTTTGAAAAGAGTAAAAATCGCAGACTTAAGGATGTCTTGAACGTTATCAAGCGCACGTATCATCTTTCGAAAGCCGAGCTCGCCAGGGTCAAAAGGATGGCAGAAAACCTATTAACCTGGGAACTGTTGGGGTTTGAAAGATCTGTAGACGTTTGCTGAACATCTTGTTGCTCACCGTGGTCTGAATAGAGCCATCTAAACCAAGCTTTCCGCCTAGTTCCGATGATTTGCTCATCCATGGAATTGGCGCTTAATCGCGCTATTTTCGCATTTGATTCCGTTCCCCACGGCCGATAGAATTAGTTTCAAGGGCAGGTGCATCGCCTGTCTCCTTCTTCAGCGTAACCCTATTAAACGATAATCAAAACTGATTCAAATTGAGGCCATAGGATGGAATTAGTAGACCTGTTAATCTGCAAATTGGGAGTCACGGAAGCGCAGGCGAAGGGAGGCGCGGGGTTAATTCTCAAGCGCGCAAAGGACGCCCTCGGGGACAAGGAATTTGCCGGCATTTCTTCGATGGCCTCCGATCTCAGCACCCTTGTAAGGGATCTACCTGCGACAGACAACACCGTCATGGGTGAAGTCGAGAAGATGTTTTCGATCTTCGGCAGGAAGTTGGGCAGCCTGGGTTCGGCGGCCGGCGTCAGGACAGGATTCTTGAAATTGGGGCTGCACGCCGAGATGATCGAAAAATTCGAACGGATCATCCTTGATTTCGTTAAGGGCAAAAGCGGGGATACTGCAAGGATGTCGTTGGAAAAAGCCTTAAGTTTAGATTAATTTCATTAATTTTGATAAGTAGATATTTATTGTCCAAAGATGTCTTGACTTTCCATTGCCCATGGATTATAGTACCAATAAGGTTCCAGGCATCAATCTCCCCCCTCCAAAAGAACCGGCTGGTGCTACAGCCGGTTCTTTTGGCTTCTAAAACAAAACAATTCCACAATTGCACCCTGGAGATTGACTGGTTTTTGTCTTGATGTCCCTGGTGACTCAAGCGAAGAAATGAGCTGGGAGGATGAGGAAACGAGTTTTTATTCCGCCGGGAAAGATGGTTACAAGCGGGTCAAGAAACGTTTGACGCGTTCTAGCGCTTCTTCGATTTGTGGCAACGAAGTGGCATAACAACAACGGAGGTAACCCTCTCCCTGCTCCCCGAAAGCAGTGCCCGGAACGACGGCAACCTTTTCTTCCTTCAGGAGGCGCTCAGCAAATTCGTCCGAGGAAAGTCCGGTCGATTTTATCGAGGGGAAGGCATAGAAAGCACCCCTGGGATCGAAACAGCTCAAGCCCAACGAATTAAAGCCGGACACCATCACCTGACGCCTATGATTGTAGTCTTCGACCATCGCCTGAATATCAGACTCGCCGTTTTTCAATGCCTCGATAGCTGCGGCCTGGCCCATTGAGGAAGCACAGAGCATGGTGTACTGGTGGATCTTGGTCATGCCGGCGATGATTTCTTTTGGTCCGGCAGCATACCCGATACGCCACCCGGTCATAGAATACGCCTTGGATACCCCATTAAGGACGACGGTACGTTCCCTCATACCGGGTAGGCTCGCGAACGACGGAACAGTCACGCCATAGGTCAAGCGATTGTAAATCTCATCCGAGAGGACAATCAGGTTGTGCCGAGCAGCCAGGATAGCCAGCTCCGCCAATTTGTCGTAAGGCATCACTGCCCCGGTGGGGTTGGCGGGATAACCTAAAAGAATAGCCCTCGTCCTCGGCGTTATTGCCCTGGCGACTTCTCTAGGGTTTAGTTCGAACGATTCGGACTCCCAGGTCGGCACCGTCACCGGTACGCCGCCCGCAAGAGTTACGCAGGAAGGATACGACACGTAGCATGGGTCCGGGATTATCACCTCGTCGCCGGGATCAAGGATCGCCCTGGCCGCCAGGTCAAGGGCTTCAGAAACGCCCACGGTTACGACGATCTCGCCAAGAGGATTGTACTCTAAACCATGTGCCGTATTAAGGTAGCGGGCGATCTCCTGTCTCAACTCGGGTGTGCCGGCGTTAGAGGTATACATCGTCCGGCCATGCTCAAGGGCATAAATAGCAGCTTCGCGTATGTGCCACGGGGTAACATAGTCCGGCTCGCCGACGCCGAGCGAAATCGCTCCTTCCATATCGGCCAGCAAATCGAAAAACTTACGTATTCCCGACGGCTTAATAGCCTTTACGGCTTTTGAAGTCATCGAACGCTTGACACTTGTTTCGGTAGGCATCGATTCCAGACCTAAAGTACGACTTGTTGCCGGTCGATTTGCTCGGTTCCGGCAAGAACCTCGCCGTCTTCCTTGTAGCGTTTAAGCATGAAGTGAGTCGTGGTTCCTTGGACGCCGTCAATCTGTGACAGCTTCTGGGAAACAAAATCGGCCACCTGATGCATTGTCTTACCTGTAACTAACACTGCGAGGTCATATGTACCCGACATGAGATAAACAGTCCTGGCTTCAGGGAAATTATAGACTCGACGGGCGATGGCATCGAAGCCGGTGTCCCGTTGGGGAGTCACCTTGACCTCGATGATAGCTTCGACGCGTTCATTGGAAACTTTCTCCCAATTGATGACTGTCTTGTAACGGACGATCGTACGATCGGTTTCGGCTTCACCGATGATTTGTTTGATCTCGTCAAGAGAGGCACCGGTCATCCGAGAGATCACTTCGGGGGTGGTTCGAGCGTCTGATTCCAGGATCTTAAGAACTTCATGCTTCAGCATAGCTAACCCCTGTTGCCGAGTGTGTCGTTCATTATACGCAGTTAGAAGAACGAGTGTAAAGAACTGATCTCTTATCGTCACGCGGGAGACGGAAATCTGTTAAATGACTCGTCCCTGTTTGTGGGCGATGGCATCCAACAACCCACCGACGGCTACCCCGAACGCCACTCCCAGGATGACACCGAGAATACTAACATCAAAAGCGCTGCCGATTGCCGTGCCCATAAGCAGGCCTATTGCGATCCACAGAGCAAGGTGCTCTCCCTCCTCCGTCAGGTGGTGAGCGGTCTTCAGATGCCTGATGATGCCATCCAATTGCCGGTAGTAGGCTTTCCATTCCGGGAGTTGCCACTGATCAACATCTTTAATGCCGTTGATAAGTCGATCGATTGCGGGCAAGTGGCCAACACATGACTCGCAGCCGAGGGATGACGAATCCAGGCGCCTGGCTACCCTTAAAACCATATTCAAACGCAACCGCTTCTGGTTTTTGAGCGAAATATCAGGCTTTAAGGCATCAACCAGGGATTCTATGCTTGACGGTTTTCCCTTCAAATTTGCCATCGGAAACCTCGGACGTTTGGAGCTATTTTATCACGTCCGAAAGTGCCTATGTCAGGAGGTTGGGGCGAACGATTCAACGAAAAACGCGATTTCATCGTCAACTGCATCTTTAATACGATCGATGTTAATTGATTTTGGATAACCATTCGCGGATTCATAGACAACCGTCAGGCTGTCAACTCTGTCATCGATAGCTTTTTGGACGACCTCAAACAACTTGTCGATAGTGTCGTACTGTTTGAAGAAATCGGTGGTAATTTCTTTTGGTTCTTGAGCATATTCGGCGTCCGTATTAACTCCATTTTGAACTGTCATGATCACAGGGAAAATAATGTTGGGCGGGCAGAAACAGCCTACGCGAAGGCGAAATTCGTAAGATCTGATGTCTGCCCGTTCCCACCTGGCACGAGCGGCATCGAGATCGCGTTGGAGACTACTTTTAACAAGGTCGCAGCCGGGAATGAGCACCAAAGACATTACGGCAATAAGACTCGAGGCAAAAACCAGCCTAGTAAGGTATTTCATTTCTAGCCGCGTGATCGCTGTTCAGTTTTGTCAGATCGAAATTGTAAATCCAGTTATCCTTTAATAAAAGAGCGATTGGTACCTAGACAAAACGCTCGAACCGGTCTTTCGTCGCTTTGCAGATGGGACAGATCTCCGGCGGTTCCCCGCGAGCGCAAAGGTACCCGCAAACTTTGCAACGCCACACCGGCTGTGACAGTTTTATGGTCACACTTCCGGTTGAAGCGGATTCCTGTTTTTTTTCAACCATTTTTTGACCTCGCCTTTCGGGCACAGGCTTCAACGCCTGTTTACCCTGAAGGATCGGAGTGTTAACGTACAAAGCACAGAAACAGGCACCGTATTCGCTTAAATCCGGATCCCGGTAGTCACAGGGGCAGATGATATCAAGATCCTGAGCACGTATGCCGGAGGCAAGCCGGCATGGACAAGCCATGTAGCCATACCTGCCGATGTTAGTAAGAAGCCCTTCCACCAGCGACCGTGTGAACTCGATATCCGGATTGAGGTGATAACCGAATTTTTCAGCGTCGGCGTTAAGCCTGGCGAAAAGGTTATCAACCGCAGCGGTATCATGCCTGGAATCCATCATGCCAGAGCCCGCCGAATCTCGTCTTCTTTAAAACCGACAATGCACTTTTCATTATTTATCACCAGGGTGGGGAAGGAAGTGGCAGGGTTCCAAACCATGATTTCCTTCACTGCGGCATCCCTGTCCTTTCCTGAGAGCAGGTCGACATATTCGTAGGTATAAGCTACACCCATTTCTTCCAGTAATTTCTTAGTCTTGCCGCACCAAACGCAGGTCGATAAAGCGAACAACATAACATTGCCCTTGTCGACACCGGGAACTGTAACTCGAGCCATCTATTTCTCCTTATTCCTCTTTTGCTTGCATTCTTTGGCGGCAGTGACAAGACTTAACCGAAAGCCTTGGAAAGCCACGACTGAAAAACGGTGGAGTTGTCAGACACCACAGCTGGCAGAGCTAAATATTCCTTCATCGATCGCCCTGAAAATGGCTCAAAGGGCGCAGCCTCGTCGAACTCCTTAAACATAGAGCGCCGATCGGCCTCACTCAACCGCAAGATGATATTCGACTGGTGGACGCCGGTCACCATATTGTCGTTAATAAAGTAAGCCGGGCAACCGAACATCATCCGTTTTTGCGCGGGAGAACCCGCGGTGGCGGCGGCCAAAGTGGCCGAAAGTTCGGTGGAACACTTTTCCCATTTCATTGTCACATTTCCATTGTGGCTTATGAAAATAGTTGTGTCAAAATGGAGTGCAAAACGTTGACAGGAACCCGCTCGGCACGATATTGTTAAATTAAATTTGAGTGTTCGCGCGACTGGCGGAAGTGGAGTTCACCACACGGAGCGCGAGCGACGGATTTGCCGACCGCCTGGGCTAAATGCTCAGGCGGTTTTTGTTCTGACGGAGAAAGGAAGCAACGATGTTTTCCAAAGAATGGTTCGTGTACGTCTTCGGAAGATGGATTCTGCTGTCGGGAATTGCCGGAGCTATCCTGCAGGTAATCCTGGTCGATCAATTCTCCATCCCAACTTTCCCCGCTTTCCTGCTAAACCAGCTTCTTCTGGCTTCAGTGTTCTGGTATGTCGACAAGTATATTTTCCAGAGGCATTTCGGCGCGGTAAAGGCTATCTTCAAATTCCCGCGAGTTCGGGGCGAATTTACCCCGGCGCACCAGTTCAACAAGATCACCGAGGAATACAACGAATTTTCAGCCGCATATAAAAAATCACCGGATGACTACAATAAATGGCTCCATGAGTTCCTGGACCTGTCGCATGCCGTAGAAATGACGGAACGTGTTTTGCGTGAAAAGGGCGTCGATGTTAGCGCCGAATTCTATCGGATCGTCCAGCAAAATAAAACAAAAGGCTTATATGACGGGAGCTAATGAGGCAGCGTCTTTTGACGGGATCGATCGTATGATTAGTCGTCATGGCTCGCAGCCTCATGCCATCACCGATTATCGAAGCTGGATTAGATGTTCGGCAGGCGTTTATGCCACTCAGTTACTTGCTGGAATGCGTGGCCGAGCTTCAATATCGTCTTTTCGGCGAAGGGTTTAGCGATGATTTGGAGGCCGACTGGAAGGCCTTCGGCAAATCCGCCCTGGATTGAGATTCCGGGAAGACCGGCGATGTTAACCGGTATGGTGCAGATATCCGAAAGATACATCGAGAAGGGATCGGCCGCTTTTTCGCCGATTTTGAACGGCATCGTCGGCGCTGTCGGGGTGACCAGAGCGTCGTATCTTTCGAAGGCGGCATCGAACTCGCGGCGTATGACGGTACGGACCTTTTGAGCCTTGACATACCAGGCGTCGTAATATCCGGCAGACAGGGCATAGGTGCCCAGCATGATACGTCGTTTGACTTCCGGCCCGAAACCGATAGCGCGCGTCTTTTCCATCGCCTGCCACATACTATCGGTATCCTTAAAGGAGTAGCCGTATTTGACACCGTCATACCGGGCGAGGTTGGCCGAGGCTTCCGAAGGGGCGATGATGTAATAGACCGCCAGTGCTGCATCTGTGGTCGGCAGCGAGCATTCTTCGATTTTACAGCCCAGGTCTTCGTAGACCTTAAGAGCAGCATCAACCACTGCTTTAACCTGCGGGGTGACGCCCTGGGCAAGATACTCTCTGGGTACACCGATCCTCATGCCTTTGACGCTGTCGCCAAGGCAACCGTAATAATCGGTTTCGGGTTGGGGGACTGAGGTGGAATCGCGCGGGTCATAGCCGGCAATGGCATTCAACATTAGAGCCGTATCGGCGACATCCCTGGTAAATGGTCCGATCTGGTCGAGGGACGAAGCAAATGCGATCAGACCGTACCTGGATACAAGTCCGTATGTAGGTTTCAAACCAACTACCGAGCAGAATGCCGCCGGTTGGCGGATGCTACCTCCGGTATCCGAACCGAGGGCTGCCGGAGCGAGACCAGCGGCTACGGCGGCTGCCGATCCGCCCGAAGAGCCACCCGGCACTCGTGACGTGTCCCATGGATTGCGGGTGGTGAAATAGGCCGAGTTCTCCGTAGAAGAACCCATGGCAAACTCGTCCATATTAGCTTTGCCAATTATAACAGCCCAGCGGCCGCGAAGACGCTCTACGACCGCCGCATCGTAGGGAGGAATAAAATTCTCCAGCATTTTGGATGAACAGGTGGTGCGGATGCCCTTGGTACAGAGAACATCTTTGAAAACTATCGGGATGCCGGTGAGCGCCTCACCATCACCCCTAGCGATCATCGAATCGGCTTCCCCGGCCTGTGCCAGAGCCAATTCGTCGGTCAGGGTCATAAGCGCCTGAATCTTCGGGTCCACGGTATCGATACGGTCGAGATAAGCGCGTGTAAGTTCGACCGAAGATACTTCCTTGTCCTTCAGGAGCTTGCCGGATTCAACAATGGTCAGCGATTTGACGTCGATCATGGCGTACTATTCGAGGACAGCCCGGATGCGGAAAAGATCTCCTTCGCGTTCAGGCGCGTTCGCAAGGACCTGCTCCGTCGAGAGAGACAACGCGGGTTCATCATATCCAAGGACATTGCATTGAGCAAATGTATGCGCCGTGGGCGGCACGCCATCCGTCTTTACCTGAGCAAGCACCGAGAAGTGGCCAAGAATATCAGAAAGCTGCCCCTGAAGGCGATCTATTTCGGCGTCTTCGATGCCGAGGCGCGCTAGCCGGGCGATATGCAGGACTTCTTGTTTGGAAAGTTCCATATTCACGGGATTATAGCATCACATACCAGCACGAGCAATCAACGATTTGATTGGTTCTCCTAAAATAGTCTTGACATAGGTACTTTGCCGTTTTACGTTTGGGTAAACCTAAACGGAGGCGGCAATGAAAACAGTAATAGTAAATATAGCGAAAGCGAGTGTTAGAGTTATGGAGATAGTGAATGAGGCGAGAATAAGCAAAATAGAATATGTGGCCTGTAAGTGGTGTGGTAGCCAAGATGTTAAAAAGAATGGGCATAAGAGAGAAATACAACAATGGCTATGCGCCAAGTGTGGCCGAACATTCCAAAATAATGCCTGTCTGCCACACGATAAGTACACTCCAGAGGACATAGCATCGGCGGTTTATCAGTACTACACAGGATCATCGCTTGCCGATATTCGAGGCGAAATAAAACAAAAAACAGGCCGAGAACCTAGCGATCCTGCGATACTCCAATGGATTAAAAAAGCCACAGAAGCAGCGCTAGACAGTACACGAAATGACAAGCCTAATATTGGTGATACTGTTGCTGCCGATGAGACTGTAATTAAAGTTTCTGGCAAGAAATATTGGTGTGTTGTTGTTGTAGACCCAATTTCCAAATATGTCTTATCTGCCTATCTATCACGGGCAAGAACGGCAAGGGCGATACAGTTAGCTTTCGAGCAAGCCAAGTTAAAAATGACCAAGCCGCCTAAAGTGGTCATTTCAGATGGGTATACCGCCTATCCTGAAATGGTCAAAATGGTTTTCGGTGATACGACACATCACATCGTTACCAAGCCGTTTGAGGGTAAAAACGGGCAATCCAACAACGTAATCGAGAGGTTTAATTCAACGCTAAAAGAGAAGCACAAAGTAAGCCGTAACTTCAAAAGCCTAGCGACAGCCAAAATGAACCTCTTAGGGTATGTCTATTTCTATAACTACCTAAGAGGACACGAAAGCCTAGACGGGCAAACTCCTGCTGCTATATGTGGGCTAAAGACACCTAACGAAAACTGGAAAGAGGTTATTTACTCTCGAAAGCCATTAATACAGTCCACAATTCAGCCGGTTAATATGGGCTATCGTAAAAGGCAATCGGCAAAAGTTAGGGCTAGAAAACCAATCGCAACAGGGGCAATGACGATTAGGGGGCGGAGATAATGTTCAGCGTATTAGAGTCATGGGGAACATTTGATACCGCCGAGAAATGGTTAATTGCGATGTTTATTATACAAGGGGTAGTAATGGTTATAGTGACTTATCAATGGAGAAAAGAGCGTGACAAAACGAACGATTTACTTGCCAATTGCGAGAGTGATAAAAGAAGCGAGGAAACCTAAGCCTAGCGGTGAAAGGGTTTTTATCAATTCATCGCCTGTGGAGTTGCCGATAATGAACGAGCCAATTATGGCATCGGAAACGAGATATGTTACGAGGAACGCAACGACGGCGGGAATGATTTTTTTCATACCCACATCTTACTCCCCCAAATTTCTTAGGGGCAAGACAGTATTAGGAGAACCATTTGATTACCAACACGGGGCGACCCCACGTCGCCTTTTGTTGTTAAAATCGTTAAAAACGACATATATTCTAAAATAATTTTTAAAAAACCCTTGAAATCCTCTGTTTGAGTGACTAAACTGGAAACATGGACGTTTTGGAGTTATTGCGAACTGCCAGCGACCTGAAAGCCTCCGATCTCCATCTGGTCATCGACAGCCCGCCTCTTGTTAGGGTAAATGGCGAACTTCAGGAGTTGGGTAATGTTTTCCTCACCCCCCACGATATAGATGTGGCGCTGACCCAGCTTACCGATGAAGAACAAAGGCAGAAGTTTCTGCAGACCAAAGAACTCGATTTCGCCTGCACCATGGATGACTACGGCCGCCTGCGTTGCAACGTAGCGAGACAGATGCACGGCATCAGCCTGGCCATCCGGCTTCTGCCACCGGCGGTGCCGACCATTGATGAACTCGAATTACCCCAGATCCTTAAAGACTTGGCGGTTCAACCGCGCGGACTGCTATTGGTGACCGGTCCTACGGGAAGCGGGAAAAGCACGACTCTGGCAGCGATGCTCCAACACCTCAATCAGACCGGCGGGCATCATATAATCACAATCGAGGACCCAATCGAGTATGTTCACCAGCGGGTGAAATGCGCCATAACCCAGCGCCAACTCGGAGAAGACACCAATTCATACCCCTCGGCACTGAAGCATATCCTGAGACAAAATCCCGACGTCATCATGCTTGGCGAGATTCGGGATCCCGATACAGCTGCGGCAGCACTTTCTGTGGCTGAAACAGGTCATCTAGTGCTGTCAACCAGCCACGCTCCATCAGCACCCCAAGCTGTTGAGCGCGTCATCGACCTGTTTGCGCCCCAGGAGAGGCACCTGGCCGAAGCCAGGTTAGCGTCTCTTCTGGTTGCGGTGCTATGCCAGACCCTGGTTCCAAGAGCTAGTGGAAAAGGCAGAATCGCAGCCATGGAGGTACTCATCGCTAACCCGGCAGCCAAGAGTATGATCCGGGAAAGCAAAGTCCACAACCTCCACAATGTGATAACGACCAACCGCGAAAGCGGTATGATAACCATGGATGAGAGTCTGGCTGAATTATATAAAGCCGGAACAATCACCTTGAAAACTGTATTCGCTTATTGCAATGACCCAACCGAGGTTAAAAAATATCTCGGTGTTAATGTTCGCACAATCTCCGGGAAATAGTTCGTAGTTCATCGGGAAAATTTCGTAGAAAAAAGAAGCCCCGGAAAGGGGCTTCTTAGATTTTCATTTTTCTCGGTAAGTTCGTGTAATGTTGGTGATGGCGCCACTGCAAACTGGTTTTGCAATGCTACAAATCCGATGCCCGGGGCCCAGCTCCAGAATCAGGTCCGAAAGGTTCAAGTATGGCTTAACAAAATTATCGATATTAGGTTTGAGACTGTTCAACCAAAATGAGGACATCTCGTCAGGACTGAATCCCATTTCACCGCGGCTTTCCTTATAAATCATTGATTCTCTCTTGAAGCGGGCGTGTTTGGCACCGATGTCAGACATATTCAAATACGCCAGAAAATCGAAAAACGGTCGAATTGAACCACAAGCCATTTCCGCAAGCTTACCGATCATCCAACCTTCAAGGATACACACTCTTGGCTTTACTTCGATTAAATCCGGTGCCCCGCGATCATCGAGCTTTGGATCAAACCTTGGGACCACGAGAGGAAATTTTCCCTGATAAATATTTTGTATTGTATCGCGGAATAAACTTATATCGTGTGTCTCGGGGCTGCCTCGCCAAGTATACCCTCGACTGACTCGTTCCGATTTCGGTAAATAGAAATCGTCAGACGAAAGCATCAAAACATCCAAGCCAAAACCTAGTTTTAATGCGATTGCCCAATAAGAAGCTATAGTGGATTTCCCCGAACCCGGAGAACCGATAATGCCTATGAAAATGATAGAACGCGAGTCAAGCAGATGAGCTACGTATTGTAGGATGGGGAGATGTACATTTTTTTGGTCGTTGACACCAGGCATCCGAGAAACATCTTGTAACGAAGACGTAAGTGCCTTCCGGACAACATCAGCCACTTGATCTCGAGTCTTCAAAAGCGACTGTTTATCGCAATTTTTAAGATTATCGAACAGAAGCGAGTATGTTTCTAAGGGATCCGTCAACAAATTTATCCTTATTTTATACGATTTTGGCAGTAATTTGATGTTACTCGTATCTTTCCCCGTCGGGTATGGCACAATATTTTAAACCAGCCTTGGTACCGATGGAAAGACCGGGCAGTGAATCAAAGAGTACACTCCTCTCTGATTTCTCCCGAGTTACATCCGAAATGTCTTGGCAAAATCAAGTATTGTATTTGTAAAGGGTTCGCTTTTTGGGCTAGAATAATTCTCCCCGTGGGCGGCTAGTTCAGTGGTTAGAACGCCTGCTTCACACGCAGGAAGTCAGAGGTTCGAATCCTCTGCTGCCCACCATGACCTCCAATAGATAGAACCGTTTCCCCTACCCCTTCAGGTAACGGGGGTGTGTACTCCAAAATCACCTCATCACCCTTGACCCGTATCTCTTTTACAAATCCCTTGATGAACGCCTTTCTCTCGAAGACCTGGCCTTCATCAAGCAGTGATTTCAGATCCTCAACGTAAGCCTCCATTTGTTTGGGGTCAAGTAATTCATATCTATGCTCAGCGTACTCGAGTTCAATCTGATGTTTCCTTTCCAGCAGTTTCTCCTGTTGCATCTTCAGTTCTTTGATCCTTAGCGACAGATCCGGTAAGTCGAATTTTCCCGTCTCGATGGCATCATAGATATTAGAGAGCCGGTATCCAGTATCTTTAAGACTATCCTGGACAGTGTCGATTTCCTGCCTGAGCTGGGATAGCGTTTCGTTCCATTCCTCGCTGGCAATCTTAGCAAGGTCGGTGAGATTCTCCGTTGTAAGAATTGCTTTCTTGATTTCGGCAATCACTGCGTCTTCGAATTTGGAAGCGTTCAGGTATTTGGAATGGCAAGAACCCGCCCCCTTCTTAGTCAGACTACCGCACACGTAATATGAGAACTTACCACTCTTTGCGTCCGCCCCGGTGAGAGCGCGACCACAGTATCCGCAGCGCGCTAGTCCGCTTAAGAGGAACTTACTGGAAACCACCCTCGGATGAACCTTCTTTGGAGCCCGTTCACCCAGCAATTTTTGAACGTTGTCGAAGGTCTCACGCTCGACGATCTTCGGACATGCACCTTCAACTCTTATGGGTTTCAGCCCCCTTTTGCTGACGCGTCCCCAGACAACAGTGCCGGTGTAGATCTCATTGCCAAGCATCGAATAGATAGTACCTTTGGTCCAAGCCTTGCCCTTGGAGCTGGGAATGCCTTTGGAGTTCAGGTCTCTAACGATGTCGATAGAACCCTGGCCTGAAAGAACAGCGTTGAAAATGCCTTCGACTACTTTGGATTGAGATGTATTCAATTCAAGCTTCGTCCTGACTTTAGCTCCGTCAGACACTCTGACCTTTTGATATCCGTAGGGAGCCCGATATGATTGGTAAAACCCGCGCGAGGCGGCTTCCCGCATGCCTCTAACGACTTCTTCGCCTAAATTTTCGCTGTAAAATTCGTCTAATGATTCGACAATTGCTTCCATTAAATGACCAACAGGTGTGTTTTCAGATGGTTCGTTGATTGAAATGACCTGAACCCCATTTCTTCGCAGAAGTGTCTTGAAGACGATCGAATCTTCGCGGCTTCTGGCGAAACGAGAAAATTTCCAAACGAGGATTGCCTGGAAAGTCTTGCCGGGACGACGAGCGGCGGCGATCATCTCCTTAAACGCCGGACGGGAGGTCGTTCTGCCGGTTTCAGCTTCATCGACGTATTCACGCACAATGGTGTAGCCTTTGCTCAAAGCGAAAGCTCGAAGAGCTTTAAGCTGCGCTGATAAACTGAGGTCGACATCCTGTTTTTCCGAACTGACGCGGGCATACAAAACGACATCCATAACGCCCTCTCTTTTAACCCTTGAGCCTTTTACAAATTCGGCATTGCCCGGTGATAAGAATTCCGAGCTTGATTTCTTTAAGCGTCTCGTCGAGCTCCTTTTTGGCGGCAACGAGTTCTTCCCACGAGGTTTTGATTCTGTTTGCTGCAGGTGTTACGGGCAATTCTATTAGAACTGAAACGATCGACGCCTTACAAACAGACTCTTTACCTGGGCAGATCGCAAGGGTATTTCCCTGACCAAGCCGGGCTTCACCGCTGTGCTTATCGATTTTGATGCTTTTTTCGAGGTTCTCATTAGAATGGGGAATCTTTTGAAATATTGAATCGATCGACCGTTTGTATGCCAGTTCCAAGAGGTTACTCTCAACCAGCTTGACGGTATTTTCACTATTGACGACGCTTGTTGGAGCGCCTTCGATTGGATTGAAACGTTCGTCAACAAAGACGCCGCCGGTTCGTTGCATCAACATTTCGGCAGCGATTTGTTTGACGTTAGCCAGACTGTCAATGTAATCCTTCCGTGCTTTCTGCCATCGATCGAGCCGGATCCACAGCTGGTCTTTTGGCAAATGTTCCCTGAGTAAAGCGACTTCCAGCGGAGGTTCCTCGCTCGAAGAATTGATTTCTCCGCTCCCCACCGGCCACGGGATATCCAGATCGCGCGGCGGCAAATCATCGTTCTGCTGTAGCCAGTCTACAGCCCCCATAAGCTGCTCCTGGTGGGCTTTAAGAGCGTTTCTTAGTAGTTCGATTTGAGCCAGGTTAAACCTGCGCTCGTCCATCGCTTTTTGAAGACTAGCCCTGATCGTGCGGATATCCCGTCCCTTAGTTCGGGCGAGTTCGACCTCGGAGGTTCCGTTCTCTCGGCTCTCCAGCCAATCTCGCATCTCCTTGGGTGAAGGGATTTTTTTCTTCGGCATCAAAAACACCTCCGGTATGAGTTCACCTGTGATATTTGTACGTCATACCATACTATTATGTCATTGTCAATATATAGCTGCCTTAGACATCTGCGTTGATCCGATGCCTTAGAATAGAATGGTGAGCAATTCATGGGGTCCGGAAAACTCAGACGGTCGTCATCTGGCTATGAGAATCTTAGCCAGGCTGATTGTCCGTCGCCGCCTTAGGGAGTTGGGGTCTTCTTCTCCACCAAGAAATGGTATGGACGAAGGCATTTCCAGCGTTTGCACTGCGGCCAATGGACTTGATCCGGCGATGAACAAGGAGGCTGATCCCTATGAAAGCTTATCTTGAACCTACCGATATCTTCAAAATGAAAGAAGAGGCGACAAATGTCCGGGATGAACTGCTTGTTTCAACATCTTTTCGTCTCGGTACGCGCATCAGTGAAACTTTGGCCATAGGCGTTGATGATATCGACTTTGCAAACGGGACAATTACGATCAAACATCTCAAAAGCAGGATCAAGCTTAAATGCCCGGAGTGCCAGGCGGCCTTATGCCTGACAACTATATTCTGCCCGGCTTGCGGCGCCAAAGTGGAATCGGCGATACATGACATCAAAGACGTCAGAAGACAACGTGTCTTGCCAGTGGATGATACGCTCCTAAGCCTTGTCAAGAAATTCATCGCATCAGGAGGTCCGGTAGAACGGAACGGCAGACTGGTCCTTTTCGGGATCAACCGGCATCGAGCCTGGCAAATAATCAAGAATCTGGCTGAAAAAGCCGGTTTACCCAAGCTGATTAACCCGGAAACAGGGAAGATTCATAATGCTTCACCCCACAAATTGAGGGATGCTTTTGCGGTTTTCGCCATGAAACACAATGATTCGGGCGAAGGGATGCGGATGCTACAACAGCACCTTGGTCACCAAAGTTTTAATACCACCGCCAAGTACCGGAAAATAGCGGGTGAGGAACACCGGAAGTGGTATCAAGATCTATGGACTGGTGGTTCAGAGGACTAGCTTCCACAATCACCTTGGTCGGTTACTCAATCCACTTTCCAGCTACTTTCCAGTTACTGTCCTGCAGTTGCCTATTCATAGCTAAATTATGGTGTCAGACGGTGTCCCGTTACTTTCCTGTTCAAAGTTTTCCCAAGTGTGTCCCCGAAACTTACCCTTTAAGCCTTATTTCGGACACTATCACTTTTCCCTGGAAAGCAAACTGACCTCAAGGAAATTTAGGGAAATCCCCGAGACTTTTTTGGGTCAGCATCTCTTTGTGAAGGCTCTCCCGCCGAATCCTGTTGCCGGAAAATCTCCAATAGCCGGTGCCACAGGCCCTACAGTCGGAAAATTGGGGGTTCTGCACCAATAGATGACCGTTTCCTTCGACTCATATTTAAGTGCACAATTGCCTAAATCAATAAACAAATTGTTCAACCCGATTTGCGATTTTAAAGCCGCGTAAAGCCCAAAGAAGGCGGGGGTTCACAGAAAAAGAATATCGAATTGTGTGATTCTGGCTGCCCAATCTTCTATTAATCAAGGCACCCTGCTGTTTAAGAAACGTCGGCATTATTCATCCCCAGCGTCGAGTTACCGTCAAAATCTACCGTCCGAGAACCGTCGGGGCGGGCTGTCCTATAGGCTTCATTTTCGACGGTGGAAAGTGGATATGACAGGAAAGTAGAAAACTGTAGGACAATGTCCGTTCGGTTTAATTGGGCAACCCAATTGACCAGGAATGATTTATTTTGACTTCCTGGTTTCTCCGAATTGAAACAGTTCAGGAAGGCTTACATTTAAGGCATCGGCTAATGAATTGATATTTTTGAGTGCAGGGTTTCTCTCGCCCCGTTCGATACCGCCGAGATAGGTGCGGTGGATACCAGCCCTAAAAGCCAACTCTTCCTGCGATAATCTTCTGAGTTGCCTGAGAGATCTGATTCTTTCGCCAAAGCGCTTCTGGATAATATCGTCGGTCATTTCAGCCAAACAAAATATGCTTGACGAATGATATGGTGATGTATAATATGAGTCTACAGACTATAAGTATCATTTTATCGAAGGATGTTCTGCCATTATGAACCAGGTGTCTGAACTATCCCAGACGATTAACTTTCCGAACGCTGCTTGTAAGGTGTTTTCAAAGCTGGCCAGAACTGTAGGACCAGGGTTGATGGTCCTGTGGGGTGGTTCACCCTGAGTCCGAGACTTGGAGGAAAGATGAAGAAAGTCATTCTTAGCGTGTTAGTTGTTTTAATCGTTCTGTCGGTTGGTGTCCTGGGGTATTCCTATTATCGTCTAGACAAATCGAATGACTCGCTACTGGCTGATAACACCGGACTGTCCCAAGATCTTGTATCTTCTAAATATCAAGCTACAAGATTCGAGGAGATAGCCAATGAAAGCCAGTCTGCCTTGTCAATGAAATATGCAGGACTCGCTCTAACAATCCCCGCCCGAGGTAATTACCTCTACCCGGTTCATCTTGCTGGGAATGAATACATTGACTTCATAATCATTTCAGACGAAAAAGGCATTTTGAGCGCCAATTTCAATAACGTCAGAACCTCATTAAACAAGTCCATTTCGTTGCATTCGGGATTTCCGTATGTCGGTGGGTTTGGAACCGGGGTGGGCGACGATTTATTTATATTGATCGAGAATAGCTCTTCAATAGAACAAGCTACGGTTCACATTATGTACAGGATCTACAGTGACCATTCCCGCTCAGGGTTTTGGGAAATGACAAATAATTGAATATCTTTCAAGTGGGTAATAAGCTCTTTGAGGAATCAAATACATTTCCACCGCCTGAGCAGCAAGTACAACTCGCCAAGCAAAACCATGGAAAAGAGTATCCCGAAAACGAACAATTTGAATTTCAGCTGGATAATTGAGGGCGAGTTAGCCGGACATGCAGCCCCCGTATCAGAGCAAGACTTGTCATGGTTGAAGAAGCAAGGAGTCCTTGCCCTCGTGAGAATGCAAGAAACTAAATATACCCCGGTAACCAATTCTCAAATCACCCAACTCGGACTTTGGGATTGCCACGAACCGGTAGCCGACTTTACAGCCCCTACGCTGAATCAAATACGCAAGATAGTGGCCTTCATCGCAAAGTCGCTCGAAGCTACAAGACCGGTAGGCGTTTCGTGCGGAGCCGGTTTTGGCCGCACTGGGACCATTCTTGCCTGTTGCCTGGTTAGCCGCGACTGGGAGCCGCAAAGCGCCATTGATCATGTCCGGAGCCTGAGGCCGGGTTCGATTGAACCGAAGAGCCAGGAAAGTGCGGTGAGAGAATATTTTCGAGAGCTTCGAAATATGTAGCTCGGCATTCGAGCCCTTATAAGTAGATGTTATTGTGTGCCCTGAACCAAGAGACCAATATTAACGTAATTATTGAAGGTAACCGGGGCCACAAAACCCAATATTTTTGCGTCCTATTTGGTATCCCATTTGGTATCCTAACCACCTACTACTTCACGAGTCATTATGCTATCTTATTTCGGAATGCGTAGGTATAAACAGGATACTAACCGATTTGGATAGTGAATCGGATAGTCAACTGGATAGCGAATATCGACAAGCTCTTAAATTACAATTTGGCTTAATTTTATGGACATCAATAATATATTATTGATGGTTAATAACTCCTAGGCGATACTCTGTTAAACAGCGCTCAAATAGAGAAGATCTAGATTTGGGATCTTCAAAGGTCTATCGTCGATTTCACCGACCCGGGTCCAGGTCAGATAGACAAGACAATAGAGTTCATCAACAAGTTGATAGAGGCCTAGCAACCGGTGGCTGACTCTTGCGAGCCCGATTGGGTCGCACCGGGAATATCCTTGCCTGTCAACTGTTGAGCTAGGGTTGGAAAACGCAGATGGCAATCGATCTCATCCACGCACTACGTTTGGGTCAATCGAGACCAAAAGACCAGGAGAATGCGGTCAAAGCCTACGCTCAAGCCATATGTTTGTCGGTCGCCCTTGGGGGCATGCTTATATTCTTTAGTCAAATGTCTGATTTTGGTTGCCAACGTGAAGGAATAGTCACACTCCTTGGCAATTTCGGCGTTTTGTTTGCTAATCTGGATAGCTGGAGCAATTTCGATTTGTTTGGAAGCCAATCATAGCCTATCGGGATGACATATAAACCGGGTGACAGTTCGACCTCAAAGACCGTTTCAACATGATTGTCCTGAAAACTGTCATATTATCGAAATTGTCGTAGGGTCTTGTTTGTCATGGTGTTACCTCCGCCGCGACACATTGGCCAGTCCCCTCCCCCGAACCCCCTCCTCTATTCTGAAGGGTTTTTTGATGCCTAGGTGGTGTTTACAGGGCGAGATGCTCCGGTGTCAATTTATGAGACAGGTTCGGCTTCACACGGAGTGTCACGGGCAGCCGTCCCTGACGCGTCAAGTAGCGTTGTCCTCGGGATTGTTGTCTTCTTTATCCTTGTGTCTTGGATTTATCTTAGTTGTCCCTGACCGAAGAACCGCCCGGCGGTAATGGACCGGCTGGGTTTGGCAAAACCGCTTGATCAAAAACATGCCGAGTGCCCGAAGTAATGCTCGATGCTTGTCTGGGGACTTGATGGAACGGACTATAGGGCAAACTGATTGACAGGGCGCGTTCTTGAACCGAATCTCCCATTAGCGGGGTGGTAGCGGTAAATGGTAGCGGCAGTAGCGGGGGTAGTGGTAACGGGCTATAGCCCACTACCGTTTACCACTTACCATTTACACCGCTACCCCCGTTACCAAACGTTAGTGTTGGCGGGTCATTAGGCCTGGGAAGATGCCATCCCCCCAGCTAACAGTAGTTATTGTTAGCTGGGGTTAGCGTCAGCGGGCTGTCGGGGCTAATAAGTTACTACAGGCGCTAACGAACGTTAGCGCTAACGCAGTAGTTGCCGCACCGCTTTTCGATTCATGGGCAGCCGGGCCAACCGAAGCCATTGTCTTGTGGCTTCCAACATGGTGAGATTCTCACAACCTCACACATTTGCAGAGCTTGTGCAATCTTTTGTGGGCAAAAGATAAATTGTTTTTGAAAAAATTGATCACAGGTTTTCGGTAATGCTCTACGTGGAGTTAATACGCTGGCAGATAAGGCATTGGGGTGGTTGCAATGAATACTCGAGGTTAAAATAAGCATTTAAGTATAATGAAAATTAGTACTATGTACGATGATAAATATGGTAGACAAAACCCCTTCCCAGTTAATGGCATACATTACGAGAATGACGCCTTCTGTGGGTAATTCGCTCAAAGGTCTAGTTGTACCTTACAAAATAATTGGCAACCTGAAACGTCCTGCATTAATGAGAAGATAACGGAAGAGAAAGCCGGTGAGAATCCGGCGCAGTACCGCCTACTGTGTGTGGGTAACCACTAGCCAGCAAAGCGCCGGTTTCAGGAATACACCTCCTTCTGGTGGTAACTGAAGGTAGGATGGAGTTAACATTGTTAGCCCCCTCCAAACGAAGGAGGGGGCTTTCTTTTTCAACGGGGGGAGGAGGATCGAGGGCAAGGGTCAGACTATAGCTCGGGGTATTTCCCAAGACGGGAAAGGCAACCAATGAGCACTTTCTCTAGAGAATGCGCGAGTTGATCCCGTTCTAAGTCGGTGAGAACAGCAGTAGGCTTAAACTTTTTATCAACCAACTCAAGGTCCTTACACAACCGACGCCCGGGATCGGTAAGAGTGATGGTGATCAAACCCTTATTGTTCATGTCTTTCGTTTTGGTAATTAATCCTCTTGCCTCCATCCGGGTCACAAGGCCGAGAATGGTATGAGGTTCTCTGAGCATCCTTTCGGTAATGTCGCCGATGGTCGCTTTTTCGTGTTGCATGAGGTGCGAAAGTACGCCGTGTTGTTCAGGGCTGATATCGAGCTTGGCATATGCCCGCTCTTTTTCTTTGTAGATAGCTCTTCGGGTACGCATTATGAGGAGGCTCAGATCGTCATCATCATCAGGTGTATGTTGCCAGCTGTTTTCAATGAGCATTTTTCACCCGTGTCCTTTCAGTAGCTCAATTATACTAGGGGGAAAAAATATTTTCTAGGTACTAGTACCTTAGTACGATGTTACTAACGGTAACCTCATGTATCATATACGATATCGTGCCCGATAACGTACCTGGTGCACAAGAGCCTGAAAGTTTAGGCTTGGAGGTGACCATGTTGCATTGACTCCTGGGAAAGACCGGGTGACGCTGGGAAAGACCAAAGCATTAATAAAGAAGGAGTCAGAAGATGAGCGAAAATGGTATAAGCCGGCGGGCTTTTATTAAAGCCGCCGGTATCGGTGGCGCCGGACTTGCCGTGGCAGCTGCTGGCAGTACGTGGAATAGCTATCACGAAGGCCAATCGGCGTTCTCAATGCAAGGTCAAGAACACCGCCAAGGTCATGTTTACTTCGATCGCGTACCCTTTGAAGTGGACCAAGTCCCTACCTCCAGCTGGAAAGTTCTTGGGCAGGATTTACCCAATGGCCAGTCTGTCAACGGGTATCATCGGGTCGACATGCGATGGTATTACGGTGAAAGGTTTAAAACTACGGGACATGCCGTTTCAGGAAGCAGCCCCGCTATAGGCTATGATCCATCCAAAGTGGATTGCCTGCCAAACACATGGCCTTCTAATGGCGTTGCGGCATTAGATCCGCTATATCAGCGGTACTATGAGCTGTATCCGATGATGCTCGATGTCGATAAAGAGTACAAATACGACTGGCTCCCCCAACTTATCGAACGTTTTAAGTCAAGCATCGACAGCCGCGCTGATTTCAACCAGAACGAAGGTTTAATCGCCATGGCTCGATCGGAAGCCCAACGTGCCGTACCAGTTTCGTCTGTCACTACTCCACCCGAACAAAACGATTGGTCGGGTGTATCGGAACGTCGAGCTGTTTTTGATACCCCCGAGCTGGCGAGTCAATTAGTAAAACGCATGGCGGCTGATCTGGGAGCAACCTTTGTAGGGGTAACCCCATTGAATAAGGGTTGGGTTGCTTGGAGTCATGCTGCGCTTGGTGGGCTGGGCGCTGGTACTGGAGGCCGCGGTTTTGGCTTGAATACTCCAATCAAGATTCCCGAATGGTGGGACAACGCCATCCTAGTGTCTGGCACGATGAGTTGGGACGTTAATGCCGGCGATCCAAACTATGGTGATTCTTGGACCGGATACAATATTTCCTCTCAGATTGCGCAGCAAATGGTAAAATTCCTCAAACACTTGGGTTACCCTGCTCGATGGCATTCACCATTTGGCGGGTACGATATGCCGATACCCGGAATTGGTGCTGAATGCGGCATGGGCCAAATCGGACGCACATCGAACTGCATCGCGCCAGATTTTGGCGGTAACGTTCGGCCTGCAGTCATCACTACAAGCCTACCGATGGCCGCGGATAAGCCAATCGATTTTAACCTTAGTGAGTTTTGCAGCCGCTGCAAGCTTTGCGCTGAGGTTTGTCCGACTCAATGTATCAGCTACGCCAATGAACCGGATTTCGAAATTTATGGTCTGCGCAGGTTTAACACAAACCTCGCGAAATGTCGCGATGGATGGAATCTCGGCGCAGGTCCAATGGGCTGCCGAGCATGCGTCTCCGTGTGTCCATGGACTAAAAAGAACACATGGGTCCATCGCTTCGTACGTGAGGTTCTATCGCACGATCCAACGGGTGTCTCTCAGAATGTGGCTATCTGGGCAGAGCGGACTTTGTATCCCAAGCACTATAACGAGGAACTCAATCCACCAAATTACAAGGGTGTTTATGAGCCTCCAAAGTGGATAAAAACTGATGAGTACATCGGGAGTTTCATTAAAACTCCGATCGGAGTGAAGTAATATGTGGATGATGTTGCTAAATATCCTCATGGGACTTGGTTTGGCTGCTGTTGCCTGGGCTTTATTTTCAATGGCGAAAAGCTACGGAAAAGCAGTCAAATGGTGGCACTGGTTCATGTTTGTTATTTCGGCAATCCTCTGGATATTCAGTTTCTCGTGGCTGGGAGCCCAACTGGGTGAAGAATTGGGAGGCAAGGTATTTGCGCAGGGCGCCATTTTTGGTTGGGGCATTGCATTCGCTCTAAGCATTCTCCTTGCTTTGGTTACGTTCCAGTTGATTCGACGCCAGAAAACCCTCGCAAAATAATCGAATATATTCAGCGGTGCGGGTAATACCCGCACCGCTGAACGAGAAGGTAGTATGCCCTTATACGAATACGAATGCCCTGGATGTCAAAACACATTTGAGGTCATCGCTAAAATCAGTGATGGCACAAATATAAACCATTGTCCTAATTGCGGAGCACAGGGATACCGCCTATTGTCTAGCTTTTCGTGGAAACACCAAACGTCATCCCTTGAACAATTTAAACATGGCGCTGACGAGAAAATGTTTTATGCTGAAAGGCGATTGAGCGAGGATAAATCCCTAGACCCGGGTGCATGGATCGAGAAAGTGAAAGCTGAGAAGATATCTAAAAAGGCGAGTAGATAAAGGTGGCGGGCTTTGGAGGCTAACCTTACGCAAATAAAAAGGAGAAAGCTAGTAGTCAAATTATTTTGTTTGGGGATGACGATCTTGCTCGTGTGCGTCGGGTGTGCTGTGCCGGAAGCGAAACAAACCATACCCGATGAATGTCCTGACCTGGGGTTGTTAGTTACAAAGGCTGTAGTGACGGATACGCTAGATCCGTATGGTCGTCCAATTACTTCGGATAACGAGTTTTCGGTATCAGGTAGAGCAATCTACTTGGTGTTCTCCTTGTCTGATGACATGTGTTGCCGTACATTAAACGTGAGGTGGTTCAGTGAAGGCAAGCCCGACCCCATTCAAATAGATGATAACATCCACTCACAATTTCCGGTAACACTTAGTTTGAAAGCGAACGGAAATGGATACGTTCCAGGTGTTTATACCGTGAAAATTTACATTGATTTCTGGGAGAAAATTAGCATTCCGTTTTCAGTGCACATCTGAAAGACAGTTTGATGAACTACTCATATCCAAAAAGACGAAAGCAATGTCTGGCGAATTACTGTATATAATCATTGTCATCGCGATGCTTGTTGTCTGTATTATCGGAAGGAAATTTGGTGACACCGACAATCGTGATAAAAATGATCAGGAATAGACCCTCGCCTTTCGATATTGTCATCGCACATTAAAAATCGAGCTTCTGAAACCCACTGAAGATAATTTTTCTTCAGCGAACGGAATGGAAAGCCGGTGAGAGTCCGGCGCAGTACCGCCTACTGTGTGTGGGTGACCACGAGCCAGTAAAGCGCCGGTTTCAGACACAACATCTTCCGGTGGTAACAGAAGGTGGGAATGGAGTTAAAGTAATTTAGCCCCCTCCTGCCGTTCGGAGGGGGCTAAATTTATTAGGGAGGAACAATTGAAAACACACGATGCGATAAACACGACGGTCTACCATGTCGCCTATGCGCCCGCAATAGCCAAGGCTTATCTTTTTCACTGGGGCTGCAACCTTAAATGCCGCGGTTGCCTGTGCAACAAAGAGATCAATTGCATGGCACTAGAGGAGAACCTCGACGTGGTTCTGAGGGATCCTAAGTTGCCGAAACCTGAGTCTCCGTCGCAGTTTCTTCCGCTCGATCATCTCATGGACACGCTCAGTAAAGTCCCGGTCAAAGAAGTGTTGTTTGAAGGTCAGGAAGCTTCGATCGACCCGGCTTACGGCGCCATCACCAAGGCTCTAAAGGAGAAATTCCATTCCTACATTACCCTTAACACCAATGGAGTCAAGCTGCCAGACCTTACCTACACCGATGAGGTGGTGATGAGTCTGAAGGCGGTGACGCCGGAGACCTATCGTGAATATACCCTTCACACGAATAACCGGGTGCTCCGGAACTTCGCGGAGGTGTATGACCGAGGTATCAAACTGCGGGCCGAGAGCGTCTTTATCCCTGGGCTAATCGACCAGGAGGAGACGGAAAAGATCGCCGAGTTCGTAGGGGTTATCGACAAGGCGATTCCCTACCGCATCGATGCATATTTCGAATCTGGGGCGGACAATCCCTGGCGGCGGGCCACCGCCCAAGAGATGGCAGCGGCTGTAGCTGCAGCCAAAAAACACCTGATCAATGTGACCTGTACGCAACAGACAGCGAAAAAGCTGGAGAAGACTGACCTGATGTACGAAGTGGTCAGGCTGTATTAGGTGAAAGAAAGATGACTACGATCGATAAGAAACTCCCCCGGAAACAAATAGGAAATTACCAAGGCATAGACGTCGATGTCGTCTACCACAATGCCGTCGGGGTACCGGCCGATACCCTGTGTATCGACTTGCCGGAGAAAAGATCGATGCTCTCCACCCGCCACGGCTATAAGGTAACCGACGTCATCTGCAATTGTCACGTGCCCAAGACGCTCTGGGACTATATGCATGACGAGTCTCGCTGCTGGCAGGAGACCTACGGCCAGATCATAAAAGAAGTCCTTGAAGAACACGGCACCACCATCGAGGACATCGCCTTTTTATCCACCGGCCTGAATCAGGAGAAGCTAGCTATTGCCGAAGAGGTTTATGAAGAGTTCTGGGTTTTGGCCATCACTACGGCTGGGGTCAAAACCAACGCCATGCGCGTCGGGGTGGATAAAGCCACCGGCATCGAGCGTAATGGCAAATTCGAGAAGATCGGCACTATCAACAACATTGTCCTGACCAACGCCATTCTCGAGCCCCCTGCCTTGGCTTCATCTTTCATAACAATTACCGAAGCTAAAAATGTAGCCTTGCAAGAGTTAGACATCAGAAGCGCCTATGATCCCACGCGCCTGGCCACGGGCACCGGTACTGACCAGATAATTACCGTCTCGGGCTTAGAATACAAATACACCTATGTCGGCGGCCACACCAAGCTGGGGGAGATGATGGCGGTAGCCGTCACCCGATCGACGGTCAACGCTATCAGGAATGCGAGAGGGTATTAGTTGGACCTGGTACTGATCCTGCTTCTGGCCCTTTTAAGCGACCTTACCGTTGGGGAGTATCCGGTTGGTCTGCATCCGACGGTTTGGGCGGGGAGGGTGACAGGATTCCTGATCAAGCCGGGTTTCAGGTGGCCGGCAGGCTTCCAATTTGTATATGGATTGTTTATCAGCCTGGCGATCATCGCGCTTTTCACACTGCCCGCTTGGCTATTACTTGATTGGTTGAAGGGAATCAATTACTGGCTTTACATCGTAACAGGCGCAGTGTTGTTGAAACCGACTTTCTGTTTGAAGCAGCAATGGCAGGTAGCGGAGAAGACTCAGGCAGTACTTGAGAAAGGCGCGCAAGTGCCTCTTGGGATGAAAGGGCTTTTCGACACGATCAGCCATAGTGACGCTGTTACCAGGAACGACATCATATCTTCGAGTGTCAGATCTATCGCCGAGAACGCATCGGACTTTGTCACCGCGCCTTTGTTCTTCTACATCTTCCTTGGTGTGCCGGGTGCAATCGCCTATCGGGTTATTAACACCCTGGACAATATGATCGGATATCGGGGGAAATACGAGTATCTCGGGAAGTTCGCCGCGGTTCTCGATGATTTGGCTAGCTTTGTTCCGGCCAGAATCACGGGTCTATTCATAGTGATAGCCGCAAGACTCCGCGGTTTCGGTTTCGGCCAGGCTTGGCGGACGATGCTGTCGGACCACGATAAGACACCTGGCCCCAATGGTGGTTGGCCGATGGCTGCTGCAGCCGGAGCGCTCGGGGTGAAGCTTTACAAAGCTGGTCACTATGAGATCGGGCAATCGACCAGGGATCTGACGCCCGGGAATATTTCCGAGGCTGCCGGGCTTTTTCGGGTAAGCATGACGGTCTGGATAATTACGGCAGCTTCAACGCTGACTTTGGTATCTCTAATGCGAGGGTGAACATGATAACCAAAGGAATGGTCCAGGTATTCACCGGCGAAGGCCGGGGTAAGACATCGGCGGCGATGGGTACAGTCATGCGGGCTGTGGGTTACGGGCTGAAGGTGCTGGTGGTCTTCTTCATGAAAGGCAGCCGCAAGCAGGGAGAATACGAAGCACTCGACCTTTTAGGGGTGGAGCATAAGAACTACGGCCGGGCTGGACTTCTAAGCCCCAAAAACATCCGAGCCGAAGACCGACTGAAGGCACGGCAACTTCTGCAGTTCGCTCAACAGGCGGTATGCAGCGGGGACTATGACTTAATCGTCCTTGATGAGGCCAACACAGCCGCCGCCTGGGCGCTCATCCCGACGGATGAACTACTCGATCTTATCCGGCATAAGCCCGAAAACACCGAGCTCATAATTACCGGCCGGTATGCCGATGAAAAGATCATAGAAGCCGCCGACTTGGTATCGGACCTGCGTAACGTGAAACATCCTTTCGATCGCGGCCTGCCAGCCAGGAAAGGACTGGACTACTAGGATGAGGGTGGCTTTTCTGCACATTGAGCCGCAACCTGCCGAAATCGATGACAATCGGAGTCTGATCGAGCGGCTCATTTTAACCGCAGCCGAAAACGGCGCGCATTGGATCATGACTCCTGAATTATGCGTTTCGGGCTATTACTTTGCTGATGTCATCGGCAGCGATTGGATCAATCCCCAACCTGATCAATGGATGAAACGGATAATGGGCATCAGCCAGGAGAAAAACCTGAGTATCTTCCTGTCTCATCCTGAACTCGATGAGGCAACCAGCAAGAGCCACAACACCGTCTTCGCCATTGACAAAGGAGTAATTGCCGGTGGGCACCGCAAGATCGAAGTCCATCCCGGCGCCGAGGAAAGCTGGTCTTCGCCCGGGACGACCCTCGAACCTGCAACCGTGGGTGGAGTCAAGGTGGGGATGCTTATCTGTGCCGATACCTGGGGCACTCATCACGGTGTTGCCTTGTCTGGGAAAGACGCAAATCTGCTGGTAGTAAGCACTGCCTGGGGGCACAAGTACCCGCCGGTGGAACACTGGAAGAGACTTTCATCAGACACCGGCCTCCCTGTTTGGGTCTGCAACCGCACTTGCATCGAACGAAACGTTGACTGGACGCAAGCCGAGAGTATGGTGCTTATATATGGCGAGCCCGTCTTGAGATATTCCGGCGAACCTTCCCTACTACTTTTTGACTGGGACATGGACACCATGTCGACAGAGTCTATTGAGTTTGGCGTTGTCAGGCTAGACACGATGGGGGTTAAACACGATGCTCGATCTTAAGACTGAATTATCTTCCTTATGGCGACCAGACACAGATGCCTTCACCGAGTTGACGCCCAACGCCCGGATCGTCTTAGAAAAGCGTTACCTAAGGCGGAATGAGCGCGGTGAGTTAATCGAGACCCCTAGGGAGATATTTCAACGAGTTGCTGAAGCCGTTGCTATGGCTGAACTTAATTACGACCCTGAAGCGGACACAAAGGCAATCGCCGATAAGTTCTATAGGATTATGGCAGGGCTTCTATTCCTGCCGAATTCACCGGCGCTTCTAAACGCAGGCACCGGCTCAGGGCAACTGGCTGGTTCGGTGGTACTTTCCGTCGAAGATTCTATCGCATCAATCTTCGATACGGTTAAGACCGCGGCGCTGGTCCACCAGGGTGGCAGCGGTATCGGCTTCAACTTCTCCCATGTTAGGCCAAAGGGCGAACAAGTGGGGGGTCGGCTTGATGTTGCCCTCGGCCCAGTGGCGTTAATCGATATTCTCTCCCGGGCGACCCAGCCTATCCGGCAGGGCGGCATACGCCGCGGTTGCAACTCGGTTGCCTTAAGCGTGGACCATCCGGATATCCTGGAGTTCATTAGAGCGAAGAGCGACCAGACGTCACTTGCCAATTTCTACACCTGCACTTTAGTCACCGATGATTTCATGGAGACAGTGAAAACCGGCAGGGATTATCCACTTATCAATCCACGGACAAACGAGCCGGTTCGTTGGTTGAATGCCAGGAATGTTTTTGACCAGATTGTCGACCAGGCGTGGCATAGCGGGGATCCGGGGCTGATCTTCATCGATCGCATCAACGAGGATAATCCGACACCACATCTAGGCCGTATCGAACACGTGAGCGGCTGCGGAGAGCAGCCATTACTGCCAAATGAGTTCAGCCATTTGGGATCGATCAATCTTTCCAGAATGCTCAAAGTTGATGGCGACGGACTCATCATTGACTTTGATAAGTTGCAGTATGTAGCCGCCACCGCCGTCCGATTTCTGGATGATGCTCTTGATGTCACTCGGTATCCGACTCCCGAGACCATGTTAGCTACCTTGAGAACCAGGAAAATCGGGCTGGGAGTCATGGGTTTCGCCGACATGCTCTTTCAGATGCGGATCCCGTATGACTCTGAAGCAGCGATTGGGGTGGCACATCAGGTGATAGAATTCATCGAGGAGGAAGCTCACCGGGCTTCCAGGGAACTGGCGCTTGAGCGTGGTTCTTTCCCCGCCTTCAAAGGTAGCATTTACGATGTTCATGGGGCGAGTCCGATACGGAACGCTGCTTGTACGACTATCGCTCCTACTGGAACGATATCGCTTATTGCCGGATGCACCTGCGGTATCGAACCAGCCTTCGGAACGGTGTTTGTCAGGAACGCCTTCAAGGGCGAACACCAACTGCTCGACATAAACCCTCATTTTGAAGATGCTGTCCGGCGATCGGGAGTGTTGTCGCTCGATCTTTTACAGCGGTTGGTGCGGCACGACTATCTCGGTGATCAGGCGGACGTACCCGAAGAAATCCGTAGAATATTCGTTACCGCCCACGAGGTCAGCCCGGAATGGCATGTGAGGATGCAGGCAGCGTTCCAGGAATTTACCGATGCGGCAGTATCCAAGACGGTCAATTTACCTGCGAGCGCTACTCGAGAAGACCTATTTGGTATCTTCCTGCAGGCATATGAATCAAGGCTTAAAGGCATCACTGTCTATCGTGACGATAGTCGCGCGTCGCAGCCTTTTTGTACGGGGGAAACTGGTATTAAGTTGGTCAGAGCCTACCATGAAAGCAGGATTGTGGCTTGATCTCTAGTACCCTTTGGAACCGACACCACCGAAAGTTGTTCGTTGTAGGCATAGTGGCAGTGCTCCTCGCTGCCGCTGTTTTCGGACAGGTTAACCACCAGCAATCCGGCTATGAAAATTTCCTTCCGGGGTTAACACCTGAGGCGGCTTCGTATAGTTCCCTTAAGACCTCAGGAAAGACAACGCTTTACCAGGCAGTGGATACTACCGGTGAAGCTGTCGGCTTCATTACGGCTGCCGAAGGACCCGGCTACGGCGGGCCGATGTCAGTGTTGGTCGGCTGGACGACCGATGGGGTCATCACTTCGGTCATAGTGCCGGAACACCACGAAGACCTGCCGTGGTGGAAAGTGTTAGCCAAAAATGATTTTTTCAATCAGTACGTCGGACGATCTTATAGTGAACCACTCCAACTGTTCGCCGATATAGATGCCAATACCGGATCTACCGTTTCCTCGAATGGAGTCGCGGTTGGGGGTGCGCAGCGGCAGGCTAATTTTGGCGGAATACCTGGGCCATCCTTACACTGGTCCATCGGACCCTATCCGTATTGGGTTCCCTGAGATTGGCCTGTTATTGGGAATGCTATCGGTGGTGCTAGCCAGGATGTTGCCCGGGTTACGACGGCACACATGGCCGCGAGCCGTTACTCTTACCTATGGCTTTGTGGTTGTGGGCATTTGGCTATCGATTCCCCTTTCTCTAACCAATATTGCCTCCTGGCTGGTGGGTTATTCGCCTCACTTGCAGACTTTTTTCGTCATTTATATTATTGTATTCGGTGTTATAGGTCTTGCGGTTATCTTCGGCAAGAACTTTTACTGTTTTTGGCTGTGCCCATATGTGGCAGTACAGGAGCTGTTGCATCTTGCCTTCGGATCAAGGGCCCGGCCGAATCCGAAATGGTTCAAGGTGTTAAACAACGCCCGTTTCGTCCTACTTTTCATCGCTCTATTCCTGGTGCTCGTACTCAAAAACCCGTCTGTGTCGGTCTTCGAGCCATGGAACGTGTTATTCAGCCTAAAAGGCTCGGTGGACCAATGGGTTCTCATGGGTTTTGCCCTATTGGCGGCGGTGTTTGTCTACAATTTCTGGTGCCATTACCTGTGCCCAGTAGGCGCTGTTATGGAAATTGTACTCAAAGTCAGAAAAGGGGTTATCGGACTATGGCCCAAACGCAAAGCGTTAGAAAACCCAAAGCCTTCGCCGACATCTTCGTAGCAACGCTGGTGGGAGTAGGTGTGATTATGGTCCTTGTAGTTATCGCTAACAAAATAACTGCGTTAGGGTGAAAAAGTAGGCCAACACGATTTTATATCTAACCCAGATACAAACCTAGTTTTGGATATTTTTAGATGCTTAATCCAAAATTTATCGATTAACAATGTGACGAAAAGTGCAATGTCGAAATTGCAAGCTCGTACCCGGGTTGATAGGTAAGAATATTGAGGCTAGAATCCGAGGATGGCAATTCGATTCATAGATGGTTGGGAAGGCAATCCTGTGCGTGATCCGTTTGATGTCCTAATTCAAACTCTCAATCTCATTAACGGCTTGCTTAACAACTTTGAGAATCGTCTTGATGAATATGAAAAATATATCAGAATTTACTTGGAACGTATCCACCTTGACCAGTCACTTATGGTCTCAGCCGCTTGCCTCGCTATTAGAGACTTAGATGAATGGCCTCAAAACGGTTGGGCAATATACTACCCAACCCCTTCGAGTTTTATAGCTAAAGGAGAACAATATTTTAAGGTTAATCAAACGCTAATGCTAAAAGAATACGCACATGCAGTAGCACAAAGCTTTGAGGCATTTGAAACTTTTTTGCGGGACTTGCTTGCCACCTTTTTCCGACTAAACATTCGTTTTGTTGATAAAGCCAAGATATTTGAATTTGACAATCATCTTAAAACGAAGGACCGAAGACCTAGTGACACTGACTACTGGAGAGGATTCATAGATAGATTCTATCCGCAAAATACCCACGTCCTTAAGGCAATTCATAATATTGCTCCTGAAATTAAAAGAATTGAAAATACTAACAATCGCGGAATAGATCTAAAAGAATGGTTCTCTTTAGTAACCGAAGTGAGGCATGCAACTATCCATTCGAAAGGCACTATTAAACCGTATCGTATCCAAAACTTGAAGGCGTCAGTGAACGAACACTTATTGTCCACATATGCTCCAGGATTAAAAACAAATAGTGGATATCAGGTTGAAATGAGTAAAGAAGCAACTCATGAAAACCTAACATTGTTTGCAGAATACTCCTACATCATTTTTAAACATCTCTCAAAGATCGCGGGATATACCTGCGAAATCAATTCATTCGTGACTGAATCAACTGGATAAAGCTGATTCGCTCTTAGGACTTGGCGTGATTTTATTTTATCCAAAATATGTTTTGAATCTTTTTCCCAAGCAACCTATTTGCCTTTACTTGGACACAAAATCCAGACGAATTGCTAGAAACAACGGGTTCGATAACAAAACTGACTTTTGTGTGGTTGCAAAAAGGGGGGCATAAAAATGCCCCCTTTATTTGGTTCAAAGGATCGATTAGTGCTTAGTTTTGTCAGGCGTCCCGTAACCCTGGCCTTTTTTAGGAGTAGGCGGGAATGGTTCTCCTTTTGTCACTGTTCGCTCAGTTCCCCTGTCACCACCACGAGGACCAACTACAGGATACTGGCCTGAATCGGGAGCTTTCTCTCCTGGCTTGTGAAACTCTTTGCCCATCGATTTTCTCCTTTTCAAAATATTAGTTGTATTGTAGATTCTCGATGCCTGGTGGGCAACAAAATAACATTTTGTTTGACTGAGATCTAAAACGTTCAGCCTAGGGTTGAGCAGTCCGATACATCCCTCTAGAAGGGGATATCATCGGGATTAATGTAAGAATAAATCGTAGAGAACTCTTGGTATAGCACCGGATCAATAACCCCTTCACGACCTCGAAGAATTTGTTCGGAAAATGTTTTTACATCTTCATCTTCAAAGATCATAGATATCTGTTTGTTGGATACCATCGCCTGCACAATCTCATTCAACTCAGTATCGGTAAAATCAGAATGCTTAGTTAGGTCCTTGATAGCAGCATGGGTGCTTTTAAAATTTGGACTGGTAACTAAAGCATCGATTGCCAATTGCTTTTCCAGCTCCGAAGCTAGTTTAATTTCTGGATATTTATCCCGGAAAAAATCTGTGAGCTTTCTATAGAGATAAACATTTGATTCTTTTTCTGAAATCCACTCTCGCCTCAAGAATTCGCACAATCTATTCCCATCAAGTTTTGAGACAAAATCCTCATCTTCAGTGACTAGATACAAATCAGTTTTCTTGGGAACAGAATTGAGAAGAGTTAACCAATTAATTCCGTCGCCCAACGAGCCATTTTTCCCAGGAGGATTTCCTCGATTGGCTCTTTTGACAGCTTCTTCTACGATATCGTCATCTGTTTTAATGGATTTCCCTGCAGTAAAGACGCTCTCTATTATTCTGTCTGCGGCCAGCTCTCTTGCATCGATCTCTATTCGGATTTTTTCGAGGAGAGAAGCTCGCGTTTTTCGCACAGCCTCCAAGTGGCTACGCATTTCTTTATATTCATCGTAGGTTTTAGTGATGTTCGGAAATTGATCAGGTATCGGCTGGTTACGAAACTTTGACAGAGCATCAGAAATCTTGTTTTCTCTATTACGATTGAACTCATCAACAACCTGCATGGGTATGTAAAGAAGAATTTCCTTGCTCCGGATTGCTACACTAAGCTTGTTGAGTTCTTCTAATGCATCCTCGGAGAAATGATAAAAATTGAGGTATGCATTAGTGTCAATAAATAGGTGTATCACGGCGGTAATTGCCCTCGCATTGCGTGATAAATTTTCCAATCGGTAACGTTATAGCACCGCGTATTGGACTATTCAACCGAATCACATACTTCTCTAGATCGAAATACAAGTCAGTATGGTCAACGAAGCCGACCTGAGTGATCAGTTCTGGCTCGCCCAGCGCGTTTGATAGTATAATCTGTTCAATTAACACGAGGAAATTGCTATGCCCCGAGACGATTTTTCAGTGCAAACCAAAGATTTGTTGGCTGAGCGGGTTGCCAACAAGTGTTCGAACCCGGCTTGCCGGCAGCCCACTAGCGGCCCCCAAGATGACCCGGATAAATCGATAAACGTCGGTGTCGCCGCCCACATCACCGCCGCATCAGAGGGTGGCCCTCGTTTCGATAATACTCTCACGAGCGCCCAAAGACAGGCACCAGACAATGGAATCTGGTTGTGCCAGAATTGTGCAAAACTTATCGACAATGACGCGAATCGTTATCCGGTCGATAAGCTCCTGGAGTGGAAAATACTCTCTGAAAAAAACGCTGCTCGGGCGCTTGAATGTAAAGTATCCCATCTAGAGGATGAATTCTCCGATCTTGAAGCTTTGATGCCTAAATTATTGGCAGAAATGCGTAAAGACCTAGTTGAAAATCCTCTCAAGCGTGAATTCGTTCTTTTGCAAAGGTCTTGGATTTATAATTCTAAGGATGGCCACGAGCTGGTTTATTACTATGATGACCATCCTGAACTCGATAATATGCTGCATATTCTACAAAACCGGTACCTTGTCAAAGATATTACTCATAACAACGTAGCTAGATATGTAATTGACGAGAAATTTGCGAGGTACCTTAATGGCCGGACTTTGTCCCTGACAGTCTTTTCATATTCTGGCATTGGCAAAATGAATACCCCTCCATTCACAAATAGTGCTTCTCCCTTTAAACTCAAATATTCGGTTGACTGGAATGGGCATTTCGCGGTGCAGGTCAAAACTAACTCAAATGGAGATTTAGTTGTGAATGGACAGGCTATACGCGAGCAACCTTATGAGACCTACGTCTATGGTTTTACTGGCACTTTGTATTTTCATGTGATGGAAGCTCCACCAAATGGTCGGTGGAATTTGCAAGTGACAACCACTTGATGATGATTTCATCGATGTGCGACACAATAGCTTGTAAAGTACGATAAGTTTTTCATTCGGTTGCATAAGAGACCCATTCTGATCCACACGGGGTTAATTTGAATGTCTTGGGAAAAAACCCACCGTCTTTTCAATAGGTCGCCACCGGGTCGATTTCTAGTCCAGTAAATCGGTTATTTGTTAGGCAATCTCTGACACGACGGGATAAATAAATAGTTGTGTCTCCTCTGCCTTTGATATTCAGGCGAAATATATCAATATTATTAACTTTGTCAAAACGCAAAGCCACCTTGACAGCTCCTAAAAGAGGATGGTGGGTATCCTCTGGTTTATCCCCAAGGTTGATCCAGCGAGTATGTTCCCAATCCAAAGCGTCAACTTCTTGAAAAACATTCAATGCCCAATAAGGACCGAGTTTCTCTCCATTTTCGTCATTGACGACAGTTATTGGTAAGAACTGGACGCCAAATACTCCACATTCTTCGAGTTTAGTTTTGACGCGGTCAGATACGACGATCCAATGGATCCCAACCAAAATATAATCTTCCTCACCCGTTCCCTTGACGTAAAAAGTAATACCGGGTGGCCAATCATCGATTAGTTTTCCTTCGTAAAACCTGTATTCATCGAACCCTTTCAAGTCGTTCTTACCGGTGAACACAACGCCACCAAGTTTCGGCCAAACAGGCCCACCAGCAAATAACTTAAAGACAAATGGCTTTGCTACTTTAGGCAACTTCATTTCCACCATGACTTCCTCAGCATTCCAGGATTGTCATTTACAAATCGAGATAACTTACCAAACATATCATTAAAGACCCTTGCGTTTCCTTTTGCAGTAGCATCTATTCTCTGTAATTGTTCATAAGCCCATTTATGATATTCGGTGGCGTGTCGACCTTTGTGAGGTATTTTGACTTTATTCCAACTACCGTTCAAGTCTAACTTATAGTTCTTAGTGATTTTATCAAACAACGGCGTCCACGTTTTGTTTTTATCTGTTAATACATGGTGATTCTCGAGGGGGAGCTTTTTTAGGACATCGTCCGTTTGCGAAATAGACTGCTTTGCCCCCTGCTTCGCCCCGTCGCCTGTCTTCTTCACCAAGGATTTTAAGACATCGGAGGCTTTTTTACCTTGTTCAGCAGATTTATCCACAAGCCCCACCGCCACTTTACCTGCGGCTTTGCTTAGCTTGGGATTGAATACTCCGGCTACGGCGTTTATGACGTTGGCCGGCATCGTTTTACCCCAAACAGATCGATCCCACGAAAAATTGAAAAAACAAATCCGATACTTAGCCCAAGCCGCGGTAGTCGTATTAGTGATTATTGGTATCGCAGTCGGAGGCTCTTACCTTGGTTTAAAAAGCAATGCCCTTCAAGCTAGTGTCGTTCCCGATATATTGAAAGCCCCATTGACAATCCTTGGTGATCAGCCCCACTACTGTGATGGGACGGCGTTGGTTCACCAAGCTGCCGAGGATCTAATTAGTGGCAATAATCCTTACTCATCTGCAAACGTAATCACCGCGCTTGAAGAATTCGATAAACAGTTTTTCACCCAACGTCCATATACCAATGTAACCCCACTTCAAATCGGCGAGTTCGCGCAATCATTCCCTTATCCCACACCAGAACAACTCGATGCATTCTGGCAACAAGCTAGGCTCACGCCGGAAATCCTGCCACCCGAGGTTGAGTCACACCTTTGTTATCCAGCGGGGTCCTTTTTACTTATGGCTCCATTTCTGTTATTGGGCATTAACAATATCCAGGTATTCATATTAATATTTTTCCTGGGAGCGGTTGTATTAGGGATATGGCTGATTCCCAATAGAGGCAAACTACTCTTTTTGCTTGCGATGTTCCTCAGCCTCGAACTTTGGATCGCGGGTATCATCCAGGTCGATAAACGTTTGATCGTTCTACCTTTCATGCTGGCAGGGTGGTTGCTTATCCCCAAAAGGCCCTTCATTGCGATGGGACTCCTTGGCGTTGCCGCCGCAACCTACCAAACGTCTTGGTTCCTGATACCGTTTGCTGCAATCTACGTATATCATTCATGGGGAATGAAAAAAGCGGTCATCGGATTCTGCTTCATCTGTTTTGCCTTTTTGCTCCTGAACTTGCCATTCATTGTCACTGATCCAGTTCTCTGGTTGAACTCAGTGCTTGCGCCGATGATCAATCCACTTTACCCGGCGGGGGATTGGTTTGGTCAGCCTGGTGCAAACGGGTATCGTTGATATCCACTCTACGTTGTTATTCACCCTCATGGAAGTGATATCCTTTGCGGGTGGTCTCACCTGGTACCTGATATATGGCCGCAAATACCCAGTGGCGGCGATACCACTTTCAATCTTGCCGGTATTTTTATCGTGGCGTAGTCTCGTCGGATACTTTTACTACGTCGACGTTATTCTTTTGGCGGTTGTCCTGATTCAATATTACGGCCAGCCTCGCCTCTTTTTCGCGCGTTGAGTGCAACCACAGGTTTGGTGTGGAAATCACATTCAGCTAATTTGTATAGAGGTTTTCAATTTTCGCTATCCGGCTATCACCCAAGTGCTATCGACCGTTTGACTTTCCTACAAAGCTATTTTGCTATCCAGTGTGTTTCGCATGGGTTCCCAAACGAGATAGCATAGTGGGATAGTGGATAGTAAAAGGTCAAAATATTCAAACCTTCGGCATTGGAGTAAGGCTAAATACCCAGCTAAAAGTTCTGTCTATTGACTGATAGCGCCCACCATCAAACCCTGACTTCCTGGAAGAGTTGGGACTGAGGGAGCTTCTAGAGGGGCTGCTTGATAAGAGCGCCAGGAGAAGACTGCAGGTACGCACCATGACCAATGAGGAACTCCTTGCCCAGTACTCGGCAGAGTTAAAGCTCAAGTTGGTGGATGATCAGTACCGTCAGTACATGCGAACCCTTGATCTCTTCTTTAACCACTGTGGCGGCTTGCCACCCACTCGCCAGTTGGCTCTCGGTTTTCTAAACCAGTTCAATGACCGGGCCCCGTCGACCAAGCGACGATATGCCAATATGATCGCTGGGCTCTTCACCTCTGACGCTGGTCTGGCAATCAAAGATTTCAGAATCGATATACCTGTCGGGAAACCGCTGCCACAGGTAGTCACAGATGAACAGTTTTATAAATTGATCGAAGCCATGGGTGAACGGCGATCCTTCAGAGCTAACATCCCCCGCGACAGGCTGCTGGTACTGTTCCTGGGGCGGACCGGTGCCCGCAGAGAAGAAGCAGCCGAGGTAATCATTGGCGACGTTGAGCTCGGCAAGAGCCCCCAGGTAATTTTCCATGGTAAGGGCAGCAAAGATCGGATGGTCCCCATCCTCCCGGAGTTGGTTAAACCACTCTCTACGTTTATCGAAGGCAAGGACCCTAAACAGTCACTATTCGGAATGACCAAATTCACCATCACCAACAAAATCCATGATGCGGCGGAAAGGGCGGGACTTAAATTACATACCCATAGTCTAAGGCATTATTGCGCTGGTTGGATGCTCCGACAAGGTTTTACGGCACGCGAAGTCCAGGGTTGGCTGGGACATGAACGACTGGACACCACAGGAAGATATCTTGATCTTCTGCCCGAAGACCTACACCATGCAGTAAAAAGAACAAACATGGAAAAGCCTTCTGACTTCGCTGGCGCGGATATGGATGAAACGATCGCCGGGTTGTCGGAATTCGACGTATGGGTTAGCGGCGTAAAGATGAATTGTCTGGCTGTTCTTGAACGCACCTGGGGCAAATTTATCTCGGGAGTGACAACTGGTGACCTCTTGACCAAGTTGATCGAAGAATATTCACTAAGCAAGGATAATCCCCAAGAGTTGTGGGACAAAACTGATGATCTGCTAAAGGAACTAAGTCTGTATCAAGTCATTCGGATCGAACAACGGCGCCGAACCGGTTCGATCAGAGGCAGCGTCGACGCGGATTATTGGGTATTGACCGACTACGGCAAATCTACGGTGCTAAAATTAAGACACGAAAAGGTCAATGCTATTTCTCAAACAAATGAACTTTCCTAAAACGAGTGGCGCTACGTCTCTCTCAAATAAAGTGCTGCCACCTCATTTTTTCCAGGTCTTGTAGGAACCTGCCAAGCTTTCCGGAGTGGCAGACCCGCCGCATGCCGTAATGGCTTGGCCGAACCTCTTCGAATTGGGATTTGGATATGTCGTTTGCCTGAATAACGGGAGGCCCGCGTAAGATCCGCAACTTTTGCAGTTTCTTGTATATAGGAAACTTGAGGATCTTTACGGCGGCAAAGATCCAACCCAGCCTGTATCAGAAAGGCAAAAAATACCTGGAAATCGTAGATACGATCACCAAGATTCTCAAAGCAGAGGTCACCCAGACGAATGGCATAATGGTTCATTGCACTGGTGGAGATTCGACCTCAAAATTCTTTTTGATTGTGTAAAATAGGCATAAAGTACACTAGTGATTAAGACTTAGGTACGATATAATTCTTCTATATAGAATGGATATAATGTAATCGCTTGCATAATTCTTCGTCGTGAGTCCTTAATAGTCTCAAAAAGGGGTGAATCCTCAATTGAGCTTAATGAATATCCTGGTTGTTGATAGTCACCGGGATGAAACCGAAATAACAATATCGGCGATCAAGGTTCCATGGCCGGATGCCCAAATTATTCGTTGTACGACTGGCAATTTGGGGTTAATTGAGGTTGGGCATTCTGATTTTGATCTTATTATCGTCGATCTGGAATTACCAGATATGAGTGGTTTCGATTTCCTTGAAATGCTTTTCTTGCATTGTTCTAAACCAACGATTGTCCTTAAAAGAGGGCTCCTTGAATCCGATGAAGTTAGGAGTTTACAGCTCGGTGCCGACGAATGCTTATCAAAACCGATTGCCCAACTTGACCTGATAGCCAAATGTCAAGCAGTTTTTCGTCGATATATAGGGAGGGAGGACGTCAGTTCAATCACCTCCGGTAGAATGAGGCTTGAAGCGGATGTGCATCGAGCATTTGTTGATAGGCGCGAAGTCGCCCTTACTAGGAATGAAAACATCATCATGTACCGATTGATGCAAAACGCTGGGCGGATTACCACATACAATAACGTTGCACATGCAATTTGGGGCAATAATGTCCCTGGGGCTAGTGCTGCTATCAGAATGTGTGTCCAACGTTTGAGAAAAAAGTTGTGTACTGACGATATCACCAGTGTCCGGATCGTCACAGAGCGGGGTATCGGATTCAGATTAGTTTTAGCTAAATAGACCTCTAAGTAAAAAGACTCTCTTATTAAATTCGGAGGCATTTGTGCCTCCGAATTTATTTTAGGAATTAGTGATATTCCGTTACGAAATGTAGCTTTTTTGAACCATGTCAATTCCCTAATGCTTCGATTCAATTCGAAACTATTAATGAATTGTTATCCTAGCTGATTCAATGTGGCGCTATCCTTAAAGACGATTTGGTAGATTCAGTTGTGGACTTAGATTTTGATGAAAGTCCAGTTTGTCGAAGAGAATCCTCAAATATTCGATGAGGCCAGGAG